>CAYZYC010000245.1:0-2537 GCA_964481165.1 uncultured Limnobacter sp. | reverse complement strand
GGTTGTGCACCTGCATCAGGTCGATCGTCTTCGTGCGGAGCAGCCGGAACGAATCTTCCATCTGGCGAATGCCGGCCTGCCGGCCCGAGGTCCACACCTTCGTCGCCACGAAGGCACGCTCGCGCGAGCCGGTCTCGTCGAGCAGCCGTCCCGTCACGTCCTCGGCGCGCCCGTACATCGGCGAGCTGTCGACCACCGCTCCGCCGGCTTCGAAGAGCGCGAGCAGCACTTCGCGCAGCCGCCCGTACTCGGCGCTGCCCGGCGCGACGTCGAAGTTGATCCACGTGCCGCAGCCCACGACGGGAAGCGAATCGCCTGCGCTCGAGGGAACGGGTTTGCGGTGCATTGCGAAGTCCTGTTGCGTGCCGCCGATCGTCCGGCGCATGGCGCCCGCGGCGTCCGCCGGCCAGGCGCACATCGGCGCGGCGCACGCAGCGGCGCCGGCGGCGAGGAAACGAACAAGGTGCCGGCGTCGCCTCATGATGCACTCGTCGTCACGAAAGAAATCGCAAACCTGGTTCCCGCGGCCGTGGTCATTCCACGTTCGGCCGTGGTGCCGCTGCGCACCCGGATCAGGCGGGGCGCTTCGCCGCTCGTCACCCGGTCAGCACCTCGCGCAGCCGGTCGGTTTCCTCGACCATGAAATCGAAGAACGCCGCCACGCGCGGCGTGTGGCGCAGCTCCTGCGTGGTCAATACGCGCCAGGCGCGCGACAGCGCGGAAACCGGGCCGAGCACGCGAACGAGATCGGGATCGGAGTCGCCCAGCGCAGTGGGCAGCGCCGAGATGCCGATGCCCGAGCGCGCAGCGTGCAGCAGTCCGAGCACGCTGTCGTTGCGCGCGACGAAGCGCGCGTTCGGCGCGACCTCGCGCAGCCACAGCGCGGCGCGATGTCCGGCCAGCGCCTCGTCGAATCCGATCAGCGCGTGCTGCTCGAGGTCCTCGATGCGCGCGGGCTGCCCGTGCAACTCGATGTAGCGGCGGCTCGCGTAGACGGCCCACAGCGAGTCGCCGATCTTGCGAGCGACCAGCGTGCCGTCGACCGTGTCGCCCGAGCGCAATGCGACGTCGGCGTCGCCGCGCTCGAGATCGAGGTACTTGTCGCTCATCATGAATTGCACTTCGATGTCCGGATAGCGCTCGCGGAACCGGTCGATCACTCCCGCGCTGGCGATCCGGAAGACGATCGGCTCCGGGCAGGTGACGCGTACGACGCCGGCGAGCTCGCGGCGAAACGCCTCGATGCGCCGATGCAGAGCGAGCGCTGCATCTTCCACGCGCTGCGCCTCGGGCAGCAGCCTTTCGCCGAAAGCGGTCAGGCGGTATCCGGTCGATTGCCGACGCACGAGCGGATAGCCGATCGACCGCTCCAATGCGACGAGCCGGCGTTGCACCGTCGACTGGTCGACGGCGAGCGCACGCGCCGCGGCCATCGTGCTGCCTTCGCGGGCGACTGCGACGAAGTACCTGAGGTCGTTCCAGTCGAACACCGTGGTCCCCCGCATTTCCGCGGCCCGATTATGCAATGGCGCGCCTTACGAGACGAGATCCGGCTGCCTAGACTGGAATCGCCTCGTTCACGCCATCGGGAGAGCACGCCATGCCGAATGCAGCCGCCGCCGAATCCTCGCGCCGGGCCGAAGCCTCGCGCCCTGCCGTCTCCGACCGCTCCGCCGAACTCGCTCGTTCGACCGAATCCGGGCCCGCGGCCGACAACGCCCGCTTCACCGCCGCCGCGCGCGAGCAGTGGGAGCGCTCCGCCGACGGCTGGAACGCGCACGGGCCGATGATCCGCGCCTGGCTGCGCGAAGCGACCGATGCGATGCTCGACGCTGCCGGCGTGCGCCCCGGCGCCCGCGTGCTCGACGTCGCCGCCGGAGCCGGCGACCAGACGATCGACATCGCACGACGCGTCGGGCCTTCGGGCTCCGTCCTTGCGACCGACTTCTCGCCGGCGATCCTGCGGCTTGCCCGGGCGAACGTCGACGGCGCCGGGCTGCGCAACGTGGCATTGCGCGAAGCCGATGCGACGAAGCTCCCGGTCGACGACGAATCCTTCGATGCCGCCCTGTGCCGGCTCGGGCTGATGCTCTTTCGCGACCCGCTGGCCGCGCTGCGCGAGATGCACCGCGCGACGCGCCCGGGCGGGATCGCCTGCACGCTCGTATTCTCGCGGCCGGACCGAAACCCCTGCATCGGCATCCTGATGTCGACGGCGATGCGACACGCGGGGCTGCCGATGCGCGACCCGTGGGAACCGGGAGGGCTGCCGAGCCTCGGCAAGCCGGGCCTGGTCGACGAGATGTTCCGCGAAGCCGGGTTCGGCTCGGTGGCCACGACGGCGATCGACGCACCGTTCCGCCTGCCTTCGGCGCGTGCGTACCTCGACTTCGTGCGCAGCTCGGCCAGTCCGATCCAGCAGATTCTCGGCCGGCTGCCGGAGGCTGCCGAGCAGGCCGCATGGGCCGAGATCGAGCAGCGCCTCGGCGCGTTCTCGACGGCCGATGGCTGGGAAGGACCGAACGAGCTGCTGCTCA
>CAYZYC010000244.1:0-2554 GCA_964481165.1 uncultured Limnobacter sp. | reverse complement strand
ACACCTCAGTGCAGGATGTCGATCCCGTACGAGACCTTCAACCACGCGGCGTACGCGTCCATGTCCACGCGCGCGACGATCGACGGTTGCCCCGACGCGTCGATTCCGCGCCGCGGATACGGAACGAGAAAACGCAGGCTTTCGCGCCAGCTCATGCCGCCGACCGCCGTCCGGCGCATCGGGGTTTCGCGCACGATGCGACCTGCTGCGTCGCGGCGGTGCACGTCGCGATCGCCGGAGCCCAGGTAGTCGCGACCGTGCACTCTCGGGTCGGTGACGTGGCGATCGGCGATCGACGGCTCTGCGATCGGCAGGCCGAGCGTTCGGGCCATCGTCGAGATCCAGACGAGCGAAACGTCCGACAGGTCGCTCTCGGAGTTTCCGCCGCCGACGTCGGCGTGATCGCCGACGAAACCGCGCTCGACGACCCACGCACCGCTGCCGAGTGCGGACTCGAGCGGGAACAGCGACCGATGTTCGTTCAGCGCGACCGCGTGGAAGGTCGCGCGCACGGCCGACGGGATCGCGAGTCTCCACCGGTCGTTGGCGCTGCCGAGCAGCCCGAACTGGGCGATCGTGTCCCACAGGCCGAGGAACCGGAGGTCGACGCAGACGCCGCGGTTGCGGAAGTGTCCCGAATCGATCATCTGCGAGACGCCGTTGACGAAGTCGCGTGCCATCGCCGCGCCGCGCGAGAAGCCGACGACGTCGATCGGTGCGACCTTGCCGATCCACGCATCGCCGAGGAAGCCGTCGAGGACGCCGAGCATCCAGTCCACCCGCGCACGCGCCGTCGCCGCCTCGACCCGGTCGAGCGCCGACGCGGCGATGCCGCTCGCAGCGTCGTCGTGCCCGACGCCTGCCATGTACCACTTGTCCGGATCCTCGTACGCCTCGAAGAACTTGCGCACGTTCGAGACGTCCTCGCCGTCGCGACCGGTGGGGCCGTGGCTCGTTCCGTCGAACGCGAACAGGATCAGCCCGAGCGGGTCGCTCGCCACCAGCGGATTGCCGTCGGCATACAGGTATGCGTCGAATCCGGCCGCGAGCCCGAGCGGGTCGGGTTCGAGATAGGCGCCCGCGTCGGGATCGTAGGTGCGCAACACGTTGTCGTGCAGCCCGGTTTCCGAATCGAAGTACTGGCCCGATCGACGCAGCGGTTGCACGAAGCCGCCCTCTTCCCCTGCCATGGCGCCGTATGCGTCGTAGTCTCCGCGCCAGACGACACGCCCCGATTCGTCGCTCGCCGCGATCGGCGTTCCGAGATGATCGGTGTGCAGCCAGGTCAGCGCATCGTGCCTGCCGCCGTGATCGAGCACCGCGATCGGGCGGCGGTTCCAGTACAGGTACTGCCGCTGCAGCCGACCGTCGTCGGCCGTCTCCGCGACGACGCGATGGTCGTGGTACAGGAATCCGCGGCTCTGCGACCCGGCATCCGACGAAACCGCCTTCGACACACGCTGGCCGAAAGCGTCGTACCGGTAACGCACCGTCCCCGCTTCGGCCGCGACTTCGACGATGCGACGCTGTGCGCCGTAGCGCAGCGCGCCTGCGCGGACACTCCGTGGGCGGCCCGCCGCGTCGCGCGCGACGGCGGGCGCCGTCGATTCGCTGCCGTCGCGTCGGCGGGCGCCGATCCGTTCGCCGAGCGCGCCGACAGCGAAATATTCGACGTGCCGCGGTCCCGCGCCGGCCTCCGCATCGACGTGCCGTTCGCGCACGATCAGGCGGCCCAGCCGGTCGTAGCCGTAGCGGTCCTCGCCGTTCTCGTGCGTGATCGACGTCGGCACTCCCGCCGGATGCCATCGCAACTCGCGGAACGCGAGCGGCGCCGCCGTCGCCTGGTCGCCGTCCTTCGCGCCCGGCAGCCAGCGCATCGACAGCGGAAGCCCCGAGGCGTCGTCGCGCTGCTCGTAGCGGACTCCGTTTCCCAGCGCCAGCGTGGTCTGCACGCCGTCCTTCGTTGCGACGCGGCGAACGAGCGGACGCGCCGACGTCTGCGTCGGGCCGATCAGGTCGAGGCCACGCGATACGCCGCGTGCATCGTGCAGGTGCGCGAGCCTCGAGCCGTCGGGCAGGCGTTCCTCGGCGAGCCGTCCCCGCTCGTCGTAGGAGAAACCGCGCGCGTGGAAGCGGCCGGCACGCCGGTGCAGCAGTTCGATCACCCGGCCTTCGTCGTCGTACCGCGCGTACGACAACGCCTCGGGGTGTTGCACCGAAACGAGCTGCGTGCCCAGGAAGACGTATCTGGTCTCGACGCGTTCGTCGGCAAGCGTCTGCACGCGTCGCAGGATCCGTCCCGACCCGTCGTATTCGCGCGCGTCGACGCTGCCGTCGGCGTGCTCGATTCGCGCGAGCCGGCCGAAGCCGTCGTGGCGGTAACGGCGGGTGCCTTCGTGCGCAGTCACGAGTTCGACCAGCCGGCCGAGATCGTCGCGGCGCCAGTGCGTGCGACGCAGTGCCAGGTCGACCAGCCGCTGCCCTTCGCGCCCGGATTCGACGACGGCGAGCGGAATGCCGCGCACCGCGGCCGAACGAGCCGCCGGCAGGACCC
>CAYZYC010000243.1:0-2578 GCA_964481165.1 uncultured Limnobacter sp. | reverse complement strand
CGTTCAGCTTCATCGTGCACGAGCCGAGCGGAATCATCGAGTGCACGAGCGACAGGTCGCGATTCTCCAGCTTCTTCAGGTACCGCATGAACCGCGTTTCGCTGCGGTGCCGGTGGAACACCGGATGCGTCAACACCGCTTCGCTGCGCCGCATCTCCGGGGCGATCGACGCGGGTTCGATCGGCAGCGACGCAGCGAGCGAATCGAGCCGCGCGCGGTCGATGTCCGCGCCGCCCAATACGGCGACCAGGTCGGCGACGTCGGCCAGCGTCGTCGTCTCGTCGAGGCTCGCGCCGAAGCGGCCCTCGATGCCGCCTTCGGCATCGTAGTCGCGCAGGTTGATGCGCCGTTGGCGTGCGCGTTCGCGCACCGCCGCTGCCTGCCCGCCCGTGTCGAAGACGAGCGTATCGAAATACGCCGCGTGCACCGGACGCAGCCCCGCTCCGGGTCCGCCTTCCGCTCCGGGCGGGCCTTCGAGTGCGCGCGCGAGCAGCCGCGCGAGCGCGTTCACGCGCAGCGCGATGCGAAGCAGCCCCTGCGGGCCGTGCCAGACGGCGTAGAAGCTCGCCATGTTGGCGAGCAGTGCCTGCGCGGTGCAGATGTTGCTCGTCGCCTTTTCGCGCCGGATGTGCTGTTCGCGGGTCTGCAGCGCCATGCGCAGCGCGGGGCGGCCGGCCGCGTCCTTCGACACGCCGATGATCCGCCCGGGCATCGTGCGCAACAGGTCTTCGCGTGCCGACATGAACGCCGCATGCGGGCCGCCGTAGCCGAGCGGAACGCCGAAACGCTGCGCCGACCCGATCGCGATGTCGGCGCCCATCGCTGCCGGAGACTTCACCAGCAGCAACGCGAGCGGATCGCAACCGATCGTCGCGCGGGCGCCGGCTGCGTGCAGCGCCGCGATCGGCGCGGAGAAGTCGCGCAGGCGGCCGAAGGTGTCGGGCGTCTGCAGATGCGCGCCGAAGCAATCGCCTGCGCGATCGAGCAGTTCGTCGGCATCGCCGGCGACGATCTCGATGCCGAGCCACGCGGCACGCGTGCGCAGCACCGCACGAACCTGCGGATGCGTCCCCGCATCGACGAAATACCGCTGCGATCTCGACTTCGATGCGCGGCGGGCCATCGCCATCGCTTCGGCCGCAGCGGTCGATTCGTCGAGCAGCGACGCGCTGGCCACCGGCAACCCGGCCAGGTCGATCACCATCTGCTGGAAGTTCAGCAGCGCCTCCAGGCGCCCCTGCGAGATCTCGGCCTGGTACGGCGTGTACGCGGTGTACCACCCGGGGTTCTCGAGCACATTGCGGCGGATCGGCTCCGGCGTGATCGTTCCGTGGTAACCGGCGCCGATGTAGCTGCGCCAGATCTCGTTGCGTTCGGCGAGCGCGCGCAGCTCCGACAGCGCCTGCGCTTCGCCGACCGGAGCTTCGAGCCCGAGCGGTGTCTCGAGCAGGATCGCAGGCGGCACCGTCGCCCGCACCAGTTCGTCGCGCGAAGCGAAGCCGAGCGCCTCGAGCATCGCCGCCTGCTGCGCGGGGCCGGGGCCGATGTGCCGCTCGTGGAACTCGTCGTCGCCGAACAGCGCACGGATGTCGGTGCCGAGGAACTCGGAAGGATTCATCGAATGGGTTTCCAGCATCGGGAAGTCGGGGAGCACGCGCTGCTGCGTGTCCTCCTGGGTACTGCGCACGAGCGGCCTGATGGGGCCCGTGTTTTCGGTCGGCGCCGCTTCAGTCGGCGCCGGGTCCGGCGGTGTACGCGTCGGCGGTCAGCAACGCGTCGAACTGTTCCGGCTGCGAAGCGCGCATCCGGAACAGCCACCCCGCCGCGAACGGCGCCTCGTTGACCGTCTGCGGCGCATCGGCGAGCGTCTCGTTGACCGCGACGATTTCGCCGTCGACCGGCGCGTAGACGTCGGAGGCTGCCTTCGTCGATTCGACGACGACGCAGGCTTCGCCCTGCGCGACGCTGCGGCCCGGTTCGGGAAGTTCGACGTACACGAGCTCGCCGAGCGCGTCCTGCGCGTGGAACGTGATGCCTACGGTGAACGTGCCGTCGGCCTCCTTGCGGAGCCATTCATGCGACGACGTGTAACGAAGGTCGGAAGGATTGTCCAAGCTGGGCTCCGCAGGCGTGTGAATCGGAACCCCCTCTGTCCGTTTGCCTGAGACATTCAGCGTCGCCGCGAACGGCTGCGCCTGTTTCCTTCGGCGAGGCGCTTTCGCACCCGCGCCGGATGCGATGCAACCTTCTCTCCAGAGAGCCGAACCGCTGCAGTCCTTTTGCCTGAGAGTTTGCGGGGCGATACACCTTCGGCGCCGCGCCGGACCCGGTTCTCCGCGAGGAAAACGTGTCCGCGCGATCTCTCCCGCAGCGGCTTTACGGCTGGCGCTAGAGTGCCAATGCCGCTGTGCGGTGTCAAATGAAGATGCGGCGGGACCACGCGGCGTCGACGCGGTTGCCCGGCGAGATCGGAGGCGGGGCGATCCCTGCGTCGGAAGCCCAGCGCGCGTCGCGTTCGCTTTCGCCAGTTTTCCGGGCGTTTTGCCCCGGGGAACGCGTGCTGCAACCGAAAATGCCC
>CAYZYC010000242.1:0-2580 GCA_964481165.1 uncultured Limnobacter sp. | reverse complement strand
CCGAGCTCATGATCTTGATGCCCTGCGCGCCCAGGCGCATCGCGTTCTGCATCGCGCGCTTCATCGCGCGGCGGAACATGATCCGTTTCTCGAGCTGCTGCGTGATCGAATCGGCGATCAGCTGCGCGTCGATCTCGGGCTTGCGGATTTCCTCGATGTTCACGTGCACCGGCACGCCCATCAGGCGCTGCAGGTCGACCTTCAGCAGTTCGATGTCCTCGCCCTTCTTGCCGATGACGACCCCGGGGCGCGCCGAGTAGATCGTGATGCGCGCGTTCTTCGCCGGGCGCTCGATCAGCACGCGGCTGACCGACGCGCTGCGCAGCTTGCGACGCAGGTACTCGCGCACCTTGATGTCGTCGTTGAGCGTGTTCGCGTACTGATCGCCGGTGGCGTACCAGCGCGACGACCAGTTCTTGCTGACTGCCAGGCGGAAACCGGTCGGATGAATCTTCTGTCCCATGTCTTTCCTTAGAAGCCTCGGGCGCTCACTTGTCGCCGACGGTCACGAAGATGTGGCAGGTCTGCTTCTCGATGCGCACCCCGCGACCCTTCGCGCGCGCGTCGAAGCGGCGCAGCGACGCGGCTTTCTCCACGTGGATCGTCGTGACCTTCAATTCATCGACGTCGGCGCCGTCGTTGTGCTCGGCGTTGGCGATCGCCGACTCGAGCACCTTGCGCACGATGTGCGCGGCCTTCTTCGGCGAGAACGCGAGGATGTTCAGCGCCTGCTCGACCGGCTTGCCGCGAACCAGGTCGGCCACCAGCCGACCCTTCTGTGCCGACAGGTGCACGCCCCTCAAAATGGCCCGGGTTTCCATGGTGTGTGTCCTCAGCGCTTCATCGACGACTTGCGGTCGGCGGCGTGGCCCTTGAACGTGCGCGTGAGCGCGAATTCGCCGAGCTTGTGGCCGACCATGTTCTCGTTGACGTAGACGGGAACGTGCTGCTTGCCGTTGTGCACCGCGATCGTGAGCCCGATGAACTCGGGAACGATCGTCGAGCGGCGCGACCACGTGCGAATCGGCTTCTTGTCCTTGGTGGCCAGCGCGGCGTCGATCTTCTTCATCAGATGGGCATCGACGAACGGCCCTTTCTTTACGGAACGTGCCATGGGTTACTCGCTACTCGCCGGTTACTTGCGGCCGCGGCGCTGCACGATCATCGAATCGGTGCGCTTGTTGCGGCGGGTCTTGAAGCCCTTGGTGGGAACGCCCCATGGCGACACCGGATGGCCGCCGCCGTTGGATCGCCCGCCGTGCGGGTGGTCGACCGGGTTCATGGAAATGCCGCGCACCGTCGGGCGGATGCCGCGCCAGCGGTTCGCGCCGGCCTTGCCGATCGTGCGCAGGCTGTGTTCCTCGTTGCCCACTTCGCCGATCGTCGCGCGGCACTCGATGTGCACCTTGCGGATCTCGCCCGAGCGCAGCCGCAATTGCGCGTAGGCGCCTTCGCGCGCCAGCAGGCGCACCGATGCGCCGGCCGATCGGGCGAGCTGCGCGCCCTTGCCCGGGAGCATCTCGATGCAGTGGATCGACGAGCCGACCGGAATGTTCCGGATCGGCAACGTGTTGCCCGGACGGATCGGCGCTTCCGAGCCGTTCATCAGCACCGTGCCGACGGTGACTCCGCGCGGCGCGAGGATGTACCGGCGCTCGCCGTCGGCGTAGCACAGCAGCGCCAGGTGCGCGCTGCGGTTCGGGTCGTACTCCAGGCGCTCGACCTTCGCCGGAATGTTGTCCTTGTTGCGCCGGAAGTCGACGATCCGGTAGTGCGCCTTGTGGCCACCGCCCATGTGACGCGTGGTGATGTGGCCCAGGTTGTTGCGTCCGGAGCTGCGCTTCTTCGGTTCGACCAGCGCGGCCAGCGGCGGACCCTTGTGCAATCCCGGCGTCACGATCTTGACCATCGCGCGGCGGCCCGGCGAGGTCGGCTTCGTTTTCACGACCGCCATGTCAGATTGCCTCCGCGAAGTTGATTTCCTGGCCCGGCTTCAGGCAGACGTACGCCTTGCGCACGTTGCGCCGCCGGCCCATGTAGCGGCCGAAGCGCTTCTGCTTGCCTTTCTGGTTGAGCACCTGCACGGACTCGACCTGGACCTTGAAGAGCAGTTCGACGGCCGCGCGGATCTCGTCCTTCGACGCATCCTGCAGCACGCGGAATGCGACCTGCTCCCTCTTCTCGGCGAGCATCGTCGCCTTCTCGGAAACGATCGGCGCGATCAGCACCGTCATCAGGCGTTCGGGGTTCATGCCAGCATCTCCTGCACGCGGGCGAGCGCCGGGCGCGTGATGAGAACCTTGGTGAACTGCACCAGCGACACCGGGTCGGCGTGACGCGGCTCGAGCACCAGCACGTGCGGCAGGTTGCGCGAGGCCAGGTACAGGTTCTCGTCGATGTTGTCGGTGATGACGAGCACCGAGCTGCCATTCAGCCCAAGCCCCATCGCCTTGATCTTGTCGGCGAGCAGGCGCGTCTTCGGCGCTTCGACCGAGAGATCCTCGATGACCGCTACGCGGTCCTCGCGCGCGAGCTGCGACAGGATCGAGCAGATTCCGGCGCGGAACATGCGCCGGTTCA
>CAYZYC010000241.1:0-2638 GCA_964481165.1 uncultured Limnobacter sp. | reverse complement strand
CTGCGCCACACGCTTACAGTGCGGACATGCATGCCAGCGGCTGGAGTCTGGCGGCCCGGCTGGCCGTCCTCGGTTTCTCGATGCTGTTGCTCGCGCTGGCGTCGATCGCGCTGACGTTCTGGGTCACGTGGGAAATGCAGGGTGGCGCTGCGGCGGTGAACGAGGCCGGGCGCATGCGGATGCAGTCGTACCGGCTGGCGCTCGAGGTGCGACGCGATCCGTCGAGCGACCTTTCGCCGCGACTCGCGCAGTTCGATCGGAGCCTGGAAAAGCTGCGCGTCGGCGACCCGGCCCGGCCGCTCTTCGTGCCGTGGAACGACGAGACGCGCGAGCGATTCTCCGAAGTCGAGGCGCAGTGGGCATCGCTTCGCGTCGACTGGAGCCGCGAACCGGCCGGCATCGCGATCGAGCGAGTCGACGACTTCGTCGACGCAGTCGACGGGCTGGTCGCATCGATCGAGAACCGGTTGTCGCGATGGACCGCGATCCTGTACTCGTACCAGTTCGCGATGATGGCGCTGGCCATCGGCGGTGCCGTCGCGCTGCTCTACACGGGCTACATCTACGTGGTCGATCCGGTGGCGCGGCTGCAGCGCGGCCTCGCCCGCGTCGAGCAGGGCGAGTTCGATGCACGGATCGAAGTGACTTCGCGCGACGAGTTCGGCCAGCTCACCGAGGGCTTCAACCGGATGGCGGAGAACCTGCAGGCGCTGTACGCGAACCTCGAGGAGAAGGTGCGCGAGAAGACCGCCGGCCTCGAACAGAAGCGACAGCGCCTGGCCGCGCTGTACGACGCGAGCGCGCTGATCGGCACCGCCGACACGCTCGACGAGCTCGCACGCGGCTTCGTTCCGAAAGTGCGTGCCATCGCGCAGGCCGACGCGGCCGTCATCCGCTGGTCCGACCAGGGCAATCAGCGCTATCTGCTGCTGGCAGGCGACCGGCTTCCCGATACCTTCGCGCAGGCCGAGCACTGCGTGGACACCGGCGCGTGCCTCTGCGGGGACGCGAACGCCGGCGCCGGAGTGCGTGTCGTTCCGGTCCGTCCAGGGCCCGCCATGGGTCTCGGGCACTGCATGGCGGCGGGATACCGCACGCTGGTGTCCGTACCCGTGACGCTGCACCAGAAAGTGCTCGGCGAGATCGACCTGTTCTACGAGCGAGAACACCAGCTCGCCGACGAGGACCGTTCGCTGCTCGAAGCGCTGGCGAGCCATCTGGCAACCGCGATGGAAGGGATCCGTGCGGCCGCGCTCGACGTCGAGCATGCCGTCGCGCAGGAACGATCGCTGCTCGCGCAGGAGCTGCACGACTCGATCGCGCAGTCGCTCGCCTTCCTGAAGATCCAGGTGAAGCTGCTGCGCGACGCCGCGGCGCGCGGCGACGCCGCGGCGATCGCGCGAGCCGCAGGCGAGATCGACGAAGGCGTGCGCGAGAGCTACAGCGACGTGCGCGAACTGCTCGTCCATTTCCGCACCCGGGCCAATGCCGAGGACATCGAGCCGGCGCTGCGTACGACGCTGTCGAAGTTCGAACTGCAGACGGGCATGCATCCGCAGTTGAGCATCGAGGGACACGGCCTGCCGCTGCCGCCGGCGGCGCAGATCCAGGCGCTGCACATCGTGCAGGAGGCGCTGTCCAACGTGCGCAAGCATGCCGACGCGCGACACGTCTGGGTGCGCGTCGAGCAGTCTCCGACATGGCGTTTCGAGGTGCGCGACGACGGCTGCGGATTCGATCCGCGTCACGGATCGCCCGACGAGACGCACGTCGGTCTGCGCATCGCGCGCGAGCGTGCGATGCGCATCGGCGGACAGGTGCAGGTCGATTCCGCACCGGGCAAGGGAACCTGCGTGACGCTCACGCTGGATGCGCAGCCGCAACCCCGGTCGCAGCCGCAGCCGGCATGAACGCTCCGATCCGTCTTCTGGTGGTCGACGACCACACGCTGTTTCGCCGGGGGCTCGTAGCGCTGCTGGCGTCCGAGGCCGGACTCGAAGTCGTCGGCGAGGCCGCCGATGCCGGCGAAGCGCTGCGTCGCGCGCGCGAACTGCAGCCCGAGGTGATCCTGCTGGACAACCACCTGCCGGGTGTCAGTGGCGTCGCTTCGATCGCCGGGTTGCGCGAAGCGGCGCCATCGGCGCGCGTGCTGATGCTGACGGTGAGCGAGGACGAGGGGGATCTGTCGGCCGCACTGCGCGCCGGGGCGCAGGGCTACGTGCTGAAGACGATCGACGGCGACATGCTCGCCGACGCGATCCGTCGCACGATCGGCGGCGAATCGGTGGTCAGCCCGGAGATGACCGGCAAGCTGGTCCAGGCACTGCGCGCGGTCGACGACGCCGGCGCACCGAAGGCGCCCGCCGAGATCGACCCGATCGACACGCTGTCTCCGCGCGAGCGTGAAATCCTCGGACACATCGCGCGAGGGGCGAGCAACAAGGTGATCGCACGTTCGCTCGACATCGCCGAGACGACGGTGAAGATCCACGTCCAGCACATCCTGCGCAAACTGAACCTCGCATCGCGCGTGCAGGCCGCGGTGCTGTACACCGAGCGCGACATCGACGGAGAACGAGCGGGCGGATCCGCGCCCCACACCCAGTCGCAGCAGCGCTCGAAGTAGCAGGCGCCATTC
>CAYZYC010000240.1:0-2638 GCA_964481165.1 uncultured Limnobacter sp. | reverse complement strand
CGCTGGGCCAGATCCTCGGTCCGCGCGGGCTGATGCCGAACCCGAAGGTCGGCACCGTCACGCCCGACGTCGTCACCGCGGTGAAGAACGCAAAGGCCGGGCAGGTGCAGTACCGCACCGACAAGGCCGGCATCGTGCACGCGTCGATCGGCCGCGCGTCCTTCGGCGTCGAGCAGCTCGAATCGAACATCCGCGCGCTGGTCGAGGCACTGAACCGTGCCAAGCCGGCCGCATCGAAAGGGATCTACCTGCGCAAGGTCGCGGTGTCGAGCACGATGGGCATCGGCGTGAAAGTCGATGTCGCATCGTTCGCCGCCGCCTCGGCAGCGGCATCGGCCGCAGCTGCCTGAACGCGCGCAGAAGGAACTTTGGGCCGCGAGCCGGCCGCCGAGTCGAGCGGGTTCTCCCGCAAAGCAAGGCAACCGGCCTGCGGGTTGTCAAAGACCGCAGGGCGCCGAAGGCCGCAAGGCCCGACGCCTTAATCCGCGAGTCGAAGCGAGCGCGCAAGCGCGAAGCGAAGCCCGCCCCCTGCGTAGATGGCGGAACCCGAAGCGAGAGTTTTCAACGGAGCGGTCGGCAACGGCCGGTTCGAACGACTCGGACTCGGAACGCCGTTGGGGAGAGAAGGGAGAAGGGGGAATCACCCTTCCCCCTTCCCCTCCAATTCGTAACGGCGCGTAGCGCCGCATTTATGGAAATGCAATGGCTTTGAACCGAGAAGCGAAAGCGACCGTCGTCGCCGAGGTCTCCGCCGAACTGGCGAAGGCGCAGGCGATCGTCGTCGCCGAGTACCGAGGTCTGGAAGTCGGAGCGATCACCGCGCTGCGAAAGCAGGCGCGGGGGCAGGGCGTGTACCTGCGCGTGTTGAAGAACACGCTGGCACGCCGCGCCGTCGCCGGGACGCCGTTCGAGGGGCTGACCGACCGCATGGTCGGGCCGCTCATCTACGGCTTCTCCAGCGATCCGGTGTCGGCGGCGAAAGTGCTGAACGACTTCGCCAGGAGCAACGACAAGCTGCAGCTGAAGGCGGGCGCGATGCCGAACTCCGTTCTCGACGAGAACGGCGTGAAGCAACTCGCGTCGATGCCCAGCCGCGACGAGTTGCTGGCGAAGCTGCTCGGCACGATGCAGGCGCCGATCGCCCAGTTCGTTCGCACGCTCAACGAGGTGCCGGGCCGTTTCGCCCGCACCCTGGCCGCCGTGCGCGACCAGAAGGAGCAGGCGGGCGCCTGATCGAACCGGAACACCGACTCTTCCCCATATCCCAGGCAATCCATCCCGAATCGAACGGAGTGATACCGACATGGCACTGAACAAAGACGAAATCCTCGACGCGATCGCCGGCATGACCGTGCTCGAGCTGTCCGAACTGATCAAGCAGATGGAAGACAAGTTCGGCGTGTCGGCCGCGGCGGCCACCGTCGCCGCCGCAGCGCCGGCCGCGGCAGCGGCCCCGGCTGCCGAAGAGCAGACCGAATTCAACGTGATGCTGCTCGCCGCCGGCGAGAAGAAGGTCGAGGTGATCAAGGTCGTGCGCGCCGCCACGGGCCTGGGCCTGAAAGAGGCCAAGGACCTGGTCGACGGCGCGCCGAAGGCGGTCAAGGAAGGCATCAGCAAGGCCGACGCCGAAGCGCTGAAGAAACAGCTCGACGATGCCGGCGCGAAAGTCGAGATCAAGTAAACGTTGACCGAAAGTCGTTCGCGACGCCCGGACGCCGCCCGCCCCTGCGGGCGCGCGGCTCCGGGCGCTCGCGCGTCCCGCTCGTGCGTGCCGTCGCGCACGTTCGCCGGGAACGCGGTTTGCCGGCTTGCACGAAGCCGGCAAACCCCGTTCTCCGGAGCCCCGATGTCCGGAAAGTCGTTCCGGGTAGGTCCGCACCGCCGGACTCCCTCCTGCCGTTCGACTGCCTCGCCCTTCGGATCCCCGACCTGCGCCGCCCCGCGCGCGGACGGCGCCCGCGTTTCAATTGTCTGAGCAAGACACGGAGTGTTCATGGCCACCGCTTCCCAGTACTCGTTCACCGAGAAAAAGCGCATCCGCAAGAGCTTCGCCAAGCGGCGCGTGGTCCTCGACGTGCCGTACCTGCTGACGACGCAGATCGAGTCGTACCAGCAGTTCCTGCAGGCCGACGTCGCGCCCGGCTCGCGGCGCCCGGAAGGGCTGCAGGCGGCATTCGGATCGGTGTTCCCGATCGTCTCGCACAACGAGTTCGCGCGCCTGGAGTTCGTCAACTACACGCTCGGCAACGCGCCCTTCGACGTGAAGGAGTGCCAGCAGCGCGGCCTCACCTTCTGCGCGCCGCTGCGCGCGAAGGTGCGCCTGGTCATCATGGACCGCGAGGCAGCGCGGCCGACGGTGAAGGAGGTGAAGGAGCAGGAGGTCTACATGGGCGAGATCCCGCTCATGACGACCAATGGCTCGTTCATCATCAACGGCACCGAGCGCGTCATCGTTTCGCAGCTGCACCGCTCGCCGGGCGTGTTCTTCGAGCACGACCGCGGCAAGACGCACAGCTCGGGCAAGCTGCTGTTCTCGGCGCGCATCATTCCGTACCGCGGCTCGTGGCTCGACTTCGAGTTCGATCCGAAGGACATCCTGTACTTCCGCGTCGACCGGCGCCGCAAGATGCCGGTGACG
>CAYZYC010000239.1:0-2654 GCA_964481165.1 uncultured Limnobacter sp. | reverse complement strand
CGGTCATGCTGCCGGCCATCTGCTGGAAGCTCTTGCCGTCGGTGGCGCCGATCTTGGCGAGGAAGTAGATGTTGCCGCCCAGCGCGATGCAGCGGTTGAGGTCGCGCGCGAGCACGGCCTGTTTCTGCTCCTCGGTCATCGGCCATTCGTCGAGGTAGGCGCGCTCGTTCGCCTTGAAGCGCTCGCGGTTCGCGGCCTTCATCAGCGACATGCAGAACTGGTTCAGGTGGTAGCCCTTGCGCGATTGCTCGGCGTCGAAGATCGTCGTGCCGGGCACGTCCTTGTACGGTTTCTCCAGTGCCATCGATGCCTCCTCAGTTCACTTCCGGCCAGTACAGCCGCATCGGGTTGTCGACCAGGAGCCTGCGCCGCAGCTCCGGCGTCGTCGCGATGTGCTCGACGAAATCGACGAGCAGGCCGTCGTCGGGCATGTGGTCCTTCAGGTTCGGGTGCGGCCAGTCGGTGCCCCAGAGTACGCGATCGGGGAAGGTCTCGACCAGTCGCCGCGCGAAGGGCACGACGTCGCGATACGCATGCGTTTCGCCGTCGAGCGCGGGCGGTCCCGAGACGCTGAGCCGTTCGGGGCAGCTGACCTTCGACCATACGTTCGCATGCTCGCGCATCAGCCGCACGAACAACTCGAACTCCGGCCCGTCGACCGGCTTGCGCACGTCGGGGCGCCCCATGTGGTCGACGACGACCGTCGCCGGCAGCGTCGTGAAGAAATCCCACAGCTCGGGAAGGTCCTGCGCCTCGAAATAGACGACGACGTGCCAGCCGAGAGGTGCGATTCGCGCGGCGATCGCCGCGAGCACTTCGCGAGGCGTGAAATCGACGAGGCGGCGCACGAAGTTGAAGCGCACGCCGCGCACGCCGGCCTCGTGCAGCGCGCGCAGTTCGGCGTCTCCGACGTCGGGGCGCACCGTCGCGACTCCGCGCGCCATCCCGCCGGAGTGCACGAGCGCATCGACCAGCGCGCGGTTGTCGCTTCCGTGGCAGGTGGCCTGCACGATCACGTTGCGCGCGAAGCCGAGCCGGTCGCGCAGCGCGAACAACTGCTCCTTCGACGCGTCGCAGGGCGTGTACTTGCGCTCCGGCGCGTACGGGAACTGTGCGCCCGGGCCGAACACGTGGCAATGCGCGTCGACGGCGCCCGCCGGCACGCGCAGGCGCGGCACCGAAGGATCGGGATGAAAGGGCAGCCAGCCCGGAGTCATTTCGAACGACATCGTCGTCACCTTTGCGGCAGCGCCGCGAGGATCCGGTCGGCCTCTGCCCGCCAGTCGCTGCCCGCGTCCACACGATCGCCGAACACGCCGCGCTCCGCGAGGTCGGCAACCCATGCCTGGCGATGCGCGGTACCCGAGGCCGACCACGGCTCGAGTCCGATCTCGCGCACCGTGTTGGCCGACTCGTGCATCTCTTCGGCACGCCGGCGGCCGTGCTGGATCACGCGCTGGAAGAAATAGCTTCCCTGCTTCTCCCAGTCGATACCCGGGAAAGTCTCGGCCAGCGACGAGAGGACCTGCTCCTCCACGCCCCAGGCGCGAGCCGCGGTGAAGCTCTCGATCACCATCGCTTCCAGACCCTTGATCATCACGCTGCGGCACATCTTGGTCGCCGAGGCCACGCCGAGTTCGGGCGAAGCGACCTTCGCATCGAATCCGAGCGTCGCCAGCAGCGGCTCGAGCGCGGCCGCGTGAGGCCCGCCGAGCAGCAACGGCACGCGGATGCGGTACGGAGGAACCGATGTCATCACCGCGCCTTCGACGTAGCGTGCGCCGGCGGCGTCGACGACCCCCGCGGCCTGCCTCTTCGCTCCCGGCGAGGCCGAGTTGAAGTCGAGGAACCACGCGCCGCGGCGCAGCGCCGGTGCGCATGCCGATGCGACCGCGACCGCCTGGCTCGCCGTGACGGCCGAAACGACCAGGTCGGCATCCCTGGCGAGATGCGCGTGCGAGCCGGCGAGTGCGACGCCGTGCGCGGCGGCGTGTTCGTGCAATGCCCGATCGCCGGAGGTGCCGAGCTTCAGGTCGAACGCGGCGACCTGCGCGACGCCGCGCGAGCGCAGGTCTTCGGCGAGGATCCGGCCCACCTCGCCGTAACCGACGAGCCCGATGCGCCAGCGCAGCGGATAGTGCGCGCTCTCAGTCGACATACTTCAGTCCCGCCTTCGCGAGCGGCTCGCGCATCCCGTACATGTCGAGACCGAGCTCGCCGGCGGCGAGCTTTGCGCGCTTCCCGGCCTCGTTCGCTTCGCGCGCCCCGGAGGCATCGGCCACCTGCGCCGCGATCGCGGCGGGTACGACGACGATGCCGTCGTCGTCGGCAACGACGACGTCGCCGGGTCGCACGATCGCGCCGGCGCACACGACCGGCACGTTCACCGATCCGGGTGTCGCCTTGATCGTGCCTTTCGCGTGAATCGCGCGCGAGAACACCGGGAACTGCATCTTCGCCAGGTCCCTGACGTCGCGTACGCCGCCGTCGATGACGAGCCCCCGGCCGCCGCGGGCGCGGAACGACGTGGCGAGCAGCTCGCCGAAGAATCCGTCCTCGCAGTCCGAAGTGCAGGCGGCGACGATCACGTCGCCTTCCCGCAGCTGCTCGGCGGCGACGTGCAGCATCCAGTTGTCGCCCGGCTGCAGCAGTAC
>CAYZYC010000238.1:0-2733 GCA_964481165.1 uncultured Limnobacter sp. | reverse complement strand
CTGCGCCGCGACGGCGGCGACGTGACGCTGCGCATGTGGGCGATGCTGCTGCCGCCCAACGACGCCGGGCTGCACTGCTCGATCGTGATGCGCGATCGCACGCGCGAAGTCGCGCTCGAAGCCGAAGCGCGCCAGCGATGGAGCCTGGGCGGACTCGTCGGCCGCACACCGGCGATGCAGGCGCTGTACGCGCAGATCCTGCGCGCGGCCGCCAGCGATGCGAGCGTGCTCATCACCGGCGAAAGCGGTGTCGGCAAGGAGCTCGTCGCGCGCGCTCTGCACGACAATTCGCCGCGCAACAAGGGACCGTTCGTTCCGCTCGATTGCGGAGCACTGTCCGAGAGCCTGCTCGAATCGGAGCTGTTCGGGCACGCGAAGGGCGCTTTCTCGGGCGCGACGCAGGCGCGGGTCGGGCGTTTCGAGGCAGCCAACGGCGGAACACTGCTGCTCGACGAGATCGGCGAGATCTCGACTGCCATGCAGACCAAGCTGCTGCGCGTACTCCAGGAGCGCGAGGTCGTGCGGCTCGGCGAGAACCTGCCGCGCAAGGTCGACGTGCGCGTGATCACGGCCACGCACCGCGACCTGAAAGCCATGGTGCAGCAGAGCACTTTCCGCGAGGATCTCTACTATCGGCTGCGCGTGCTGCCGCTGGAGATCGCGCCGCTGCGCGAGCGCAGCCAGGACATCCCGCTGCTCGCCAGCAAGATGCTCGCCGAGCTGTCGGAGCGCTATCGGCGCCCGCCGCTGCGCCTGGCGCCCGACGCGATGGCCGCGCTCGAGTCGTACCGGTGGCCGGGCAACGTGCGCCAGTTGGCGAACGCACTCGAGTTCGCCGTCGTGCACGTCGAGGGCGCGGTGATCCAGCGAAACGACCTGCTGCCCGAACTCCTCGAAACGGCGCGACCGGGAAGCGAAGCCGATGCTGCCGGCGCAGCGATGCTGCCGCGCTACTACCGGATGCCCGTGCCGTCGCGCGAAGAGGAGGAAGCGCGCATCCGCCGCGTGCTCGAGCAGTGCGGAGGCAATCGCGCCGAGGCGGCGCGCCGGCTCGGGATGTCGCGTACGACCCTGTGGAAACGCCTGAGGCAATGACTCGGGCGCGCCGATACGCGCGCACGCGCGCCGGCTCGGGTATCGTGCAATCCGTGTCCACGACCAACGAACCCGGCGTCGGGCTTCGAGCACCCGACCGCTTCTCCGACCCGAACGCACAGCCGGATGCGGCGCGTCGGCGCGAAGTCGTCGAACGGCTGCAGTCGATCGTTCCCGAGCACTGCCTGCTGCACCGGAGCGAGCAGACGCGACCGTACGAATGCGACGGCCTGTCCGCGTATCGGCAGGTTCCGGTTGCCGTGGTGCTGCCCGAGACCGAAGATCAGGTGCGCGCGATCCTGCGCGCGTGCCACGAGCTCGACGTCCCCGTGGTGGCGCGCGGCGCGGGAACGAGCCTGTCGGGCGGCGCGATGCCGCACGGCGAAGGCGTCGTCCTGTCGATGGCGAAGTTCAACCGCATCCTCGACATCGATCCGGTCGCCCGCACGGCGCGCGTGCAGCCCGGAGTGCGCAACCTCGCGATTTCCGAGGCGGCGTCTGCGCACCGGCTGTATTACGCGCCCGATCCGTCGTCGCAGATCGCCTGCACGATCGGAGGCAACGTCGCCGAGAACTCGGGCGGAGTGCACTGCCTGAAGTACGGCCTCACCGTGCACAATGTGCTGCGCGTCTGCGGGCTGACGAGTGCCGGCGAGCCGATCGAGTTCGGCTCCGAAGCGCTCGATACGCCCGGCCTCGACCTGCTCGCGCTGATGATCGGCTCCGAGGGCATGCTTGCAGTCGTCACCGAAGTCACGGTGAAACTCGTGCCGCTTCCGCAACTCGCGCGCGTGCTGGTCGCGTCGTTCGACGACGTCGTCACCGCCGGCGACGCGGTGGCGCGGATCATCGCCGCCGGAATCATCCCGGCAGGGCTCGAGATGATGGACCGCAAGGCGACCGCAGCGGTCGAGCAGTTCGTGCATGCGGGCTACGACGTGCACGCCGCGGCGATCCTGCTTGCCGAATCGGACGGAACGCCCGAGGAGGTCGCCGACGAGATCGCCCGGATGGAGCGCGTGTTGCGCGAAGCAGGCGCCACCGGAATCCGCGTATCGAACTCGGAAGCCGAACGCATGCTGCTGTGGTCCGGGCGCAAGAACGCGTTCCCCGCTGCCGGCCGCCTGTCGCCCGACTACTACTGCATGGACGGAACGATCCCCAGGCGCACGATCGGGCGCATGCTCGACGCGATCACGCAGATGGAGGATCGATACGGGCTTCGCTGCCTGAACGTGTTCCATGCCGGCGACGGCAACCTGCACCCGCTGATCCTGTTCGATGCGAACGATGCGGACCAGTGGCGGCGCGCCGAAGCCTTCGGCGCCGAGATCCTCGCGCTGTGCGTCGACTTCGGCGGCACGGTCACCGGCGAGCACGGCGTCGGAGTCGAGAAGATCGACGCGATGTGCCTGCAGTTCTCGCCCGAGGAACGCGCGGCGTTTTTCGCGGTCAAGCACGCCTTCGATCCGCCGGGGCTGCTGAACCCGGGCAAGGCGATTCCGACGCTCGTGCGCTGCGTCGAGAAAGGGCGGATGCACGTGCACGGGGCGCGGTTGCCGTTTCCCGAGTTGCCGCGGTTCTGACGTGGGGGTGGTCTTCGTTCAGGGTCGGTTGATGCGCGCGCGGCAGGCGTCG
>CAYZYC010000237.1:0-2752 GCA_964481165.1 uncultured Limnobacter sp. | reverse complement strand
CGCCTGCGCCTGCGCCTGCGCCGGCGCAGCGGGCACGGACGCGGGCGCACGGGCGGGCGCGCGCCCGTCAGTGGGCGTGCGCACCGCCCGAGGCGACTGCGATGACCGCGACGCCGGCCAGCAACAGCGCGAACTGCCAGAACCACTCGCCGTCGCGACGCGTCTCGCGATGCATGCCCGGGACCAGGTCGGCCAGCGCGACGTAGACGAAACTCGCCGCCGCGAGCATCAGCACGTAGGGCAGCAGCCCCTCGCCGCGCGACAGCGCGAAGTAGCCGCCGACGCCTCCGACGACTGCCGCCAGGCCGCTGAGCAGGTTGAAGAACAGCGCGCGCGCGCGCGTGTAGCCCGCATTGAGCAGCACGATGAAGTCGCCTATCTCCTGCGGGATCTCGTGCGCGGCGATCGCCAGCGTCGTGATCCAGCCGAGCGCGGGATCCGCGATGAACGCGGCGGCGATCATCACGCCGTCGGCGAAGTTGTGGATCGAGTCGCCGACCAGCACGACGAGGCCGCCCGGACCGGCTTCGTCGCGATCGTGTCCGTCGTGGTGATCGTGTCCGTCGCCTTCGTGATGATGGCTGTGCCGCACGACGGCGAACTTCTCGAGCACGAAGAACCCGATGATTCCGGCGAGCAGCGTCCACGCGAGCGCGTGCTCGTCGGCATGCGACTCGAAGGCCTCGGGAATCAGGTTCAGCACCGCCGAGCCGAGCAGCAGCCCGGCCGACAGGCTGACGAGCCGGTCGACGATGCCGGCGAGCAGCGTCAGCGACAGCGACGCCGCTGCGAGCACGCTCGCGGCGCCTGCCAGCAGCGTCGAAGCGACGATCATCGCCAGCGTGGAAGACACGATCAGTGCGCCTGTTCCCAGTTGTCTCCGACGCCGCACTCGACTTCGAGCGGCACCGAGAGTTCGGCGACGCCACCCATCAGCTCCGGGAGCTTCGACCGCACGGCATCGACTTCGGCCCGCGGCACTTCGAGCACGAGTTCGTCGTGCACCTGCAGCAGCATCCGCGTCGCGAGCCGCTCGCGTTCGATCCACTGCTGCACGGCGATCATCGCCAGCTTGATCAGGTCCGCAGCGGTGCCCTGCATCGGCGCGTTGATCGCGGCGCGCTCGGCCGCGGCGCGCCGCGGCCCGTTCGGGCTGTTGATCTCCGCGAGCCACAGTCGGCGGCCGAGCGCGGTCTCGACGAAGCCGTCGCGCCGCGCCGCCGCGCGCGTTTCGTCCATGTAGCGCGCGACTCCCGGATAACGCGAGAAATACCGCTCGATGTAGTTCTTCGCCGCCGATCGTTCGATGCCCAGGTTCGCTGCCAGGCCGAACGCGCTCATGCCGTACATCAGCCCGAAGTTGATCACCTTCGCGTAGCGTCGCTGCTCGAAGCTGACGTCCGCCGGGGCCACGGCGAAGATCTCGGCGGCGGTCGCGCGGTGCACGTCCATCCCCTGCTCGAACGCGCGCAGCAGGTTCTCGTCGCGCGAGATGTGCGCCATGATCCGCAGCTCGATCTGCGAATAGTCGGCCGACATCAGCTGCGATCCGGCAGGCGCGATGAACGCCTCGCGGATGCGGCGGCCTTCGGGCGAGCGGATCGGGATGTTCTGCAGGTTCGGATCGCTCGACGCCAGCCTGCCGGTGACGGCGACCGCCTGCGCGTATCGCGTGTGGACGCGGCCGGTGCGCGGGTCGATCATCTTCGGCAGCTTGTCGGTATACGTGCCCTTGAGCTTGGCGAGCGAGCGCCAGTCGAGCACGATGCGCGGCAGCGGGTAGTCCTCGGCGAGTTTCGCGAGCACGTCCTCGTCGGTCGACGGCGCGCCGCTCGCGGTCCGCTTGAGCACCGGCAACCCGAGTCGCTCGTAGAGCATCTCGCCCAGCTGCTTCGGCGAGCCCATGTTCAGCGGCTGCCCGACGAGTTCGATCGCCTCGCGTTCGAGCGCGTACATGCGCAGGCCGAGTTCCTCCGACTGCCGCGCGAGCGCTTCGGCATCGATCAGCACGCCCGTGCGCTCCATCTTCTGCAGCACCGCCGACACGGGCAGTTCGATTTCGCGGTAGATGCGATCGAGGCGCTCGTCTTCGGCGATGCGCGGGTACATCGTGCGGTGCAGGTGCATCGTCACGTCGGCGTCTTCGGCCGCGTACCGCGTTGCCAGGTCGATCGCCACCTGTTCGAAGCCGATCTGGCTGGCGCCCTTTCCGGCGACCTCGGCGTAGGTCAGCGTGCGCCGGTCGAGGTGCCGGTCGGCGAGCGAATCCATGTCGTGGTTGCGATGCGCTTCGAGCACGTAGCTCTCCAGCAGCGTGTCGTGCGCGATTCCCGCCAGGCGCACGCCGTGGTTCTCGAGCACGTGCGCGTCGTACTTCAGGTTCTGACCGACTTTCGCCGCGCGCTCGTCCTCGAGCCACGTGCGCAAGCGCCCCAGCACGTGCTCGCGCGACAGCTGCCCTGGGGCTCCGGGATAGCGGTGCGCGACAGGCACGTAGCACGCCTGCAGCGGCTCGACCGCCAGCGACAGGCCGACCAGTTCGGCGCGCATCGGGTCGAGCGACGTCGTCTCGGTGTCGAAGGCGACGAGATCGGCCGCCGCGATGCGCGCGATCCAGCGCTCCAGGTGCTCGTCGTCGAGCACCGTCTCGTAGTGCGGCTCGGGCACCGCGCGTTCGCCACGCGGCGCGATCGCGCCGCTCGCAGCGGCGCCGCCGGCCGCGGCGCCGTCCTGCGCCGCACCGTCCTGCGCC
>CAYZYC010000236.1:0-2762 GCA_964481165.1 uncultured Limnobacter sp. | reverse complement strand
AGGGCACCCCCGCGCAGCGGGGGCAAGCACCGGCGGACCCGCCGCACACGGCCCGCGCCTTTGTCCGCGCAGACACGTCGTGAACCGATCCGCTGCGCGCCTTTGTCCGCGCCCGCGTTTCGAGTAGGGACCGAGATGCGCACCTACGCCCTCCCGCGTTTCTCGATGCGTTTCGTCCCGGTGTTTCGCCGCAACCTGCTCGTCTGGCGCAAGCTCGCGCTGGCCAGCATCATCGGCAACGTCGCCGATCCGCTGATCATTCTCGTGGCGTTCGGCTACGGCCTCGGGCGCCTGCTGGAGAACGTCGAAGGGGTTCCGTACATCCTCTTCCTCGCGGCCGGCTCGATGTGCATGAGCACGATGATGGCAGCGAGTTTCGAATCGTTGTATTCGGCGTTCTCCCGGATGCACGTGCAGAAGACCTGGGAGTCGCTGCTGAACGCGCCGCTCGAACTCGACGACATCGTGATCGCCGAGTGGTTGTGGGCGGCCACCAAGAGCGTGCTCTCGGGCGTCGCGATCGTCGTCGTCGTCTGGGTGCTGGGCATCTCGCGCGAGGCGACGATGCCGCTGGCGCTGTTCGTCGTCGCGCTCACCGGGCTGTGCTTCGGCGCGATCGGCCTGTGCGTGAACGCGCTGGCGCGCAACTACGATTTCTTCACGTTCTATTTCACGCTCGTGCTGACGCCGATGATCTTCCTGTCGGGCGTCTACTATCCGATGGGGGAGCTGCCCGGGTGGCTCGCCGCCGCAGCGCGCGCATTGCCGCTCGCCGCCGCGGTCGACCTCGCGCGGCCGCTCGTGCTCGGCGGCTTTCCGAAGGAGCCGCTCGTTCCTTTGCTGATACTGCTCGCCTACGCAGGCGGCGCGTTGTACGTGGCGCTCGTGCTGACGCGCCGGCGTTTCACGAAGTGAGGAGACGATGGGCAACGATCAGGGACCGCGAGACGAACGGAGCGACGAACCACGCGACGAACTGCGCCTGATCCTCTGCAACGTGCCCGACCCGGCGCAGGCGGCGTCGATCGCGCGAGCGCTCGTCGAGGAGCGCCTGGCCGCCTGCGTGAACGTGCTCGGCGCCTGCCGGTCGCTCTACCGCTGGCAGGGTGCCATCGAAGAAGCCGACGAAGTGACGCTGCTCGTGAAGACGACGCGCGCGAGCCACGACGCCTGCACCCGGCGCCTTGCGTCGCTGCATCCGTACGACGTCCCCGAGATCGTGACGATCGCGCCCGAGGCGGTGTGGCCGGCGTACGCCGCGTGGGCGATCGACGAAACGGGCCCGATGTCGAATTGAGGTTCCGCGCCTGGTGGCCGGGGCGACCTCCACGGCCAGGCGCATCCGGGTCAGGCGGAATCCGGGCCGGACCGAATCCGGTCCGCCTGCCGCGTCGATGCGTCGCCGCGCCTCGCACGCCGCGCCCGCCGCCGGCGACGCAAGCCCGAATCGAACATCGACGAAGTCGACAGCACTGCGCGCGTGCGGAAATAGACGAGCATCAGCACGCCGATCGTCGCCATCGCGCCGATCGTCCACCAGAACGCCGTCGGCGCATGCTGGCCGGGCAGGACGTCGAAGTTCATGCCGTAGATTCCGGTGATCAGCGTCAGCGGCATGAAGACCGCGGTGATCGCGGTCAGCACGCGCACGATCTCGTTCGTCCGGTGCGCGGTGGCCGAGAAGTGCAGCTGTACCGCGTTCTCCAGCGACGATTCGAGCCGGTGCGCGTGTCCGCGCACTCGGTCGACGTGGCTGACGAGGTCGCTGGTCCGCACGAGCAGCACGTCGCTGAGCCCGTCCGGTCCCCGGTCGGCGGCGCCGTGCGCCGCATCGGCGTTCTCGAGCCGCTCGTCGCGCCATTCCTGCAGCGCGTCGATCTGTTCGTCGCACAGCTCCTCGAGCCGGCGCGCTTCGCGCCGCGCTTCGAGCAGCGCGTACCAGTCGTGAAACGGGCGGCGCGGATCGAGCAGGTGTCGCTGCAGGCGCTCGAACTGTTCGGCGAGCGGGTGGCGCAGTTCCATGTAGCGGTCGACGATGCCGTTGAGGATGCGCAGCATCAGCTCTTCGGGCTGCGACGGAAGTCGGCTGCGGGTTGCCGCCGACATCAGCCGCGTGCGCGTGGTGGCGACCGTGCGGCTGTCGGGTGCGCGAATCGTCACCAGCACGCGCGGAAACAGGAAGAAGACGATCGGGCGCGTCTTCACCTGGATCGGTTCGGCCGGGTCCAGCGATTCGACGCGTATCGCGAGTCCGCGGAACACGATCATCTCGTAGTCGTTCGTCGAATCGAAATACGACGGGTGATTCGGGTTCTCGGCGTCGCGCATGTGATCGTCGAGCACGCCGATGCCGGTGAACTGCCGCACCGGCGCCGCCCAGATCGAGCGGTCCTCGTAGACGCAATCGCACCAGACGAAGGCGTCGTCGGGAACCGCGTCGAGCGATTCGGCGATCGATACGCCCGAAGGCGCGACGATCAGCAGTTCCATCGGCGGTCGTTTCCTCGCTGGGGGCGCGGGGGAAGGCTTGCCGTGATCGGCGGTCAGCCGCGTTCGCGCAGCCAGCGCGCGACGTCGCGTGCGTAGTACGTGAGGATCCCGTCGGCGCCCGCGCGACGCATCGCGAGCAGCGACTCGGTGGCGACGGCGCGTTCGTCGAGCCAGCCGTTGGCGGCCGCGGCCTTCAGCATCGCGTATTCGCCGCTGACCTGGTAGACGAAGGTCGGGCAGCGGAACGTGTCCTTCACGCGGCGCACGATGTC
>CAYZYC010000235.1:0-2768 GCA_964481165.1 uncultured Limnobacter sp. | reverse complement strand
CGCGCGCAGCGCGCGTCGTCTTCACTCTCGCCGCGCCTGTTCGAGCGCAGCGCGCGAAGCGCGCGCAGCGAGTTGCGCGGCGCCAGCCGGCACGAAGAGCATCGCAGGGCACCGCCGCGCAGCGGCGGCAAGCACCCGGCAGCGCGCCCGGCCGACGGCCCGCGCCTTTGCACGCGCCAACCTCGGCATGCGACAAGACCGCGGCATGCGACAAGGCCGCGGCACGCGCAGACCCGGAGCCCAGCCATGCCGTTTCGGCATAGCTGCTATCCGCCGGCTCTGCTGAAAATCAGATGGCCGCGTGCGAAAATCCCGATACCCACATGCAGGAAACCCGCCCGATGCAAACCGCCATCCCGTGCCTGTTCATGCGCGGCGGAACTTCGCGGGGGCCGTTCTTCCTCGAGGACGACCTTCCCGACGACGTCGCCACGCGCGATCGCGTGCTGCTCGCCGTGATGGGGTCGCCCGACCGTCGCCAGATCGACGGTCTCGGGGGCGCGCACCCGCTGACGAGCAAGGTCGGTATCGTGCGGCGCAGCCGCGTCGACGGCGTCGATCTCGATTTCCTCTTCGCGCAGCTGCAGCCCGACAAGGACACCGTCGACACGACGCCGAACTGCGGCAACATGCTCGCGGCCGTCGTGCCGTTCGCGCTCGAGACCGGACTCGTCGAGCCGCAGGGCGACACGACCACGCTGCGCGTGCTGACGCGGAACACCGACATGCAGTGCGACATCACGGTGTGCACGCCGACAATCGGCGGCCGCAGGCGCGTTTCCTACGAAGGCGATGCGCGCATCGACGGCGTGCCGGGTGCATCGGCGCCGATCACCGTCAATTTCCTCGATACCGCCGGTTCGGTGTGTTCGTCGTTGTTGCCCACGGGTCGCGTGCTCGACGAAATCGAAGTCGAACCGATCGGCAGGATCCAGGTCACCTGCATCGACAACGGAATGCCGATGGTTCTGTTCCGGGCGTCCGACGTGGGTCGCACCGGCTACGAAACGGTCGCCGAACTGAATGCAGACACCGAACTGAAGGCGCGCATCGAGGCGCTTCGGCTGAAGGCCGGGAAGGCGATGGGGCTCGGCGACGTCGGCCCGAAGACGTACCCGAAGATGTGCCTGCTCTCCGAGCCGCGCCAGGGCGGCAGCGTGTCGACGCGCTGCTTCATTCCGCACGTGTGCCATGAGGCGATCGGCGTGCTCGCGGCGGTGACGGTGGCGACCGCATGCGTGCTCGAAGGTTCGATCGCACGCGCCGTTGCGTCGGTTCCCGACGGCCCCGTGAAAACGATCTCGGTCGAGCACCCGAGCGGCGAGTTCAGCGTGGAGCTCGAACTCGATCCGGCCGATCCGCAGAACGTCGTCCGCGCCGCGCTGCTGCGTACCGCGCGGCTGATCATGCGCGGCGAAGTCATGATTCCCCGCTCGGTCTGGGCCGGGCACGATGCAGGAGCCGACCGATGATCATCGACTGTCACGGCCACTACACGACCGCGCCGAAGGCGCTCGAGGACTGGCGCAACCGGCAGATCGCCGGGCTGAAGGATCCTTCGGTCGCGCCGAAGGCGTCCGAGCTGCGCATAGGCGACGACGAACTGCGCGAATCGATCGAGAAGAACCAGCTCGCGAAGATGAACGAGCGCGGAAGCGACCTGACGATCTTCTCGCCACGCGCCAGTTTCATGGCGCACCACATCGGCGACTTCCAGACGAGCTCGACCTGGTCGGCCATCTGCAACGAGCTGTGTTTCCGGGTGAGCCAGCTCTTCCCCGATCGTTTCATCGGTGCGGCGATGCTGCCGCAGTCGCCGGGGGTCGATCCGAAGACCTGCATACCGGAACTCGAGAAGTGCGTCCGCGAATACGGTTTCGTGGCGATCAACCTGAACCCCGACCCGTCGGGCGGACACTGGACGTCGCCGCCCCTGTCCGACCGCCACTGGTACCCGGTCTACGAGAAGATGGTCGAGTACGACATCCCGGCGATGATCCACGTGAGCACGAGCTGCAACCCGTGTTTCCATACGACCGGTGCGCACTACCTGAACGCGGACACCACGGCGTTCATGCAGTGCCTGACCTCCGATCTGTTCCGCGACTTCCCGCAGCTGCGCTTCGTGATCCCGCACGGCGGCGGTGCGGCGCCCTATCACTGGGGTCGTTTCCGCGGGCTCGCGCAGGAGCTGAAGAAGCCGCTGCTGCGCGACCATCTGCTGAACAACGTGTTCTTCGACACCTGCGTCTACCACCAGCCTGGCATCGACCTGCTGGCGAAGGTGATTCCCGTCGAGAACATCCTGTTCGCCAGCGAGATGATCGGCGCGGTGCGCGGGATCGACCCGGAAACCGGGCACTACTACGACGACACGAAGCGCTACATCGAGGCGTCGGCGCTGAGCGCGGAAGATCGCGCGAAGATCTACGAAGGCAATGCGCGCCGCGTCTACCCGCGGCTCGATGCGGCGCTGAAGGCCCGAGGGCTTTGACGCGAGCGCCGACGTGAATTTCCGGAGGACCAGCAGATGGCCATGAACGAACTCGGCATCGTCCGGCGCAACATCGAACGCGCGGAAGCTTCCGCGGTCGAGAGCCTGTCGCGATACGGCGTCGCCACGATCCACGAGGCGATGGGGCGTGTCGGACTGATGAAGCCGTACATGCGGCCGATCTACCCGGGCGCGTCGCTATGCGGCACTGCGGTCACGGTACTGCTGCAGCCGGGCGACAACTGGATGCTGCACGTCGCCGCCGAGCAGCTGC
>CAYZYC010000234.1:0-2769 GCA_964481165.1 uncultured Limnobacter sp. | reverse complement strand
CCGCCGATGGAATCGACGTCGCCCCGGATGCGCGCGATCCGCTCGGTGGTCGAGCACTGGAATCGAAACGGGATCGAATGCACCGCACCACCCGCCGCGCGCACCTCGTCGGCGCCGACGATCTCGTCGACCGGCCAGTCTCCTCCCTTGACCAGCACGTCGGGGCGCAGCGCGACGATCAGGTCGAGCGGCGTGTCGGACTCGAACCAGGTGACCAGCGTTGCCGATTCGAGTGCCGCGACGACTGCAAGGCGATCGGCCAGCGGGTTGATCGGGCGGTCGGCCCCCTTGCCCAGGCGCTTGACCGAGCCGTCGCTGTTCAGCGCGATGACCAGCGCCGCGCCGAGCGCGCGCGCTTCGGCGAGATACGTCACGTGACCGCGGTGCAGCAGGTCGAAGACGCCGTTGGTGAACACGATCGGCCGCGGCAGGCGCGCGACGTGTTCCACCGCATGTGCCGGATCGATGATCTTGTGCTCGAAGCCGAGCAGTGCGTTGCTCAAGGCGTCCTTTCCGCTGCGTCGCCAGCCTGCGGACGATTGTAGCAACGCGGATGTGGCGCGGATGTGGCGCGAATGCGGCGGCTTCGACCGCTCGTCGGGCACGCGACTGCCGGCACCCGTTGCGCGGGCGTCGCCGGGTGTCCGGTCAGCGTCGCGCTTCGATGCGCGGTTCGACGAAGAGCGTCAGCACGCCGGTATATCCGTACACACGGTCGCGGGCGATCTCGCCGTTGGCGAAGAAGCCGACGAGCGGGATTTCGCCGAGGTTGTGCGCGACGATCCCGAGTTCGGCCCCCGAAGCGCCGAACAGGTGCTCGCCGCGAGCCACGCACGACACGTAGTGCGCGCCGAGGACGCGCAGCGATCCCGATTCGATCTCTTCGCGCAGTTCGGTGCACACGCGGATGAGGTCGGCGCGCGCAGCCGCCAGGTCGCGCGTGCAGAACACCGCGCGATCGCCTTCCTGCGGCGTCGTGGAGACGGCGATCACGCGGTTGTTCGGATCGATGCCGAGCACGTTGGACACGACGAAATCGCCGAAGCCGATGCCGCGATCGGCGCCTGCGTTCGCCATTCCGATCATCAGCCCGTGCGACAGGCGCTCGGCCGGGAGCGCCCGCAGGATCTCCTCGCCGTCGCGCGAGTTGCGCACGTCGATGTCGACTTCGAGATCGTCGAGCAGCACGTCGAGTGCCGGCCGTCCGTCGAGCCGCTCGATGTAATGCGAGGTGCACGCCGAGATCACGTGCTCGCGCGCCAGCGGCGCGCAGCCCTGCGTCACGCGCGACAGCAGGCGCACTTCGTCGCCGAATGCGACGCCCGAGACTCCGCCATAGACGGTCTCGCCGGCCAGCTGCGGTCCGCGCGACTCGACTCCGCCGACGAGCCCGCCGAACAGGAACCCGGTGTCGATGCTCGACGCGAGCTCGGCGAGCACGCCGGACAGCTCCGGTGTCGCGGAATCGGCGTGCACCAGCGCCGTCGACGCGCTCGGGGGCTTCGTGCGATCGCCGATCGCCGGATGCCGCTGCAATCCGGAGAACACGCGCCAGCTGTGCGCCGGCAGTTCGCAGATCATCGCGGCAAGCGCGGGTTGGTCGTTGTACTCGGTTCCCGCGACGCATACGCCATGGGCGCTCGCTCCGACCCACCGCACGCCGGGAAAACGCTCGCCGAGCAGCGCTCCGATGTGTTCGAGCTCGTGCGCAAAGCGTTCGGTGACGTAGAGCAGCCCGAGTCCGGCGATCAGCGGCACGTCGGCTGCAGCGTCGCGTGCGGCGAGCTGGCCGATCACGCGGTCGGTGGCGGTGCGCCAGTCGGGGTGGGCGGCGTGTCCGTGTCGGAAGATCTGTGTCGATACTGTCATGACGCTCGGTCGCCGATCGCGGTTCGCCCTTTCGACTTGCCCTGTTTCGGTTCAGCCTTTCGCGTCGCGTGCGCGTTTCGTTGCCTTCCGGCCCGATCGGCTGCTGCCCTTGCCCGAAGCAACCGGCGCGCCACGGTTGGTCGAGCGCGCGCGTTTCGGCGAGACGCTCTTCGCTTCCGGTGACTTTGCGGCCGCCGTGCCCCGATCGGCGAGCGGCGAAGACAGGCCGGCGCCGCTCATCGCGGCGCTGGCGATGTGGTTGAACTGCGACTGCAGCAGGTTCCACCAGGCGGCCGGATCGAGCCCCGGCTGCGCGCTCGCGCTCTTCGCTGCTGCGCTCTCGCGTGCCTTGCGCGCAGACGTCGCGCGACGCGTCGCCTTTTCGGGTTCTTCGCCGTGCGCCGCTCGTGCGCGCCGCGCGGCTTCGTCGATGTCAGGATCGGTACGTTCGGCACCGGGTCCGCCTGCAGTGCCGGTCGCCGCCGGAGACGACGGCAACGAGGGCGACGATGCGGGGAGCGACGACATGGCGCCCGCGTGTCCCGCGGACGCGGCGCCTGCACGCTCGGCCGGTGCGGCGGGCGCCGATGCTCCGAGCGCGGCGAGCGCGCCGGCCAGCGCATCCGCCCCGGGCACCGCCGCCGGCGCGCCGAATGCCCCCGCGTACGCCTTCAGGGTCGCGATCGTGCCGCGCTGGATCTCGAGCGCCTGGATCGTTCCCTGCAGCATGTTCATGTTCACGGTCAGCCACTGCTCGACGGCCTTCAGGTCGGCGATCCGGCGGTCGATCTCGTCGACGTCGACCGTCGGAGCGAAGTTCGACGGAACGCCGAAGCTCGACCAGGCCTTCCGCACGAAGTCGACGGTGTCGAGCACGTTGCCGACGTTGAGCGGGCCGAC
>CAYZYC010000233.1:0-2782 GCA_964481165.1 uncultured Limnobacter sp. | reverse complement strand
CGGTTTCCGACATCCTGGTCAACACGCACAAGTCGGTGTACGTCGAGCGCGCCGGACGACTCGAGGCAACGCCGATCCGCTTCGACAACTACGAGCACCTGATGAAGGTGATCGACAAGATCGTCTCGCGCATCGGACGCCGCGTCGACGAGTCGAGCCCGATGGTCGACGCGCGGCTGCCCGACGGCTCGCGCGTCAACGCGATCATTCCGCCGCTGGCGATCGACGGGCCGCTGTTGTCGATCCGGCGTTTCGCGGCTGTTCCGCTGCGCATGGACGACCTGATCCATCACAAGTCGCTACCGCCGGAGCTGGCGGCGCTGCTCGGCGGCATGGTCCGCGCGAAATTGAACATCCTGATCTCGGGCGGCACCGGCACCGGCAAGACGACGATGCTGAACGTGCTGTCGAGCTACATTCCCGACACCGAGCGCATCGTGACGATCGAGGATGCGGCCGAACTGCAGTTGCAGCAACCGCACGTCGTGCGGCTCGAGACGCGACCTCCGAACATCGAGGGCAAGGGCGAAGTCACGCAGCGTGCGTTGGTACGCAACAGCCTGCGCATGCGTCCCGACCGGATCATCGTCGGCGAGGTGCGCGGCGCCGAGACGCTCGACATGCTGCAGGCGATGAATACCGGCCACGAAGGGTCGATGGCGACGGTGCACGCGAATACGCCGCGCGACGCGCTGACGCGCGTCGAGAACATGCTCGGAATGGCCGGAATGCCGCTGTCGCCGAAGGCGATGCGCCAGCAGATCGCCTCCGCGTTGACCGCGGTGCTGCAGGTGGGGCGCCTGAGCGACGGCAAGCGCAAGGTGGTGAGTCTGTCGGAGGTCACCGGTCTGGAAGGCGACGTGATCACGACGCAGGACATCTTCGTGTTCCGGCAGACCGGCGTGCAGCCCGACGGCCAGGTCATCGGCCGTTTCCACGCCACCGGGGTGCGTCCGAAGTTCATCGAGCGCCTCGCAGTGCGCGGCGTGAAGCTGCCCGACGACATGTTCGATCCGGGCCGGATCTACGAATAGACGAACAGCGCCGCGAAGTCGGCGACGGGAGCAACGATGGACTGGGGCTTCACGATCTTCCTGCTGGTCTGCTTCCTGGCAGTCGTATTGCTGCTCGAGGGCGGGTTCCTGCTGTGGCGCGACACCGGCAGCGCCGAGGTCCGCCAGCTCGAGCGGCGGCTTCGCGCATTGCACGCCGGCGGCCACGGCGTCGAGGCATCGACGCTGATCAAGGCGCGCGAGGCCGATCGCGTCGGCGTATTCGGCAGGCTGCTGCTCGCGCTGCCGAGGGTCGACAGCCTCGAGAAGATGCTGCAGCAGGCCGGCATCGTGATGAAGACCTCGCGTTTCCTCGCGACGACCGGGATGCTGATGGTGGCGGTGTTCCTGGTGCTGCTCGCGCTGCGCCAGCCGTTGTGGCTCTCGGCGATGCTCGGTGCGGGCGCGGTGCTGCTGCCGTTCCTGTGGCTGAGCGTCGCGCGCAACAAGCGGCTGAAGCGGCTCGAAGCGCAGCTGCCCGACGCGGTCGAGCTGATCGCGCGCGCGCTGCGTGCCGGGCACGCGTTCCCGACCGCGCTGCAGATGGTCTCCGAGGAATTGCCCGACCCGATCGGCGGCGAGTTCGCTTCGGCGTTCGAGGAAGTCAACTACGGCCTGCCGATTTCCGACGCGATGATGAACCTGGCTACACGGGTACCCGTCGAGGACCTGCGCTTCTTCGCGGTCGCCGTGGTCCTGCAGCGCGAGACCGGCGGCAACCTCGCGGAGATCCTCGACAACATCGGTCGGCTGATCCGCGAGCGTTTCAAGCTCTACGGAACGATCCGCGTGCTCAGCGCCGAGGGAAAGATGTCGGCCTGGGTGCTGACGCTGCTGCCTTTCGTCGCCGCACTGGTGCTCAATCTGGTCAGCCCGGGCTTCATGGAAGTGCTGTGGAACGACCCGGCAGGAGTGAAGCTGATCGCGGCGGCGCTGCTCGCGATGGCGGTCGGCGTCTTCTGGATGTGGCGCATCGTGAAAATCAGGGTCTAGGGGGTAGCGGTGGAAACCAACACGATGTACCTGGTGCTCGGCGCGCTGTTCGTCGCCGTCTTCGGTTTCGTCTACGGCGTCGGCGGACTGCTGGGGCGCGGCCGCGGCGTACGCGGCCGACTGCAGGACGTGGTCGGACGCAGCGCGCTCGAGGGTCCGTCCGAAGGGTCGCAATGGCACGCGCGGGTGACCCGCGCTGCGGGTCCGATGGCGAAGCTTGCGACGCCGAAGAAGGACGAGGAGATCGGCCGGATCCGCGCGAAGTTCATGAACGCGGGTTTTCGCGACGAATCGGCGCCGATCATCTATTTCGCCGCGAAGACCCTGCTGGCGATCGCACTGCCGGTTGCGCTGCTGCTCTTCACCGGCGTGCGCGACTGGGAAGGCAACCAGCCGATGCTGGCGCTGCTCGCCGCCGCCGCCTTCGGCTACTACCTGCCCAACGGCGTGCTCGCGCGCCTCACCGAGATGCGTCAGCGCGAGCTGTTCGAAGCGTTTCCCGATGCGCTCGACCTGATGATCGTCTGTGTCGAAGCGGGCATCTCGCTCGATGCGGCGATCGCGCGCACCGCTTCGGAGATCCAGGTCCGCAGCCCGAAACTCGCCGAGGAACTGACGCTGGTGGGGCTGGAATTGCGTCTGGGTGCGACGCGTGAGCGCGCGCTGCGCAACCTCGCCACGCGCACCGGTCTCGACGAGATCTCCAGCTTCGTCGCGATGATGCTGCAGGCCGACCG
>CAYZYC010000232.1:0-2788 GCA_964481165.1 uncultured Limnobacter sp. | reverse complement strand
CGGCGAGCAGGAAATCGGTGTGCGCTTCGGGCAGGTAGTGCAGCTTCTCGACCGATCCGCCGAGCCCGACGCCGAACAGTTCGCCGCGGCCGAAGGCGATCAGCGAATGCGACAACTGGTATCCCTTGCCGAGCGCATTGTCCTCGCCGAAGGGATCGAGATACGCGAAGATCCGTTCGCGACGCCACGGCGACAGCCAGATCAGCAGCGCGAACGTCGTTCCGGCGATCACGACGAGCGCGGCGAACAGGCGCCCGTTCACCCCGCCGAGGAACAGCAGCCCCATCGCGATCGCGGCGATGACGACGAACGCGCCGAGGTCGGGCTCGAGCAGCAGCAGCAGTCCGACCAATGCGACCGCGGCGCCCATCGGCAGGAAACCCTTCCGGAAGCTGTGCATCGAGTCCTGCTTGCGCACGGTGAAATCGGCGGCGTACAGCACGACGAACACCTTCATCAGTTCCGAAGGCTGCAGGTTCAGCACGTACAGCGACAGCCAGCGGCGCGCGCCGTAGACCTCCTTGCCGACGCCCGGAATCAGCACGACGCCAAGCAGCACCAGGCCGAGCAGGAACAGCCACTTCGAATAGACCTGCCAGCGCGCCATCGGCACCGAGAACGCGAACAGCGCGGCGACGGTGCCGATCATCAGCGCCATCGCGTGGCGCATCAGGAAGTGCGTCGATCCGTAGCTGGCGAAGCGCCGCGAGTCGGGCAGCGCGATCGACGCCGAATAGACCATCACGAGGCCGATCATCATCAGCGCCGCGACGACCCAGAGCATCGCGAAGTCGACGTTCTGCGCTGCACCCGCGGAAGCGCGCGAATCGATGCGCGCGCGGAAGTCGCTGCCCGAACGTGAACGCGCGCCGGCCGCCCCGGCGCGTACGCCGGGGAAACGTCCGGTGAGGCGCAGGCTCAGCATGGGCGCTCCGCGTCGCGGCCGGCTGCGTTCGTCACGTCGAGCACCGCCTGCACGAAGACCTGGCCGCGGTGTTCGTAGTTGCGGAACATGTCGAGGCTCGCGCAGGCGGGAGACAGCAGCACGGCCTCGCCCGGGCTCGCATCGTCGTGCGCGCGGCGCACGGCCTCGGCGAGCGTCGCGCAGTCGTGCAGCGGCACGCCGGTGTCGGCGAGCGCATCGCGCAGCGCCGGTGCATCGCGGCCGATCAGGCACACCGACGCGGCGTGCGCGCGGACCGGCTCGGCGAGCGGCGCGAAATCCTGCCCCTTGCCGTCGCCCCCGGCGATCAGGCGGCACCGCCGGCCCAGTCCGCGCAGCGCCGCCACGGTGGCACCGACGTTCGTTCCCTTGCTGTCGTCGTAGTAGTCGATGCCGTCGACCGTCGCGACCAGCTGGCAGCGATGCGGTTCGCCGGCGTAGGTGCGCAACGCGTGCAACATCTTCGCCATCGGCACGTCGATCGCGCTGCACAGCGCGAGCGCGGCGAGCGCATTGAGCCAGTTGTGTTCGCCGCGGATGCGCAGCGCGTCGGCCGGCATCAGCCTGCGCACGTGAAACGTCGCGGGCGCGCGCCTGCGCCGGCCGCCGACCGGCGCGTCGTCGTCGGGCAGCGCGTGCGCGAGCCAGGTCATGCCGGCATCGCGCACCAGGCCGAAGTCGCCCGCAGCGGCCGGTTCGTCGGCGCCGAAGGAAACCCGGCGCATCGACTCGCGCGCGCCCTTCGGCACAGTCGCTTCGCCGCTCCGGTCGTATACGGCGACGTCGGCGTGCGCGAAGATCCGCTGCTTGGCCGCAACGTAGCGCTCGATCGAACCGTGCCAGTCGAGGTGATCGTCGCCGACGTTCAGGATCGCCGCGGCGTCGGCCGTGAAGCTCTGCGACAGCGCGAGCTGGAAGCTCGACAGCTCGAGCACCCACGCCTGCGGCAACGTGTCCGTGTCGATCGCCTCGCACAGCGCATCGAGCATCGGCGGGCGGATGTTGCCCGCCGACACCGCGTGCATGCCCGCGCCGCGGCACAGGTGCGCGGCCAGCGCGGTCGTCGTCGTCTTGCCGTTGGTTCCGGTCACCGCGATGCAGCGCGGGCGGTAGCCGCTCTCGCGCAGGTCGGCCAGCGCCTGCGCGAAGAACTCGAGTTCGCCGAACACCGGAATCCCGCGCTCGCGCGCCCGCGCATGGAACGCGCCCGATTCGCCGGTCTCGATCGACAGCCCCGGACTCCAGGCAACGAGGTCGACGCCGTCGAGCCAGCTGTCGCTCCACGCCGCGCCGCTCGCGTACTCGCCGGTGCCGAGCGTCGCGCGCAGCGCCTGCCACGGCGCGAGGTCGCTGCCGTCGGCGCTGCGCGTGTCGACGACGCGCAGCCGCGCGCGCTGGCGAGCGACCCAGCGCGCCATCGCCAGCCCCGAATCGCCCAGGCCGAGCACGAGCACGAGCCGGCCGGCGAGGTCGAAGAGCCCCGGTTGCGCGAGCCTGGCCGCGTCGTTCATCAGCGCAGCTTCAGCGTGGAAAGACCGAACAACACCAGCATCATCGTGACGATCCAGAAACGCACGACGACCTGGCTCTCCTTGACGCCACCGACTTCGAAGTGATGATGCAGCGGCGCCATCCGCAGGATGCGGCGGCCCTCGCCGTAGCGGCGCTTCGTGTACTTGAAGTAGCCGACCTGCAGCATCACCGACAGCGTCTCGGCGACGAACACGCCCCCCATGATGAACAGCACGATTTCCTGGCGCACGATCACCGCGACGGTGCCCAGCGCGGCACCGAGCGCGAGCGCGCCGACGTCGCCCATGAACACCTGCGCGGGGTACGCGTTGT
>CAYZYC010000231.1:0-2809 GCA_964481165.1 uncultured Limnobacter sp. | reverse complement strand
CGACGTCCGACTCGCCATCCAACGGCGCCGGAGCAACCGTGCTTCCCGCACTCGCCGACCGGATCCGCACGCTGCGCGCCCGGCGCGGCATGACGCGCAAGGCGCTCGCCGGCTCGGCGAACATTTCCGAGCGGCACCTGGCCAACCTCGAATACGGCGCGGGCAACGCGTCGATCCTCATCCTGCACCAGCTGGCCGGCGCGCTGCACTGCCCGCTCGCCGAACTCGTCGGCGACGTCACGACCGAATCGTCCGAGTGGCTGCTGATTCGCGAACTGCTCGAGAATCGCTCCGAGGCCGACCTGCGGCGTGCGCGACTGAAGCTGAGCGAGTTGTTCGACAACGCCACCGGCGACGAGCGGCTGCGGCGCAGCCACATCGCGCTCGTCGGACTGCGCGGCGCAGGCAAGTCGACGCTCGGGCGCATGCTGGCCGACGATCTCGGCTACCCGTTCGTCGAGCTCAGTCGCGAGATCGAGAAACTCGCCGGCTGCGGGATCCCGCAGATCCACTCGATGTACGGCGCGAACGCGTATCGCCGCTACGAGCGCCGCGCGGTCGAGGAGGTCGTGCAGATCTTTCCCGAGGTCGTGATCGCGATGCCCGGCGGGCTGGTATCGGACAGCGCCACCTTCAACCAGGTGCTCGCGCACTGCTACACCGTCTGGCTGCAGGCCGACCCCGAGGACCACATGCGGCGCGTCCAGGAGCAGGGAGACCTGCGTCCGATGTCGGGTACCGGCGCGATGGAGGACCTGCGGCGCATTCTCGCGGGACGTGCGTCGTTCTATGCGAAGGCCGACATGACGTACCGCACCAGCGGGATGTCGCTCGAGAAGTGTTTCGCCGGACTGCGCGCGCAGGTGCGCGCGGCGATTGCCGAGGCCGGCTGAGAGCGATTCGCATGCAAAGCCCCTGACATGCATTCGAGTGCTTGACAGTGGAACCGGAATGCATCATGATGCATCCAGTCGCCTTCACTAAGCAATATATTGCATCCGCTCCGATCCGCCGGAGCCCGAGGAGTCAAACCCCATGAGCCAGACCGTCACCGAGCCCCAGGCCACCGCCACGCAGGTTTCCACGAAGACCCCGGCCCCTGCCGCCGCGCAGGCGACGCCGCAGGTCGACTACCGCACCGATCCGTCGCAATACCGGCACCTGCGCCTTTCGTTCGACGGCCCGGTCGCGACGCTGGCGCTGGACATCGACGAGGACGGCGGAATCCGCCCGGGGTACAAGCTGAAGCTGAATTCGTACGACCTCGGCGTCGACATCGAACTGCACGATGCGCTGCAGCGCATCCGCTTCGAGCATCCCGAAGTGCGCACGGTCGTCGTCACGAGCGGCAAGGACAAGGTCTTCTGCTCGGGCGCCAACATCTTCATGCTCGGCACGTCGAGCCACGCGTGGAAAGTGAACTTCTGCAAGTTCACCAACGAGACGCGCAACGGCATCGAGGACTCGAGCCGCAACTCGGGCCTGAAGTTCATCGCCGCGCTGAACGGTTCCTGCGCGGGCGGCGGCTACGAGCTCGCGCTCGCCTGCGACGACATCGTGCTCGTCGACGATCGTTCGTCGGCGGTGTCGCTTCCCGAAGTGCCGCTGCTCGGCGTTCTGCCGGGCACCGGCGGACTCACGCGCGTCACCGACAAGCGCAAGGTACGTCACGACCTGGCCGACATCTTCTGCACGACGACCGAGGGCGTCCGCGGCCAGCGCGCGAAGGAATGGCGGCTGGTCGACGAGGTCGTGCGCACGCAGCAGTTCGCGCAGACCGTCGCCGAACGCGCGCGCACGCTGGCCGAAACGAGCGATCGCCCGGCCGATGCGAAGGGCGTCGCACTGACTCCGCTCGAGCGCACCGTCGACGACGCCGGCTATCACTACCGTTTCGTCGACGTGCAGATCGACCGCGCGCGCCGCGTGGCGAGCTTCACCGTGAAGGCGCCCGACGCCGCGCAGCCGCAGGACGTCGACGCGATCGTCGCGGCCGGCGCCGAATGGTGGCCGCTGCGCATGGCGCGCGAGCTCGACGACGCGATCCTCTCGATGCGCACCAACGTGCTCGACATCGGGATCTGGCTGCTGCGCACCGAAGGCGACGTCGCCGCGGTGCAGGCGGTCGACGCGACGCTCGCGAAACACCGCGGCCACTGGTTCGTCCGCGAGACGATCGGCATGCTGCGGCGGACGCTGGCGCGACTCGACGTCAGCTCGCGGTCGATGTTCGCGCTGATCGAACCCGGTTCGTGCTTCGCGGGAACGCTCGCCGAACTCGCTTTCGCAGCCGACCGCGCCTACATGCTGTCGCTGCCCGACGATGCGCAGAAGGCGCCGAAGATGGCGCTGACCGAAGCGAACTTCGGCTGGTACCCGATGGTCAACGGGCAGACGCGGCTGCAGCGCCGCTTCCACGAGGAGCGCGAGCCGCTGGACAAGGCCCGTGCGGCGATCGGCGAGTCGCTCGACGGCGAACGCGCAGCTGCGCTCGGCCTCGTCACCGCGGCGCCCGACGACCTCGACTGGGCCGACGAGATCCGCCTGGCGATCGAGGAACGCGCCGCGATGAACCCGGATGCGCTCACCGGGATGGAAGCGAACCTGCGCTTCGCCGGAAAGGAATCGATGCACACGCGTGTCTTCGGACGACTCACCGCCTGGCAGAACTGGATCTTCAACCGCCCGAACGCCGTCGGCGACAAGGGAGCGCTGAAGCTCTACGGCAAGGGCGAGAAGGCGGCCTTCGACTGGAACCGCGTCTGATCGACCGCGCCTGATCCATCGTCGGAACCACGACACCCGAACC
>CAYZYC010000230.1:0-2829 GCA_964481165.1 uncultured Limnobacter sp. | reverse complement strand
CGCACTCGCTGAAGGCGCTCAGCCGCGAAGAGCAGGTGCGCGGCATGGCGCTGCTGTGCTGCGCGCGCGCGCGTTCCGACGTTTCGGTCGAGAGCCGCCTCGTTTCCGGCCCCGGACAGCTGCCGATCCGCAGGATGCCGTGCCGGATCGCGGCGATCGAACGGCCGGTCGGCGACGTGGCGATCGTCCGGCTGCAGCTGCCGGCGGGCGAACGACTGCAGTTCCTGGCCGGACAGTACGTCGAGCTGATCCTGCGCGACGGCACGCGCCGCAGCTATTCGATGGCGTGCGCGCCGCACGATGCCGAGCAGATCGAACTGCACGTGCGCCACATGCCGGGCGGGCGCTTCACCGACGCGCTGTTCGGCCTCGCGCAGCCGACGCTGAAGGTGCGCGACATCCTGCGCCTCGAAGGCCCGATGGGGACCTTCTTCCTGCGCGAAGACGGCGACCGTCCGATCGTGCTGGTCGCCAGCGGCACCGGTTTCGCGCCGATCAAGTCGATCGTCGAACACGCGCAGGCGAAGGCGATCGCGCGGCCGATGACGCTGTACTGGGGCGGGCGCCGGCCGCACGACCTGTACATGCACGCGTTGTGCGAGCGGTGGGCGCGCGAGATCGAAGGCTTCCGCTACGTGCCGGTCGTCTCCGATGCGTTGCCCGAAGACCGGTGGAGCGGTCGCGACGGGTTCGTGCACCGCGCGGTCATCGAGGATTTTCCGGACCTGTCCGCGTACCAGGTCTACGCATGCGGGTCGCCGATCGTCGTCGAGTCGGCGCGGCGCGATTTCACGTCGTTCTGCCGGCTGCCCGCGACGGAGTTCCACGCCGACGCCTTCACCAGCGCTGCGGACCTCGCGGGCATCGCGTGAAGGCGCGGGCGCAGTGCGGGGTGCGGCCGGTGCAGGCGCTGCGCCAGATGCAGGCACTGCGGCGGGCTGGTCAGCCCGTCGCGTCTTCGCCCAGGTACGCGGCGCGCACGCGCGGATCGTCGAGCATCGCGCGCGCGTCGCCGCTCATCGTCACCAGCCCCGACTCCATCACGTAGGCGCGCGAGGCGCTCTCGAGCGCCATGCGGGCGTTCTGCTCGACCAGCAGGATCGTCGTCCCCTGCGCGGAGACGTCGCGCACGACTTCGAACACCTTGTCGACCATGATCGGCGACAGCCCCATCGACGGCTCGTCGAGCAGCAGCAGCTTCGGCTGGCTCATCAGTGCGCGCGCCATCGCGAGCATCTGCTGTTCGCCCCCCGACAGCGTTCCGGCGACCTGTCTCGCGCGTTCCTTCAGCCGTGGAAACGTCTCGAACATCCGGTCGATGTCGCTGCGGATCGTTTCGGTGTCGCGTCGCACGTACGCGCCCATCTGCAGGTTCTCGAGGATCGTCATGCGCGCGAACACGCCGCGTCCTTCGGGCACCATGACGAGCCCGCGCGAGACGAGCTCCCACGCGCCTGCCGTGCCCGTGGGCCTGCCCTGGTAGCGCACTTCACCGGCGTTGCGTGCGAGCACGCCGGTGATCGCCTTCAGCGTCGTCGTCTTGCCGGCGCCGTTGGCGCCGATCAGCGTGACGAGCTCGCCCTCGTGCACCTCGAACGACACGCCCTTGACGGCCTGGATGCCGCCGTAGGCGACCTGCAATGCACTGACCTCGAGCAGCGGCGCGCTCATCGTGCGCTCGTTCCGAGATACGCCTCGATGACCGCCGGGTCGTGCTGCACCTGCAGCGGCGTTCCCTGCGCGATCACCTTGCCGTAGTCGAGCACGGTCACCCGGTCGCACAGTCCCATCACGAGCTTCACGTCGTGTTCGATCAGCAGCAGCGTGCGTCCGCTGTCGCGGATGTTCAGCAGCAGTTCGCGCAACGTGCGTTTCTCGGTCGCGTTCATTCCGGCGGCCGGCTCGTCGAGCGCGACGAGTTTCGGGTCGGTCGCCAGCGCGCGCGCGATCTCGAGCCGGCGCTGGTCGCCGTACGACAGCGTGCGCGCCTGGAATTGCGCGTAGCGCGCGATTCCGACGTACTCGAGCAGTTCCAGCGCGTGCTCCCGGATCTGCGCCTCTTCGTGGCGCTCGCGTTTCGTGCGAAACACCGCGCCGATCACTCCCGAGTGCGTGCGCACGTGCCGGCCGACCATGACGTTTTCCAGCGCGGTCATGTCGCCGAACAGCCGGATGTTCTGGAAGGTGCGCGCAATCCCCGCTTCGGCCACGCGATGCACCGCGCTGGGTTCGTACGGTTTCCCATCGAGCAGGAACTCGCCGGAGTCGGGCGAGTACAGGCCGGTGACGACGTTGAAGAAGGTCGTCTTTCCGGCGCCGTTCGGTCCGATCAGTCCGTAGATCTGGCCGGCGTCGATCTGCAGTCCGACATCGGAAAGCGCCTGAAGGCCGCCGAAACGCTTGTTGACGCCGCGCACTGCGAGCAGCGCGGAGGCGGGTGCCGGTGCGGGTACGGATGCGGCCTGCCCGGTGTCCATCGCGGAACGCTCAGGCTTCGCCGGCCGGCGCGGCGGCGCCTGGCAGCGGCTTGTCGCGTCGCGTCCGTGCGAACCCGTGCTGCGGCGCCGGCCACAGGCCCTTCGGCCGATACAGCATGATCAGCACCATCGACAGCCCGAACAGCAGCATGCGCAGCGCCTCCGGGGCGACCAGTTCCTCGCCGAACAGCGCGAGTTGCGCGGGCTTGGCGACCTCGCGCAGCGTTTCCGGGATGGCGTAGAGGATCACCGCGCCGAGCACGACGCCCGGCACGTGTCCCATCCCGCCGAGCACCACCATCGCGACGATGACGATCGACTCCATCAGGATGAAGCTCTCGGGCGAGACGAA
>CAYZYC010000229.1:0-2863 GCA_964481165.1 uncultured Limnobacter sp. | reverse complement strand
GAGTAGCGGCTGCCGTATTCGATCTGCTGCCACTGGCGCACCATGCCCAGGTAGCGGTTGTTCAGGTTGATGATCTTCACCGGCAGCTCGTACTGCTTGCAGGTGGACAGTTCCTGGATGCACATCTGGATCGAGCCTTCGCCGGTGATGCACGCCACCTTGGCGCCCGGGTTCGCCAGCAGCGCGCCCATCGCGAACGGAAGCCCGACTCCCATCGTGCCGAGCCCGCCCGAATTGATCCAGCGACGCGGCTTGTCGAACGGATAGTATTGCGCGGCCCACATCTGGTGCTGGCCGACATCGGAGGTGACGATGGCATCGCCCTCGGTGACTTCCCACAGCTTCTGCACGACCGCCTGCGGCTTGATCACTTCGTCGCTCGTGCGGTACTTCATGCAGTCGCGGGCGCGCCACTCGGCGATCTGCTTCCACCACGCCGCCAGTGCGGACTCGTTCGGCTTCTGCCCCGCGCCGATCGCCTGCTCGAGCAGCACGAGCATGTCCTGCAGCGTCTCGCGCACGTCTCCGACGATCGGCACGTCGACGCGCACGCGCTTGGAGATCGACGACGGGTCGATGTCGAGATGGATGATCTTGTGCGGGTTCTGCGCGAAGTGCTTCGGATTGCCGATCACCCGGTCGTCGAAGCGCACGCCGATCCCGATCAGCACGTCGCAGTGCTGCATCGCCATGTTCGCTTCGTAGGTTCCGTGCATCCCCGGCATGCCCATGAACCGGTCCTGGCTGGCGCGATAGCCGCCGAGCCCCATCAGCGTGTTGGTGACCGGGAACCCGAGCAGGTCGACGAAGCGGTTCAGTTCCTCGGAGGCGTTCGCGAGAATCACCCCGCCCCCGGCGTAGACCATCGGCCGCTCGGCGGTCAGGATCAGCCCCAGAGCCTTCTTGATCTGGCCCTGGTGTCCCTTGGTGACCGGGTTGTACGAGCGCATCGAAACCGTCTTCGGATATTCGAAGCGGCACTTGTTGCGCGAGACGTCCTTCGGGATGTCGACGAGCACCGGGCCGGGGCGTCCGGTGGAAGCGATGTGGAACGCCTTGCGGATCGTGGTCGCAAGGTCGCGAACGTCCTTGACGAGGAAGTTGTGCTTGACGCACGGCCGCGTGATCCCGACGGTGTCGCACTCCTGGAATGCGTCCTCGCCGATCGCGTGCGTGGGCACCTGGCCGGTGATGATGACCATCGGAACCGAATCCGAGAAGGCCGTGGCGATCCCGGTCACCGCGTTGGTGACGCCGGGCCCGCTGGTGACCAGGCACACGCCGACCTTGCCCGACGAACGCGAGTACGCGTCGGCAGCGTGCGCGGCAGCCTGCTCGTGCCGTACCAGCACGTGCTGCACCTGCTCCTGGTTGAAGATCGCGTCGTAGATGTAGAGGACCGCGCCGCCGGGATAGCCGAAGACGTGCTCGACGCCTTCTTCCTGCAAACAGCGGACGACGATTTCCGCGCCGGTAAGTTCCATGAGTAGTCCTTTCAAGTCCAGGGAGTCCGCCGCCGGCGCCATGGCGATTCCGGGTGTGTTTCACCGGAAGCCACGACGCAGACCTCGACACGGATCCTGCGAGGTTTGATCGGATGCGCCGGGAGGAGCCTCTCGTGAAGGCATTCCGGAGCAACTGCGCGCTAGGGGTAGCCGAAAAGAATACTGCACCGCAACACCGCGGGTCAAGGCGCACCGGGGCATCGGCACCATTCTGCTAGCATGCGCATCGTCTTCCGCGACGGCCGCTGCGAAACCGCAGCTCGCGCTGCGAACCTGTAGCTGCCGCTGCGAAACCGCAGCTCCCGCTGCGAACCTGTACGCCTCTGCCGACTTTGCATGGCCAGCCGCCAGGAGTTGTCCGATTTCCTCGCCGGCGTCGAGCGTCGAGCGTTCAAGCACGCGATGTACGCGGTGCGCGAGCAGGAAGCTGCCCTCGACATCGTCCAGGACGCGATGCTGCGACTGACGAGCAGCTACGCCGACCGGCCCGCCGAGGAACTGCCGATGCTGTTCCACCGCATCCTGCAGAACGCCGTCACCGACCACTTCCGGCGCCAGCGCGTGCGCAATCTGTGGATGACCCCGCTCTCGGCGCTGCAGCCCGACGACGGACGCGACGCGGGCGAACTCGAGGTGCTCGAGATGATCGAGTCGCAATCGGGGGCTGCCGACACCGCCGACCTGCTGGAACGCACGCAGATGCTGGCGATTCTCGACGAGGAAATCGCCCGCCTGCCGCGCCGTCAACGCGAGGCGTTCCTGCTGCGTTACTGGGAGGATCTGAACGTCGCCGAGACAGCCGTCGCGATGGGCTGCTCGGAAGGAAGCGTGAAGACGCATTGCTCGCGCGCGGCCCACGCCCTGGCCGCCGCCCTCTCCGCCCGCGGAATCAAGCATGAACGAACGTGAAATCGCCCTGCTCGTGCGGCAAGCGCTCGACCGGTCTGCCGAGCGCTTGCCGTATCGCGTCACGCACCGGCTCGCCGCGTCGCGTGCCGAGGCACTGACCCGCGTCTCGGAGCACCAGCCCGAAATGGTTCCGGCGAGCGCGCTGCGGGTCCCGGCGAGCGCCCTGCGCCCGGTCCGCGCGGGCGAAGCAGGAGCCGCCGGAGCGCCGCCGCCGCTGCGGTGGCGCGTCGCAGCGGTCGTCGCCCCGATCCTGATCGTCGGCGCGGGCCTGGCCGGGATCGCACTGTGGGACAGCTGGCAACGGGCCGACGACATCGCCGCCATCGAAGCGGCGATGCTCGCCGACGACGTGCCGATCGCGGCCTATGCCGACCGCGGCTTCGGCGTGTACCTGAAGAACGTCTCGCACGGAAAGAACGGGCAATGAAGGAGCTTGCATACAGGGTTGC
>CAYZYC010000228.1:0-2874 GCA_964481165.1 uncultured Limnobacter sp. | reverse complement strand
TCTCGGGCAGGCTGCGCGCGAAGTCGAAGCACATCAGCAGTTCGTTCAGGTTGCCGGGCACGAACGTGGCCGCGACCTTGCGGTTGTTCTGGTGCGCCGTCGCCAGGTCCATGTAGTTCGCGTTGATCAGCTCCTTCTGGAGCCACATCGCGTCCTCTTTCTGGACGTTCTTCGGCGATTTTGCGGCCGTCGCGGGCTTGGCGGGGGTGTTCATGCGGCGCTCCACAGTTTGATCGAATCGGCAAAGGTTCCGGCCTGCTCGCGGATCGGGGCCATCTGGCCGGTGTTCTCCGCGTACTTGAATGCCGTGTACGGCACCTTGTGCTTGGCGAGCACGTCCTGCAGCATCGGGCGCTCGAGCAACGCGGGATCACAGAACGACGGAGCCGCGAAGATGACGCCTTCGGCGGCGCCTTTCTTGACCTGCTGGAGCAGGAACTGGCCCTTGTCCTCGCGCTTCGCATCGTACTTAGCGGCGGTCGACGCCGAGCGGTGCAGGAACGCCTTCGACAGCTCCTCGAGCGGGTGGCCGTTGACCGGAACGTCGTCGAGCAGCCAGCGCGTCACCAGCATGAAATCGTCGTCGACGATGTAGCAGCCCGACATCTCGATCGACTTGATCAGGTTCAGCGGCGGCTGCTCGCAGAACGATCCGTTGATCACGATGCGCGCGTTGTCGCGCTTGGGACGAGCGACGAGGTCGACCGCGGCGATGTAGTCGCGTACCAGTTGCGTGTGCTCCTCGGGCGGCAGCACCATGCCGGCGCGCAGGATCAGGTACACCTCGGAGGTCAGCGCCTGCCACGGCTTGGCCGCGCGATACGCGTACAGGTCGGCGATCGCGCGCCGGTTCTCGTTGTACACGGCGATCGACGCGTCGATCTCGTCGTCGGTGACCGGCTTGCCGCGCAGCTTGCCGAGGTCCTCGCGAAGGATCTCCAGTTCGGAAATGTAGAACGTGCCGCCGACCGCGTCCTCGTAGTTCTGCGGGACGTCGAAGTAGCGTACGTACTTGTCCTTGAACATCAGCTGCCACATGCCCGACAGGTTGCGGATCACGTCGCAGATCGACGGGAACATCATGCCGTCGAGACAGTCGAGCCTGCCGGTCAGGCCGAGCTCGATCGTCGAGCGCGGAATGCGGCAGATGTAGCTCTGGTAGTAGGCATCGCCCTGGATCACCTCGAGCGAATCGCCGCCGCCGAGGATCCCGACCGGCAGCATGCCGGCGGCATGGATCAGTTCGCGCGGCACGTACACCGGCATGTAGCCGATCGCCTTGCGACCGGGTACCGCGGCCTTCCACTGCTTGACGGCATTGAAGTCCAGGTCATCGAACAGCGTCTGGCAACGCTCGACGATCGCCTGTACGGGGTTCTGCGTGCTCATCAGTTGTGCTCCCATTCGGGCTTGCGTTTGGCAAGAAAAGCGGCCAACCCTTCGTTGGCGTCGCGCGTTTGCATGAGGCGGTCGAGATAGAGCCGCTCGACCTCGGCGAGTCGGTTGCGCACGTCGCGCACCATCGCGCCGCGCGCGGCGGCGAGCGCGAGCGCCAGGCTCGATGCGCTCTTCGGTGCGAGATGCTCGTCGAAATACGCGAGAGCCGCAGCCGCCGGGTCGTCCGCGACCTGCAGCACGAGGCCGTTCGCCTTCGCCTCGTCGGCGCCGATCGAGCGCCCGCTGAACAGCAGGTCTTCGGCGGCGGGCTGGTTCACGCGGTACGGCAGGAGCACCGACGCGGCCGGAGCGAACACGCCGAGCTTCATCTCGGGCTGGCCGAACTGCGCGTCGCGCGACGCGAAGATCGGCCCTCCGGCCATCGCTACCTCGAGGCCGCCGCCCAGGCACTGTCCGCGCACCGCCACCAGGATCGGCGCCGGGTACTCGACCATCTCGATGACCAGCGCGTGCAGCGACGCCAGCATTTCCGCGCAGCGCTCGCGCACGTGCTCCTCGACGCTGGCGCCGAAGCTGAAGTGCGGGCCTTCGGAGTCGAGCAGCACGCCGCGCAGGCCGGTGCGCGCACGGTGCTCGCGCAGCGCCGCGGACAACGCCGCGAGCATCTGCGCGTCGACGATGTTCGCCTTCGGGCGCGCGAGCGTCAGGCGCAGCAGCGCGCCGTCGCGTTCGAGCGCCTGACCGAGCGGAGTGTCGGCCATCGCGTCAGCCCTTGCCCTTCTTCGCCCCGGGCTGGATCGAGTCGTGCAACGGACCCACCCAGCTCTCGCCGGCGGCGAGCTTCTGGCGCAGCAGGATGAAGTCGACCTCGCGATCGTCCTTCGTTCCCGCGTTGAACGCGGTGAATCCGGCGCGCGCCTCGGTCATCATGTTCAGCGCGAGCCAGGCGCGGGCGTTTTCCTTGTTCTTGTTCCAGATCTCGAGCTTCGGCTTGCGCAGTTCCTCGAGCGTCTTGGTCGTGCAGTCGGGGAACGTCAGCAGCATCTTCGCGCACAGTTCCTCGACCTTCGCGTCGAGCAGCGACAGGTCGACCTCGCCACGCGCCATCAGCGCCTTGGCTTCCTTCGCCGCCGCGCCGGTCTTGAACTCGCCGTACGCGTTGCGGCCGTATTCGTCGAACATGCGTTGCGTCTCGACCAGCGGATTCGCGACGAACTTGCCGTCGACCTTCAGCGCCGGCACGATGTCGGTGAGCACGCCCATCTGGTAGGCCTTGTGCGCCGAGAACGGCTCGCACAGCACGCAGGCGGCCATCGCGCGCTCGGCGCCGACCATGACCGGCAGGAAGTCGGTCGCGCCGCCGATCGGGGCCGAACCGTGCTTGGGACCTGCCTGTCCGTAGCGAGCGAGGTCCGACGAGACGGAGAAGTCGCAGGCCATGCCGATTTCCTGGCCGCCGCCGATGCGCATGCCGTT
>CAYZYC010000227.1:0-2922 GCA_964481165.1 uncultured Limnobacter sp. | reverse complement strand
CCCACCGGCGGCCCGCGCCATGAATCGTCGCGCGGCCGAGCCCTCGCCAGCGCGAGGTGCGCGTCGATCCAGCCCAGGCACGCATTGCGTCTGCGCCGGCCGCGGAAGAAGTTCAGCAGCCCCTTCGCCTTCGCGTAGAAGCGAAAGAACCGCAGCACCGACTCGCGCTCGGCTGCGCTCGGGCGAACGACGCTGCAAACGAGTTTATCGTCGATCATGCCTCGGTCCATCAATGTCACGGCCCCCCACGCGCGTACCGCGATCCGCGTGCCCGGCGCCAGGCGCGGCCCGAGCACCAGCGCGTCGAGCAGATCGCCCTCGAGCCCGAGGTACAGCGGCACGGCCCCGTAGTTGCACGGACACGGCAACGGCGAGACGAAATCGATCCGGCCGGTCGACCCACGCTTCAGGAATCCGCCCCGCGCAACCTCGATCACGACCTCGAGTTCGGGGTGCGCACGCGGCAGCGGCACGGTCGATCCGGCGTCGGGTCGAACACACGCGTCGTTCACGGAAGCGGACAGGGTCGAATCGGGCATTGTCGGGGGCAGCGACCGGCATTGCCTACAATGGCCCGGTCGGAAGTGCGAACGCAACGGAGTACAGCATGATCGTCGAGCGAGTGTGGACCGGCAACGCCTACCGCAACTTCAACTACCTGATCGCCTGCCCCGAAACCGGCGAGGCGCTCGCGATCGACCCGCTCGATCACGTGAAGTGCCTCGCCGCTGCCCGTGCGAAGGGCTGGCAGATCACGCAGATCCTGAACACGCACGAACATTTCGACCACATCGGCGGCAACGAGGCCGTCGTCGCGGCCACCGGCGCCAAAGTGATCGCGCATCATCGCGCGGGCAGCAGCATCCCGGGCGTCGATCGCGGCGTGCAGGCCGGCGACGTGATCAAGGTGGGCAGGACCGTCGAGCTCGAGTGCCTGGACACGCCGGGCCACACGATGTGCCACGTCTGCCTGAAGTCGCACACCGACCAGCCGGCGCTGTTCTCGGGGGACACGCTGTTCAATGCCGGCGCAGGCAACTGCCACAACGGCGGCGATCCGGTCGAGCTGTATTCGACCTTCATCGGACAACTCGCGAAGCTGCCCGAAGACACGCTGATCTATCCGGGGCACGACTACATCGAGAGCAACCTGAAGTTCACGCTGTCGCGCGAACCGGGCAACGCCGATGCGCAGTCGATGCTGCCGGAAGTCGCCGGGCACGACCCGGCGAACTCGATCGTGACGACGCTCGCGCAGGAGAAACGGATCAACACGTTCTTCCGGTTGACGAGCGCAGGCGTGATCGAGGGGCTGCGCGAGCGCTTTCCCGATCTGCCCGAACGTCCCGACGCGAAGACGGTGTTCCTGAAACTTCGCGAGTTGCGCAACGATTGGTGATCGGCGCGCTCACTGCCGGATATCCGCCCACTCGGCGCCGGTCAGCCGGCGAAGCTGATCGGGGCTCACCGGAAACACCGAGAACGGCGTTCCCGCCGCTGCCCAGACGACGTCGAAACGGCGCAGGTCTTCGTCGAGCAACAGCTTCACCGCTTGCGCATGGCCGATCGGCGCAACGCCGCCGATGGCATAGCCGGTGCTCGCGCGCACGAAGTCCGCATCGGCGCGCGCCAGCGCTTCGTCGACGCTGGCTGCCACCTTTGTCTCGCTGACGCGGTTCCCGCCGCTGGCCACGACGACGACAGCCTGGCCGCTGTCGCGGCCGCGGAACACGATGGACTTCGCGATCTCGGCGACCGAACAGCCGATCGCGGCGGCGGCCTCGGCGCTCGTGCGCGTCGGTTGTTCGAACTCGACGACCCGGGAATCGATTCCGGCATCGAGCAGCAGGTGCGCGACGCGCAGCGCCGCGGGGTGGCGCGCCGGCTTCATTCGCAACCTGCCGCGCGGCGCTCCGATCGAGACGTCCGCGCCGCGCTCGCAACGCCTGCGGCTTCGCGTTCGAGCAGCGCGCGCTTGCGCTCGACACCCCAGCGATACCCGGCGAGACCGCCGTCGCGCCGGACGACACGATGGCAGGGAATCGCCACCGCAATCGGGTTCGCCGCGCACGCCTGCGCAACGGCGCGTACCGCGTTCGGCGAGCCGATGCGTGCCGCGACCTGCGCATACGTCGCGGTCGTTCCTGCGGGAATCGCGCGCAGCGCCTGCCAGACCCGCTGCTGGAACGCCGTTCCGCGAACGTCGAGCGGCAGGTCCAGGCCCAGCGAAGGCGCCTCGACGAAGCCGACGACCTGCGCGACGTGACGCTCGAAATCGCCGTCGCCGCCGATCAGGCGTGCGCGCGGAAAGCGGTCCTGCAGGTTGCGCGCCAAAGCTTCCGGATCGTCGCCGAGCAGGATCGCGCAGACTCCGCGATCGCTTTGCGCAACGAGGATCGAACCGAGCGAGCATTCGCCGATCGCGAAACGGATCTCGCGGTTGGTTCCGCCGCCGCGGTATTCGGCCGGTTTCATTCCGAGCATTTCGTTCGATGCCGCGTAGAAGCGGCCGTTCGACGCGAAGCCCGCGTCGTACAGCGCTTCCGTGACCGACGTGCCGCTTGCGAGTCGTTCGCGCACGCGTTCGGCGCGGTGTGCATCCGCATAGCCCTTCGGAGTCAATCCGGTGACCGACCGGAACACGCGATGGAAGTGATGGGTGCTCAGCCCCGCTGCACCAGCGAGATCGTGCAGCGCCAAAGGCGCATCGGCCGTTTCGATGCGCCGGCACGCTTCGGCGACGAGGCCGGCGTGCCGCGCTGCCGCCGCGCTGCGATCGGGCGCACGTCGACGGCTCGGCCGGTAGCCGGCGGCCTCGGCCTGCTCGGGCGTATCGAAGAACTCGACGTTCTCGGGACGCGGCAGGCGCGACGCGCTGCTCGGCCGGCAGTACACGCCGGTGGTCTTCACGGCGTAGACGAA
>CAYZYC010000226.1:0-2937 GCA_964481165.1 uncultured Limnobacter sp. | reverse complement strand
TCGCGTCCGCTCGGTCGCGTCCGCTCAGTCGCGGCCGAACTCCTCGCCCATCTGCGCGCCGCGCCGGCGCGCCGCTTCGAGCGCGTCGACGAACAGCGCGCGAAATCCCGCTGCTTCGAGCACGTCGAGCGCTGCGGCGGTGGTGCCGCCTTTCGACGTGACGCGTTCGCGCAAGGTGGACGCCGGGTCCGGCGAGCGCAGCGCGAGTTCGGCCGCTCCGGCCACCGTGTGCAGGGTCAGCGTCCGCGCCTGCGCTTCGTCCAGGCCGAGCCGTTGCGCGGCCTGCTGCATCGCCTCGAGCAGCAGGAACACGTAGGCCGGCCCGCTGCCGCTGACCGCGGTCACGGCGTCGAGCATCGATTCCTCGTCGACCCACACGGTGGCCCCGACGGCGCCGAGAACGCGCTCGGCGAGTTCGCGGTCCGCCTGTGCGAGTCCGTCGGCGCCGGCAAGGCCGGTGACCCCGCGGCCGATCAGCGCAGGCGTGTTCGGCATCGCACGAACGATGCGCCGGTGGCCGCCGAGCCAGCGCGAGAGGTCGCTCATCCGGATTCCGGCGGCGACGCTGACGACCATTGCGCCGGCGAGCGCTGCACCGAATCCGCCGAGCGCTTCGCGCATCTGCTGCGGCTTTACGGCGAGCACGCACAGGTCGCAGCCGCGAAGCGTCGCCTCGTCGGCGCGCTCGACCGTCGTGACGCCGAAGCGTTCGCGCAACGCATTGCGCTGCGCCTGCGAGGGTTCGACGACGGCGATCGACGCGGCCTGCACGTCGCGCGCGAGCAGGCCTCCGATCAGTGCCGTCGCCATGTTGCCGCCTCCGACGAAAACGATCCTCATCTGCCTGGCCTCCGAACCAGAGTGGAGCCCCCGTTCACAGCAGCGTCGCTGCGACGAGCCACACGGCGGCGCCGACCCGAAGGTACGGCGATCCTTTCGCGTTCCTCCACACCGAAGCGAAGAGGAACAGGTTGTACGGGAGCATCGAGAAGAATACCGCCGCGGACAGTGCCGGCGGCGCGCGCTTCGCGGCCAGCGCCAGCGCGACCACGCTGACCAGCAGGTTCAGCACCGTGCCCACGAGCACCATGTCGAACCAGAACAGGCGCGGCAACGCCCTGTTTCCGTGCCAGCGCGTGGCGAAGAAACCGGCGAAGCGGTGCCTGGTGCGCGTCGCGGCCACCTGTGTTCAGGCGACGCGCCGTGTGCCGCGCGCCAGTTGCAGCGGGCGCACGCCGAGCGCGAGCAGCGCGAGCAGGTAGACCGCCGCACCTGCGGCGACGAAACCGAGGACCAGCGCGATTCGAAGGAACGGCGTCGCCTGCAGGGCGGTCCAGTCGAAACGCGGCACGGTCAAGGCCAGCGCAGCGGCCATCAGCGCCGCGGCGACCGTCGTCTGTGCCAGGAACTTCGGCCAGCCGGATGCGGGACGCCACGAACCGCGACGGTGCAGTCCGGCCAGCAGCAGCCCGGCGTTGGCGAGCGCGCCGATCGAGATCGAAACCGTCAGCCCCGCATGCTGGAACAAGGGAACGGTCAGCAGGTTCAGCAGTTGCGTGACGACGAGCACGCCGATCGCGATCCTGACCGGCGTGCGGATGTCCTGCTGTGCGTAGAACCCCGGCGCGAGGACCTTGATGGCGATCAGCCCGACGAGCCCGATCGAATATCCGGTCACGGCAAGCCGGGTCATCGCTACGTCGTGCGCAGTGAAGCGGCCGTAGTGGAACAGCAGCGCGGTCAGCGGCTCGGCCATCAGCGCGAGGCCGACCATGCACGGCACGGCGAGCACGACGCACAGGCGCAGTCCCCAGTCGAGCAGGGCACTGTACTCGGCGTCGTCGCCTTCCGAACGGGCGCGCGACAGGCTCGGCAGCAGCACGGTGCCGAGCGCCACGCCGAGCAGCGCGGTCGGGAATTCCATCAACCGGTCGCCGTACGAGATCCACGAGACGCTGCCTTGCGCCAGGCGCGACGCGATGTGCGTGTTGATCAGCAGGCTGATCTGCGCAACCGACACGGCGAGCGCGGCCGGCGCCATCAGCGTCAGGATGCGCCGCGTGTGCTCGTCGGCGAGCGCCGCGCGCAGATTCAGGCCGATCCGCGGCAGCATCCCGATGCGCGCGAGCGCGGGCACCTGGATCGCGAGTTGCGCGATTCCGCCCAGCACGACTCCGGCGGCCAGCGCATAGACCGGAGGTTCGAAATGGCGCGCCAGCGTCAGCGCGGCCGCGATGAAGGCCAGGTTCAGCAGCACCGGCGTGAACGCCGGCACCGCGAAGCGGCGCCAGGTGTTCAGGATGCCCGCCGACAGCGACACCAGCGACACGAGCAGGATGTACGGGAACATCCACCGTGTCATCACGATCGCCGCGTCGAACGCTTCGGGTTCCGACTGCAGGCCCCCGGCGATCACCCAGACGAGCGCCGGCGCCGCGACGATTCCGAGCAGCGTCGTCGCGACCAGTGCCCAGAAGAGCACCGTCGCGATGCGGTCGACGACGAGCCGCGTCGATGCGCGCGCCGCCGACGGGTCGTCGGCGTGCGCCGCTTCGGCGTGCACGCGCGCCTCGGAGAGGATCGGCACGAAGGCCTGCGAGAACGCTCCTTCGGCGAACAGGCGCCGCAGCAGGTTCGGCAGCCGGAACGCGACGAAGAACGCGTCGGTGAACGCCGACGCGCCGAAGATCGCGGCAGTGATGTTCTCCCGCGCCAGGCCGGTGATCCGCGAGAGCAGCGTCAGGCCGCTGACCGTCATCGCGGCCCGCAGCAGGCTCATGCAGGAGTCCCGCGGGGTTCGCCGGCGGCCCGCGCACTTGCCGCGATCGGGTGAAATCGGTTATTCTTCAAGGCTTTCCGGAAGATTCGCGGTAGCGGGCGCCGGGTCGAAAACGAGCGAGATTCTCTCATGGCAAACATTGCTTCGGCGCGCAAGCG
>CAYZYC010000225.1:0-2975 GCA_964481165.1 uncultured Limnobacter sp. | reverse complement strand
GCATCGTCGAACGGCGACTTCGAATCGGTGCGCGCGATCGCCGACACGATCCGCGATTCCACGGTGTGCTCGCTGGCGCGCGCCAACGACCGCGACATCTCGCGTGCCGCCGAGGCACTCGAGGCCGCGAGGTCCAAACGCATCCACACGTTCATCGCCACGTCGGCGCTGCACATGGAAAAGAAACTGCGCATGACGCCCGGGCAGGTCTACGAGCAGTTGCGTCTTGCCGTGCGCTTCGCGCGCCGGTATACCGACGACATCGAGTTCTCCCCCGAGGATGCGAGCCGCTCCGACCAGGATTTCCTGTGCCGCGTCCTCGAAGCGGCGATCGCCGAGGGTGCGACGACGATCAACATTCCCGACACCGTCGGTTATGCAGTCCCCGAACGATTCGCCGACCTGATTCGCACGCTGCGCGAGCGCGTGCCGAACTCCGACAAGGCGGTCTGGTCGGTGCACTGCCACAACGACCTCGGGATGGCAGTAGCCAACTCGCTTGCCGGCGTGATGGCCGGCGCGCGGCAGATCGAGTGCACGATCAACGGGCTCGGAGAGCGTGCCGGCAACACCTCGCTCGAAGAAGTCGTGATGGCGGTGAAGACGCGGCGCGATTACTTCGAGCTCGACCTGGGCATCGACACGACGCAGATCGTGCCGGCCTCGAAGCTGGTTTCGAGCATCACCGGTTTCCCGGTGCAGCCCAACAAGGCGGTGGTCGGTGCGAACGCGTTCGCGCATGCTTCGGGGATCCATCAGGACGGCGTGCTCAAGCAGCGCGATACCTACGAGATCATGCGTGCCGAGGACGTCGGCTGGACGGCGAACAAGATCGTGCTCGGCAAGCTGTCGGGTCGCAACGCGTTCAAGCAGCGGCTGCAGGAACTCGGGATCCAGCTCGAATCGGAACAGGAAGTCAACGCCGCATTCCAGCGGTTCAAGGACCTCGCCGACCGCAAGGCCGAGATCTTCGACGAGGACATCCACGCGCTCGTCTCCGACCAGGCGGTGCATCAACTCGCCGACGAGCACTACCACCTGATCTCGATGTCGCAGGGCTCGGAAACCGGCGAGCGTCCGCACGCCCGGGTCACGATGACGGTCGACGGTCGCGAGGAATCCGCCGAAGCCACCGGCAACGGCCCGGTCGACGCGACCTTCAAGGCGATCGAGGCGAAGGTTTCCAGCGGGGCGGAACTGGTGCTCTATTCGGTGAACGCGATCACCACCGGCACCGAGTCGCAGGGCGAGGTGACGGTGCGCCTGGCGCATTCGGGGCGCATCGTCAACGGCGTGGGCGCCGACCCCGACATCGTCGTCGCTTCGGCCAAGGCGTATTTGAACGGCCTGAACAAGCTGCATTCCCGGCTCGAGCGCATCGACCCGCAGCCGGGCGTCTGAATGCGCTAAAATGCGCGGTTTCCTGCCGGGCCAGCCCCGGCAGGCGCCAGCACGGCATCGCATCCCGGCGATGCCGCAAGTCCAGGCAATCACAGGGGAAAACCATGGCCGTCGCCAACACCGACAAGGCGAAGATCGTCGCCGACTATCAACGCGCCCGAAACGACACCGGCTCGCCGGAAGTCCAGGTGGCGCTCCTCACCGCGCGCATCGTCGACCTCACCGAGCATTTCAAGGTCCACGCGAAGGACCACCACTCGCGCCGGGGCTTGCTGAAAATGGTCAGCCGGCGTCGCAAGCTGCTCGACTACCTGAAGGGCAAGAACCCGTCGAGCTACCGCGCGCTGATCGAGAAACTCGGTCTGCGCGGCTGAGACGATCGAGCCGAAACCCGCAGGCGACTCTTGCGGGTTTTTTTTTGCGGGCCCACGCTCGAAAGGAAACCAAGTGTTTGAAATCGCAAAGAGAACGTTCCAGTGGGGCGCGAATACCGTCACGCTGGAGACGGGTGAAATGGCCCGCCAGGCCTCCGGTTCGGTCGTCGTCACGATGGACGACACGGTGCTGCTCGCGACGGTCGTCGGCGCGCGCAACGTGCGACCCGGGCAGGACTTCTTTCCGCTCACCGTCGACTACGTCGAGAAGTTCTACGCCGCCGGGCGAATTCCGGGCGGCTTCTTCAAGCGTGAAGGTCGGCCGACCGAACGCGAGATCCTGATCTGCCGCCTGATCGACCGACCGATCCGGCCGCTGTTCCCCGAGGGCTTCTACAACGAAGTCCAGGTGATCATCCACGTGATGTCGAGCAACCCGGAGGTCGACAGCGACATCCCGGCGATGATCGGCGCCTCGGCGGCGCTCGCGCTCTCCGGGATTCCCTTCGACGGCCCGATCGGCGCGGCGCGCGTGGGCTACGTCGACGGCCAGTACGTGCTGAACCCGAGCACGACGCAGATGGAATCGTCGAAGCTCGATCTGGTCGTCGCCGGCACCGATGCGGCCGTGCTGATGGTCGAATCCGAGGCGCACGAACTGACCGAAGAGGTCATGCTCGGCGCGGTGGTGTTCGGCCACGAGCAGATGCAGGTCGCGATCAAGGCGATCGACGAGCTGGTCGAGGAGGCCGGAAAGCCTGCCTGGGACTGGCAGGCCGCGCCGAAGGATACGCCTCGCGTCACGCGGGTCGAGGAAATCGCCGGCGCCGACATGCGCGAGGCCTACCGGCTGCGCAACAAGCAGCAACGCGTCGCCCGCATCCGCGAGATCGAGAAGTCGACCGTCGAGCGCATGGTCGCCGACGCCACGGCCGCCGGCGAAGTGCCTCCCGATGCGAATGCGCTCGGCAACATGCTGTTCGACCTGCAGGCGCAGATCGTTCGGCAGCAGATCCTGTCGGGCGAGCCGCGCATCGACGGCCGCGACACGCGCACCGTGCGCCCGATCGCGATCCGCACGAGCGTGATGCCGCGTGCGCACGGCTCGGCGCTCTTCACGCGCGGCGAGACGCAGGCGATGGTCATCGCGACGCTGGGAACTTCGCGCGACGAACAGATCATCGACGCGATCAACGGCGA
>CAYZYC010000224.1:0-2985 GCA_964481165.1 uncultured Limnobacter sp. | reverse complement strand
ACATCGTCGGCGTCTCGGGGCTGATCACGCCGTCGCTCGAGGAGATGGCGCACGTCGCGCGCGAGATGGAGCGCGACGAGCACTTCCGTTCGAACGCGATTCCGCTGCTGATCGGCGGTGCGACGACCTCGCGCGTGCACACCGCGGTGAAGGTCGCGCCGAACTACTCGGGCCCGGTGATCTACGTGCCCGACGCGTCGCGTTCGGTGCCGGTCGTGCAGAGCCTGATGTCGGCCGAGCAGCGCGACGGCTACCTCGCCGACGTGAGTTCCGAATACGAGAAGGTGCGTGCGCAGCACGCCGCGAAGAAGGGCCCCGAACTGGTGACGATCGCGAAGGCGCGTGCGAACCGGCCGAAGATCGACTGGAGCGGCTACGTTCCGCCGAAGCCCAAGTTCCTCGGCCGGCGCGAGTTCCGCGATCACGATCTCGGAGAGATCGCGCGCTTCATCGACTGGGGACCGCTGTTCCAGGCGTGGGACCTGCACGGCGGATACCCGGCGCTGCTCGACGATCCGCTCGTCGGCGAATCGGCGCGGCGCGTGTTCGCCGACGGCAAGGCGATGCTCGAACGGATCGTGCACGAACGCTGGATCGGCGCCAGCGGCGTCGTCGCGTTCCTGCCCGCGAATTCGGTCGACGACGACATCGAGATCTACACCGACGAGACGCGCACGCAGGTCGCGTTCACCTGGCGCAACCTGCGCCAGCAGGTCGCCAAGCGCGAAGGCGTCGACAACAAGTGCATGGCCGACTACATCGCGCCCAGGCTGATCGACGGCAAGCCTTCGGGAATCGCCGACTACATCGGGATGTTCGCGGTCACCGCAGGACTGGGCATCGAGAAGAAGCTCGAGCAGTTCGCGCGCGAGTTGGACGACTATTCGTCGATCATGCTCAAGGCGCTCGCCGACCGGCTCGCCGAAGCGTTCGCCGAGTGCATGCACGCGCGCGTGCGCCGCGACCTGTGGGGTTACGTCCCCGACGAGGCGCTCGACAACGCCGCGCTGATCGCCGAGCAGTACCAGGGAATCCGTCCGGCGCCGGGCTACCCGGCGTGCCCCGAGCACACCGTCAAGCGCATGGTCTTCGACACGCTGCGCGCCGAGGAAATCGGGATGGAGCTGACCGACGCGCTGGCGATGATGCCCGCCTCCAGTGTCAGCGGCTTCTATCTGTCGCATCCGGCGTCGATGTACTTCAACGTCGGACGCATCGGCGAGGACCAGCTGCGCGATTTCGTCGCGAGGTCGGGACGCGACGAGGCGGAAGTGCGGCGCGCGCTGGCTTCCGTGCTCTGAACCGGAGACCGGAATGGCAATCCGCCTCGAGGAGATGCATCCGACGCTGGTTCACCTGCCGCTGGGGCTGGTGCCGCTTGCCGTCGCCGCCGACTGGATCGGCACGATGCGCGACGACGACGCGCTGCGCGAGGCGGCGCGCGTCGCGATCCGGGTCGCTGCCGTCGGCGCGGTCGCGGCGGCGAGCACCGGACTGATCGCCGGCGAGGAGGTCAACGAGGGCGCGGCGCACGACATGCTGACGACGCACCGCAACCTGAATGCCGCCGCGACCGTAACGACGCTCGCGATGGCTTCGTGGCGATCGCGTCACGACCGACCGGGACCGGTGTACCTGACCGCAGGCGTTGCCGCGGTCGCGCTGCTCGGCTACTCCGCGTATCTCGGCGGCAGGATGGTCTACGCGCACGGCGTCGCCGTCGAGCCTGCCGGCGGCGTCTCGCGGCCGGGCGCGCCGACGATGCGCGTCGGACGGTTGCGCGCGTTCGCCGCCGCTGCGCTCGTCGACCTCTTCAACGGCGTGAGGCACATGGCGCAGGAGGTGTCGAGCGGCAGGATCGCCCCGCACCTGACGAACCGGCGCCGCTACTACGCCGAGCCGCGAAAGCGCCGCTTCGAAAGAGAGCCCCGAATGCACCGCTTCGACGCCGAAGCCCGGGCCCGCCGCTTCGGCGTCGAGTCGCGAGCGCGCGGTTTCGATGTCGACCTCCGATCGCGCGGCTCCGATGTCGACCCGGGGTCGCGCAGCTCCGATATCGACTCCGGATCGCGCGGCTCCGAATCCTGAGCGCTCCGCTCCGATTCGATGCCCCGATGAAACTTCTTCGATACGGACCCGTCGGCAGCGAGAAACCCGGCCTCGTCGATGCCGCGGGCCGCATGCGCGATCTTTCGGACCGGATCGACGACATCGACCTGCGGGTGCTCACGCCGCAGCGGCTTGCGGAACTGGCCTCGATCGATCCGTCGACGTTGCCCGAGGTGCCTGACGACGTGCGGATCGGCCCGTGCGTCGCGCGGATCGGCAAGCTCGTCTGTGCCGGCCTGAACTACGCCGATCACGCGGCCGAAGCCGGGATGCCGGTGCCGGCCGAGCCGGTCCTGTTCCTGAAGCCGTCGAGCGCGGTCTGCGGACCCGCCGACGACGTGCAGATTCCGCGCGGCTCGCAGAAGACCGACTGGGAGGTCGAACTCGGCGTCGTCATCGGAACGCGCGCGAAGTACGTCGACGAGAGCGACGCACTCGGGCATGTCGCCGGCTACTGCATCGCCAACGACGTGTCGGAACGCGAGTTCCAGCTCGAGCGGCTCGGCCAGTGGGACAAGGGCAAGGGGCACGACACCTTCGCTCCGATCGGCCCCTGGCTCGTGACCCGCGACGAAGTGCCCGATCCGCAGGCGCTGTCGTTGTGGCTCGACGTGAACGGCAATCGCTGCCAGCGCGGCAACACGCAGACGATGGTGTTCGGAGTGCGCGCGCTGGTCGCCTACATCTCGCGTTTCATGACGCTGGAGCCCGGCGACGTGATCTGCACCGGCACGCCGCCCGGCGTCGGCCTGGGCCGCAAGCCGCCGGTGTTCCTGAAACCCGGCGACGTGATGACGCTGGGCATCGACGGGCTCGGCACGCAGCGGCAGGTCTGCGTCGCGGCCTGACGCGAGGCGAAGCAGCTGCCGGAGCGAG
>CAYZYC010000223.1:0-3003 GCA_964481165.1 uncultured Limnobacter sp. | reverse complement strand
CGATGGCGATGGCGATGGCGATGGCGATGGCGATGCGCGGACGGCGGCGGCGCGCGAGGCGCGCATCGCCTGGACGCGAACGCCGTGGTGGGAACGCGTCGACGCCGAGGCAAGGCGGGCTTTCGAGCGCTGGGTCGCGGGCTTCGGCGATCGCATAGACGAGATCGATCTGCCCGGCGGCGCGGCCGACGCGGTGGCCGCGCACCGCCTCGTGATGGAAGCCGAGATCGCCGGTTCGTACGAGCGCGAATACGAGCAGGGTCGTGCGCAGCTGTCCGCGTCGCTGCAGGGGCAGATCGAACGCGGGCGCCTGGTCAGCGCCGTCGACTGGCGCAAGGCGCTGCGGCAACGACGGTCGATGCTCGACTCGCTTGCCCGGCTCTTCGAGCGCTACGACGCGATCGCGACGCCGGCGGCGCTGGGTACCGCGCCACTCTTCTCCGAGGGCACCGGCGACCCGCTGATGTGCACGCTGTGGACTTTCTGCGGGCTGCCCGCGATCACGCTCCCGCTGCTGCGCGGCGCGGGCGGACTGCCGCTGGGGGTGCAGCTCGCCGGCGCCCCGGGGCGCGCCGGCGAGGCCCGGCTGTTGAAAATGGCACGCCGGCTGATGCCGGGGGCATGACCGTTCGTCGGCGAACAGGTACCATCCGCCCATGCCGTCCGTCGCCGACTTCCTGCGCCAGATCGCCCAGGCCGAGCCCGCCGTATTGCGGGACGACGTCATATTCCTGAAGACGCGGCTCGGGCGCGACGAATCCCGGCGCACCGACTCGACGATTCCGCGCCGGTTGCGCATGCTGCTGTCGCTGGTCGACGGCCGCCGCAGCGTCATCGACCTGCGCTTCGCGCTGCACAGTTATCGCGGCATCGACGACGCGCTCGACATGCTGCACAGGATGGGCTTCATCGAGCCGCTTCCGGAACGCTGGGACCTCGGCTGATTCTCGGGCTGATTCCCGGCTGATCGCCACGGACCCCGGATTGGACCGCCTGCTGGTGATCGCCCACGTGCTGGGCGGCATGCTGATGGTCTTCGCGGCAACGCTCGCGCTGCCCTTCGCCTGGTCCCTCGCCGTCGCCGACGGCAATCACATCGACTTCCTGTACACGAGCGCCGGATGCCTGCTCGCCGGCGCACTGATGTGGGCCGCCACGCGCCGATTCCGGCGCGAGCTCGAGTCGCGCGACGGGTGCCTGCTCGTCGTGCTCGGCTGGTTGCTGATGTCGGCGGTCGGCGCCGTGCCGCTGCTGCTCGGCATCCCCGGCCTGTCGTTCACCGATGCGTACTTCGAGGCGGCGGCCGGCCTGACGACGACCGGCGCGAGCGTGTTGAGCGGACTCGAGCACCTGCCGCAATCGCTGAACGTCTGGCGCCACGCGATGCAGTGGTACGGCGGCATGGGGATCATCGTGATGGCCGTGGCGATCCTGCCGATGCTCGGCGTCGGCGGCATGCAGCTCTACAAGAACGAGATGCCCGGCCCGATGAAGGAGAGCCGCCTCACGCCGCGCATCACGCAGACGGCGAAGTACCTGTGGCTGATCTACACCGGTCTCACGCTCGTGTGCATCGTCTTCCTGCACTGGGCCGGGCTCGGCTGGTTCGAGTCGGTGTGCCACGCGTTCTCGGCGATGTCGCTCGGCGGATTTTCCACGCGCGACGCGAGCGTCGGCGCGCTCGAATCGCCGGCGGTCGAAGCGGTGCTCGTCGGATTCATGCTGATCGCGGTGCTGAACTTCTCGACGCACTTCGTCGCGCTTCGCCAGCGATCGTTCGGCGTCTACCTGCGCGATCCGGAAGCTCCTGCGGTGTTCGCGCTGCTGGCTGCGAGCGGCGCGGCGCTCGGCGTCTACCTGTACGCGATCGGCCAGTACGCGAGCTTCGGCGACGCGCTGCGGCACGCGATCTTCAATACGGTTTCGGTGGGCACCTCGACCGGCTTCATGAGCCAGGACTACGCCGCGTGGCCGTTGTTCGCACCGCTGTGGATGCTGTTCCTCGCGTGCGTCACGTCGTCGGCCGGCTCGACCGGCGGCGGCATCAAGATGATCCGTTCGCTGATCCTGCTGAAGCAGTCGCGCCGCGAACTGAATCGCCTCGTGCACCCGCGCGCGATCGCGCCGCTGACGATCAACGGACAGATCGTCGACAACCGGATCATCTTCGCCGTGCTCGGATACATGCTGCTGTGGGGAATGACGCAGATCGTCATCACGCTGCTGCTGCTGATCACCGGGCAGGATTTCATGTCGGCGTTCTCGACGGCGATCGCCGCCGTCAACAACCTCGGTCCGGCGCTCGGCGAATACGGACCGACGCAGAACTACGCGCCGCTTTCGGACTTCGAAACCTGGGTCCTCGCCGTCGCGATGGTCGCGGGCCGGCTCGAGTTGCTGACGTTCTTCGTGGTGTTCACGCCGGCGTTCTGGCGCCGTTGAGCCGCTCGTCGAGCGGCAGTTCCACCGCTGTGTCGAGCAGTCGTCGCACCGTCGTCGAGCGGCCGTTGCGCGCTACCCGGGCCGCCTGCTTGCGGAATGTGGACGAGTAGGCAGTTGTGCGCCGAAAGTCAAGCACCGGCGTGAAAAACTGCGCTAGCGCGTACTCGCAGGCCGTTGTAGCTTGGAGGTGCAGGAACGTCTGTCGCAGTGGAAGTGACGGTGGTCGGACGGCCCTTGGCTTGAAATGCCGGGCCGGCGACCTTACGTAACAAGCACTGGAGAGGTGCCGCATGAACATGATCTACAACAGCAAGAACTACTGCGTCGTCGAGTTCAAGGACGTCGAGGGAGAGCTTGGTGGTTTCGAGATCATGGACAAGCTCGGCCGCCGGGAAATCTACATCGGCGGCGACCTCGCGCAGCACTTCCGCGACGACGTCCAGGAGCTGATCGAATCGGAGCCGTCGGAAGAGCAGGTCGACGACTTCCTCAGCCGTTTCGAGGGGTTGATGCAGCACCCGCTGGTGCTGCACTGAGCGGCACGCCGCGGGCCTTTCCGAC
>CAYZYC010000222.1:0-3044 GCA_964481165.1 uncultured Limnobacter sp. | reverse complement strand
AACCGCTACGCGCTGCTGCGCTCGCGGTCGCGCGCGACCGCATCGGCTACCGGCAGCGGACGCGTGGCGAGCGGCGGCGCCGGCGGAAGACCGGTCACCTCGAGAATCTCCTGCTCGTTGAGCGTCTCGCGCTCGAGCAGCGCCGCGACCAGCGCATCGAGTTCCCTGCGGTGTTCGCGCAGCAGCCGCAGCGCCTCGTCGTGGCTCTCGCCGATGATGCGCAGCACCTCGGCGTCGATGATGCGAGCGGTCTCGTCGCTGAACGGCTTCTCGCCGCCGAATCCGGCCGACCCGCCGAGATACGGGTTCTGGCGCGGGGCGAGCTGGACCATGCCCAGTTCGTCGCTCATTCCCCAGCGCGTGACCATGTCGCGCGCGAGCTGCGTGACCTGCTCGATGTCGTTCTCCGCGCCCGTCGTGCGCGTCCCGTAGACGAGCTCTTCGGCGACGCGCCCGCCGAGCATGCCGACGATCCTGGCACGCAGGTACGCCTCTGGGTAGTTGTAGCGGTCGGCATCGGGCCGCTGGTAGGTCACGCCCAGCGCACGGCCGCGCGGCACGATCGTCACGCGGTGCACCGGATCGGCTCCAGGCACGACGAGCCCGAGAACCGCGTGCCCGCCTTCGTGATACGCGATGCGCTCGCGGTCTTCGGCGCTCAGCAGCAGCGGACGCTCGGGACCGAGGACGATCTTCTCGAGCGCATCCATGAAGTCCTTCGCCCGCACCTCGTCGAGTTCGCGGCGCGCGGCGAGCAGCGCAGCCTCGTTCACCAGATTGCGCAGGTCGGCACCCGAGAGCCCGGGCGTGGTGGCCGCGATCTCCATCAGGTCGACGTCCTTCGCCAGCGGCACCTTGCGCGTGTGCACTTTCAGGATCTCTTCGCGTCCGTTGCGGTCGGGCAGGTTCACGACCACGCGCCGGTCGAAGCGGCCGGGCCGCAGCAGCGCCTTGTCGAGCACGTCGGGCTGGTTGGTCGCCGACAGCACGATGATGCCCTCGCGGCTCGAGAAACCGTCCATCTCGGTGAGGATCTGGTTCAGCGTCTGCTCCTGCTCGCTGGATCCGCCCAGCGCCATCTGGCCGCGGGCGCGCCCGATCGCATCGAGTTCGTCGATGAAGATGATCGCCGGTGCGTGTTCGCGCGCCTGCTTGAAGAGGTCGCGTACGCGCGCCGCGCCCACGCCGACGATCATCTCGACGAACTCGGCGCCGCTCATCGAGAAGAACGGAACGCCGGCCTCGCCGGCGACCGCGCGTGCGAGCAGCGTCTTGCCGGTCCCGGGAGCGCCGACGAGCAGCACGCCTTTCGGAGCGGTTCCGCCGAGGCGCGTGTACTTCTGCGGATCCTTCAGGAAGTCGACGATCTCGACCAGTTCGTTCTCGGCTTCGTCGATGCCGGCGACATCATCGAAGGTGACCCTCGTCTCCACGTTCTGGTCGTAGCGGCGCGCCTTGCTCTTGCCGATTCCCATCATCCCGGCGCCCAGTCCGCCGCCCTGCTGCGCACGCCGGAACATCCAGACATAGAAAGCGATGAACAGCAGCGCCGGACCGAAGCCGAACAGCAGCGTACCGAGCGGACTTCCGCCCGTCTGGATCGGCACCGCGCTGATCTCCACGCCGTTCTCGATCAGGAACGCCTCGAGCCCCGGGTCGACGAACGCGGGCAGCGTCGTCGTGAACGATTTCGACGTACGCGGTTCGTCGCGCACTCGCCCACCGGGCGTCTGCTCCTGCGCCGATGAGCCCGTCGCGCCCGGCGGCGGCCACGTCACCGCCTCGACGAACTGTCCTTCGATCGACTGCCCCTGGTTGTAGATCGCCTCGACGTTGCCCTTGCCGGCCTCCTGCTTGAACACGGTATACGGAATCGGGATCGCCGCGTCGGGCTCGGGAAACAGGGCCCGGACGAGGAAGTAGTTCGCCAGCAGCACGACGAGGAAGACGAGCCAGGTGCGGCTCGGCGGCATGCTCGCCGGACGCGGCGAGGGCGGCGCGTTCGGCGGTGTCCGCGCCGGCGCGTTCCTGCCGTTCGAACCCGATACCCGCTTGTTCATCGAATCGAACCAGCCCATCTCTCCTCCGAGTCGGCAGGACTTCCGAACGGCTGCGCGACGGCCAAGCCTACTCCGACACGCGAAACCGTGCGTGACACTGCCGGACCGATTCGAAGAACGTGCGCGGCACTGCAGAACCGGGCGTGCTCACGACATCGGGTTGGGTGCCGGAGCCGCGGATTCCGGAAGCGGAATGAACTCGCGATCGTCGTTCGGCGGCAGGACGAAGCGCCCTGCACGCCAGTCGGCCGCGGCCTGTTCGAGGCGATCCTTGCGCGACGAAACGAAGTTCCAGTAGATGTACCGTTCGCCGAGGCGCTCGCCGCCGAGCAGCATCAGCCGCGTGTCCTCGAGCGCTTTCAGCATCGGCGCGGCACCGGGTGTGAACACGGGCATCTGTCCCGGGCCGAACCGGTTCGCGCCGACCTCGATTCCGCCGCGCGCCACGTAGACGGCGCGCTCGGCGTAGTCGTGCGGCAACCCGAGCCGCGCACCCGCCGGCAACTCGGCGTGCACGTAGAACATCGGCGAGTGCGTCTTCGCCGGGCTGTCCAGGCCGTACGCCCGGCCCGCGATGATCCGCAGCACGACGCCCGCTTCGTCGCCGACCGGAAGCGTTTCGGCCGCATGGTGCTCGAACGACGGCGCGTCCTCCTCGTTCTCGGCAGGCACGGCCACCCACGCCTGGATGCCGTCCATGTGCCCGCCGCGCTCGCGCATGCCGTCGAATCGTTCCGAGTGCGTGATGCCGGCACCCGCGGTCATCCAGTTCAGCGCTCCGGGCAGGATTGCCTGCGTCGCACCCGTGCTGTCCCGGTGCGTCATCTCCCCGTCGAACAGGTAGGTCACCGTCGACAGGCCGATATGCGGATGCGGCCGCACGTCGGTCTGCCGGGGAATCGGCGCGGCCATCTGGTGCGGCCCCATGCGATCGAAGAAGATGAACGGACCGACCATGCGGCGTTTGCGAAACGGCAGCACGCG
>CAYZYC010000221.1:0-3044 GCA_964481165.1 uncultured Limnobacter sp. | reverse complement strand
AGCTGCTCGAGTACGACGACGTCGCCAACGACCAGCGCAAGATCGTCTACGCCGATCGCAATGCGCTGCTCGAAAGCGACGACTTCTCGGAACGCATCGGCGAACTGCGCCAACGCGTCTTCACCGACCTGTTCCGGCAGTTCGTGCCGGCCGAGTCGGTCGAGGAGCAGTGGGACCTCGGCGGCCTGCGGTCGGTGCTCGAGAACGAGTGGCAGATCGAGCTGCCGCTCGAGCAGATGCTCGAGGAGAACTCCGAACACACCGACGAAGAACTGCTCGCGGCGCTGCTCGAGACAACCGATCGGCTGTACGCGTCTAAAGTCGAGCAGGTCGGCGCCGAGGTCTTCGCCGGGTTCGAGCGATCGATCATGCTGCAGACGATCGACCAGCACTGGCGCGAGCACCTGGCCTCGCTCGACTACCTGCGCCAGGGGATCCACCTGCGCGGATACGCGCAGAAGAACCCCAAGCAGGAATACAAGCGCGAGGCCTTCGAGATCTTCGGGCTGATGCAGGAACGCATTCGCGTCGACGTCACGCGGATCCTGATGACGGTACGCATCCAGTCGGCCGAGCAGGTCGACCAGGCCGAAGAAGCGATGCAGCCGAACTACGCGAACGTGAACTACACGCACGCCGAGTTCGACTCGCGTACCGCCGACTCCTCCGAGGCCGATCCCGAATCGATCGCGCTCGCCGTGCAGCAGGCGCCGAAGGCGGACGATCAACCCGCGCGGCAGCCGGTGCGTCGCTTCGGCCAGAAGATCGGTCGCAACGACCCGTGCCCGTGCGGCTCGGGCAAGAAGTACAAGCAGTGCCACGGTCGGCTCGCCTGACCGTGCGCGTCGACAACCTGCCACCGTCGGCTCGCGTGACCGTGCGCAGCGCCTGTCGGCGGAGCCCGCGATGCCCGTGAACCTGGAAATCCCGTCGCGCGATGCGCTTTGGCCGGTGCGCGGCGTCGAGATCGGCACCGCGCGCGCCGGAATCCGCAAGGCCGGAAAGCGCGACGTGCTCGTGCTGCGGCTCGCCGAGGGCGCGACCACGGCGGGGGTTTTCACCCGGAACCGTTTCTGCGCCGCGCCGGTGCAGGTCTGTCGCGAGCACCTCGCGCGCAGCGCCGGTGCGATCCGGGCGCTCGTCGTGAACACCGGCTGCGCGAACGCCGGAACGGGCGACCAGGGGCTCGCCGATGCACGCGCGAGTTGCGATGCGCTCGCGCGACGCGTGTCGTCGCGCGCGGAGCAGGTGCTGCCGTTCTCCACGGGCGTGATCCTCGAGCACCTGCCGATGCCGCGGCTGCTCGAGGGAATCGCCGCCGCGGTCGACTCGATCGGCGCGAGCGACTGGCTCGACGCCGCCGAGGCGATCATGACGACCGACACGGTGCCGAAAGCCGTGTCGCGGCGCGTCGACGTCGGCGGAGACGTCGTCACGGTGACCGGGATCGCGAAGGGCGCGGGCATGATCCGGCCCGACATGGCGACGATGCTCGGATTCATCGCGACCGACGCGGCGGTTGCGCAGCCGCTGCTTGCGCGCTGGGCGAACGACGCCGCCGGATCGAGTTTCAATCGGGTGACCGTCGACGGCGATACGTCGACCAACGATTCGTTCGTGCTGATCGCCAGCGGCGCCAGTGGCGTGACGATCGCCGACGGCGACCCGCGTGCGGGGGTGCTCGAGGCGGCGATCGTCGAAGTCGCGCAGCAACTGGCGCAGGCGCTCGTGCGAGACGGCGAGGGCGCGACGAAGTTCATCTCGATTCGCGTCGAAGGCGCGGCGAACGCCGACGAGGCGGCCGCGGTCGCGTTCACGATCGCGCATTCGCCGCTCGTGAAGACCGCGTTCTTCGCTTCGGACCCGAACCTGGGCCGCATCCTCGCGGCAGTCGGTCGCGCGGGGGTCGCCGACCTCGACGTGTCGCTTGTCGACCTGTACCTCGACGACGTGCACGTCGCGACCCGCGGCGGGCGGCACCCCGGCTACCGGGAAGAGGACGGCCAGCGCGTGATGCGCAAGGCCGAGATCCTCGTTCGCGTGACGCTGGGTCGCGGGGAAGTCGCGACGACGGTCTGGACCTGCGACCTGTCGCACGACTACGTTTCGATCAACGCCGACTACCGATCCTGACGCCCGGCCGATGTTCGAGTGGACGACGATCGAGGACCTCGTCACGCGCGCCGAGTCGCTGCTGGGGCGCATCGAGTCGCTGCTGCCGACCCCGCCCGCCCCCGACTGGAACGCCGCGCGCGCGTTTCGCTGGCGCCGCCGCGAGTCGGCTTTCGGCGTGCACGCGATGCTGCAGCCGATACGACACACGTCGACGATTCGCCTGTCCGACCTGAAGCACATCGACGACCAGAAGGATGCGATCGAACGCAATACGCGACAGTTCGTCTCGGGGCGGCCGGCGAACAATGTGCTGCTGACCGGGTCGCGCGGTACCGGCAAGTCGTCGCTGATCAAGGCGCTGCTCAACGAATACGGCGACGACGGACTGCGGCTGATCGAAGTCGACAAGGAGGACCTGGTCGACCTGCCCGACATCGTCGACCTGGTCGCCGCGCGCCCCGAACGTTTCATCGTCTTCTGCGACGACCTCTCGTTCGAGGAAGGCGAGCCCGGATACAAGGCGCTGAAGGTCGCGCTGGACGGCTCGGTCGCCGCGCAGTCGGAGAACATGCTGATCTACGCGACGTCGAACCGCCGCCACCTGATGCCCGAGTACATGCGCGAGAACCTCGAGGCGAAACACCAGGCCGACGGCGAGATCCATCCGGGCGAGACGGTCGAGGAGAAGATCTCGCTGTCCGAACGTTTCGGGCTCTGGGTTTCGTTCTATCCGTTCCGGCAGGACGACTACGTCGAGATCGCCGCGCACTGGCTCGAGCGCTTCGGCTGCGGCGAACGCGAGATCGCCCGGGCGAGGACCGAGGCGCTGCGATTCGCGCTCGAGCGCGGCTCGCGCTCGGGACGCGTCGCGTGGCAGTTCGCGAAGGACTGGGCGGGTCGGCAGGCACGCCCCGCCCGGACGACGCGCG
>CAYZYC010000220.1:0-3063 GCA_964481165.1 uncultured Limnobacter sp. | reverse complement strand
CCGAACGCGTCGCGGCGCTGCGCATCGCGGGCATCCACCAGCAGAGCGAGTACAAGCGTCACTACCCGCAGGGCGAGACGCTGGCGCACGTCGTCGGGTTCACCAACGTCGAGGACATCGGCCAGGAGGGGATCGAGCTCGCGCGCAATCCGGAACTCGCCGGGCGCTCGGGGAGCCGGCGCGTGATCCGCGACCGTCTCGGGCGCGTGATCGAGGATGTCGAAGCCGTGCGCGAGCCGCACAACGGCAACGATCTCGCGCTTTCGATCGACAGCAAGATCCAGTTTCTCGCATTCGACGCCCTGCGCGAGGCGGTACGCGAGCACAAGGCGAAGGCGGGCGCCGCCGTGGTGCTCGACGTGCGCAGCGGCGAGATCCTGGCGCTGGCGAACTGGCCGACCTACAACCCGAACGAACGCGACGAGCTCACCGGCGCGCAGTTGCGCAACCGCGTGATCACCGACACCTTCGAGCCCGGCTCGACGATGAAACCGTTCACCGCCGCGCTGGCGATCGAACTGGGGCAGGTGACGCCGCATTCGGTCATCCAGACTGCGCCGGGTCGGTTGCGCATCGGCAATGCGACGATCGGCGACGCGCATCCGCACGGTGCGCTGACGGTCGAGGAAATCGTGCAGAAGTCGTCGAACGTCGGCACGGCGAAGATGGCGCTGGCGATGCCGGCGAGCCGGATCTGGGAGATGTACACCGCGCTCGGCCTGGGGCAGGCGCCGCGGATCGGCTTCCCGGGAGCGGTCGCGGGGCGGGTTCGTCCGTATCGCAGCTGGCGCCCGATCGAGCAGGCGACGATGTCGTACGGCTACGGGCTGTCGGTGTCGCTGCTGCAGCTCGCCCGCGCCTACACGGTGTTCGCCACCGACGGCGAACTGCTGCCGCTGACGATGCTCAAGACCGAGACGCCCGGTGTCGGCGAGCAGGTCATCCAGCCGTCGACCGCGCGCAAGGTGCGCCACATGCTCGAGATGGCCGCGGGTCCCGGCGGGACGGCGCCGCAGGCGCAGATCTCGGGCTATCGCGTTGCCGGCAAGACGGGAACCGCGCACAAGCGCGAAGACGGGCGCTACGTGAACAAGTACCTGTCGTCGTTCGTCGGCTTCGCGCCGGTATCGGACCCGCGCGTCATCGTCGCGGTGATGATCGACGAGCCCGGCGCCGGCAGGTACTACGGCGGTCTCGTCGCGGCGCCGGTGTTCGCGCGGATCGTCGGCGACTCGCTGCGCACGCTGCGCGTGCCGCCGGATGCTCCGATGGCGAAGCTCGTCGTTCCCGCCGATGCGGTCGAGGAGAGCATGTGACGATCGGCGTCTCGCCCGACGTGCCCGGCGATTCGCCGGAGGTCGCGGCCGCGTCGATCGGACAGTGGTTGCGCACCGTGCTGGCCCCCGGGGCCGCGCTCGTCTCCGACAGCCGGCGCGTGCGCGCCGGCGACGCGTTCTTCGCGTGGGCGGGAGCGGTGAACGACGGCCGCCGCCACATCGGCGATGCGGTCGCCGCCGGCGCCGCGCTGGTGCTGTACGAACCGGACGGAGCCGCCGACGTGCCGGGTTCGCGCGCCGCCGATTCCGCCGGCGTGATCGTGCGCGCGGTTCCGCGACTCGAGCGCCTCTCCGGGCCGATCGCCGCCGAGTATTACGGACAGCCGAGCACGCGCCTCGAGATCGTCGCGGTCACCGGCACGAACGGCAAGACGACCTGCACGCACTGGATGGCCGCCGGACTCGCGCGTGCCGGCCGGCGTTGCGCGGTGATCGGGACGCTGGGCAGCGGCATCGTGTCGACCGACGATCCGCAGCTCGCACTCGCGTCGTTCGGGCTGACGACGCCCGACGCGATCGCGTTGCAGCGCATGCTCGCCGACTTCGTCGACTCCGGCGTCGAGGTCGTGCTGATGGAGGCGTCGTCGATCGGCATCGACCGGGGGCGCATGGACGGCACGCGGGTCGGCACCGCGGTGCTGACCAACTTCACGCGCGACCACCTCGAGTACCACGGCACCGAAGAGGCCTATCTCGAGGCGAAGCTGCGGCTGTTCTCGTGGCCCGGCGTTCGCAACGTGCTCGTCAACGGCGACGATCCGGTCGCGACGGGAATTCTCGATTCGCTCGATGCGGGAACGGGCACGGTCGCGTTCGGGCACCTTCCGGGCGAGCACGGCTGGCGCGCGCGACGCAAGCTGTCGGCCTACCGGATCGTCGAGGAGGCGCTCGGCGCGCAGGTGTCGGTGGGTGGCGACTACGGACGCGCCGAGGTGCGCCTGCAGACGATCGGCCAGTACAACGTCGTCAACGCGATGGCCGCTGCCGCCACGTGGCTGACCCTCGGCATGCCCTTCGACGAGGCGATGCAGCAACTCGAGGCGCTGCGCCCGATCCCTGGCCGGATGCAGCGCATCGTCGTCGACGGGCGGCCGCTGGTGGTCGTCGACTACGCGCACACCCCCGACGCGTTGATGAACGTGCTGCATGCGCTGCGTCCGCTGACCGAATCGCGCGGCGGTCGGTTGTACTGCGTCTTCGGCGCGGGCGGCGATCGCGACCCGGGGAAACGGCCGCTGATGGGGATGATCGCCGAACGCTATGCCGACCGCGTGGCGGTGACCAGCGACAACCCGCGCGGCGAGACGCCGTTCCGGATCGCATCCGACGTGCGCGCGGGCTTCATCCGCGAACCCTGGCTGACCGAGCTCGACCGTGAAGCGGCGATCCGGCGCACGATCGCCGCGGCGAACGCGAACGACGTGGTCGTGATCGCCGGAAAGGGACACGAGACGTACCAGGAGATCGCCGGGCAGCGACTGCCGTTCTCCGATCTCGAAGTCGCGCAGCGCTGGCTCGCCGCCGCCACGCCGGAGGCCGGCGGTGTTTGATCTGCGCGACGCACTCGGCTGGCTCGCGCGAGCCCATCTGCATGGCGACCCGGCGGTGCGTGTCGACGGTGTCTCGATCGACACCCGCTCCCTGACTCCGGGGAATCTGTTCGTCGCGCTTCGCGGCGAACGCTTCGACGCGCACGAGTTCATCGGACAGGCGCAGGACGCGGGCG
>CAYZYC010000219.1:0-3082 GCA_964481165.1 uncultured Limnobacter sp. | reverse complement strand
CGATCTTCGGCCCGGTGGTCGAGAAGGCGACGATCGCGCGCTGGCTGCGCACGCTTTCGACGATGTTCGCGGCCGGCGTGCCGCTGGTCGAGGCACTCGATTCGGTGGGCGGCGCCTCGGGCAACCACGTCTACCTGCTCGCGACCAAGCGGGTGCAGCAGGAAGTGTCGACCGGAACGAGCCTGACCGTCGCGATGCAGAACTCGCAGGTGTTCCCGAACATGGTGCTGCAGATGTCGGCGATCGGCGAGGAGTCGGGTTCGCTCGACTCGATGCTGTCGAAGGCGGCCGACATCTACGAGCGCGAAGTCGACGACTCGGTGGAGAGCCTGTCGAGCCTGCTCGAGCCGATGATCATGGTCGTGCTCGGCACGCTGATCGGCGGGCTCGTCGTCGCGATGTACCTGCCGATCTTCAAGCTCGGACAGGTGGTCTGAGGGCGGCGCAGGCGCCTGCCAGGCAGCCCGGCCCGGCGCGCGAAACGCCGTCGCGGTATTCTCGCGCGCATGCCCGGAGACCTTCCGCTTTCGGCGCCGCTCGCCATCGGCGCGGCGGCACTGTTCGGCCTGCTGGTCGGCAGTTTCCTGAACGTGGTGATCCACCGCGTCCCGAAGATGCTCGAGCGCGAATGGGCGCAGCAGGCCGCCGAACTGCGCGGCGAGGCGCCCGCCGATGCGGATGTCTACAACCTCCTCGTTCCGCGTTCGCACTGCCCGTCGTGCGACCACCCGATCGGCGCGCTGGAGAACGTTCCGCTGCTCAGCTGGCTGTGGCAGCGCGGCAGGTGCACCAGTTGCGGCGCGCCGATACCGGCGCGCTATCCGCTGGTCGAAGCCGCCACCGCGGTGCTCAGTGCCACCGCGATCTGGCACTTCGGCTTCACCGCCGCCGGAATCGGCGCGGTGCTGTTCACCTGGTTCCTGATCGCGCTGACCTTCATCGATTTCGACACGCAACTGCTGCCCGACAGCATGACGCTGTCGCTGCTGTGGATCGGCCTGCTGTTCAACGTGGCAGGCGTGTACGTGCCGCTCGATCAGGCCGTCATCGGCGCCGTCGCCGGCTATCTCAGCCTGTGGAGCATCTACTGGGTGTTCAAGCTGCTCACCGGCAAGGAGGGGATGGGCTACGGCGACTTCAAGCTCCTCGCAGCGCTCGGCGCCTGGTTCGGATGGACCGCGCTGCCCGCGGTGATCCTGCTCGCCTCGGTGGTCGGCGCTCTCGTCGGCATCGTGCTGATCGTGTTCGCGCGCCACGGGCGCGAGGTGCCGATCCCGTTCGGACCGTACCTCGCGGGCGCGGGACTGCTCGCGCTCTATTTCCGCGAACCGCTCTCTTCGCTCTTCCAGCTCGGGTGATCCGGCGCCGGCGCCCGCGCCCGAAGGGTTCGAACGCGCGCTGTTAGACTCGAAGCATGACCGTCGAAGTCGCCCGCGACAGCGCCGCCGTGCACGCCGACGGCGCATCGCCACGCCGGGCCGTCGTCGGATTGACCGGCGGGATCGGCAGCGGCAAGAGCACGGTCGCCGACCTGTTCGCCGAACGCGGCGCGACGATCGTCGACACCGACCTCATCTCCCACCAGCTCACCGGGCCCGGCGGCGCGGCGATCGGTGCGATCCGCGACGCTTTCGGCGCGTCGGTCGTGCGTGCCGACGGGGCGCTCGATCGCGACGCGATGCGCGAGCGTGCGTTCGGCGACCCGCAGGCGCGAAGCCGCCTCGAATCGATCCTGCACCCGATGATCCGCGCCGAATCGCTGCGCCAGATCGAAGCGGCCGACGGGCCGTACGTCGTCCACGTCGTTCCCCTGCTCGTCGAATCGGGCGGACGTTCAGGGCGCTTCGATCGCGTGCTCGTCGTCGATTGCCCGGTCGAGGTGCAGGTCGAACGCGTCATGCGACGCAGCGGCCTGACTGCCGAACGCGTCGCGACGATCCTCGCGGCACAGGCGAGCCGCGAACAGCGGCTTGCCGCGGCCGACGACGTCATCGACAACGCCGGCGCACCCGATCGCCTGCCGGCGCAGGTCGACGCGATGCACGCACGTTACCTGCGACTGCGCGATGCGGCTGCGAGCGGAGCGCGATGAACTGCGATACGCCTGCAGGCGGAGCCGCGCGATGATTTGCGACGCGCCAACGCGCGCGAAAGGTTTGTCAATGCGAGAGCTTTGCGCCAGAATTCGTCGGTCTGCATGCAGGCAGCGCAATCCTCGAGCGCCGACGCAGCCCGATCGCGACGCGCGTCGCTTGCGGCACGGGACGAACTCTTGATCTTGTACGAGTATCCGCTGAACGAACGCGTCCGCACGCTGTTGCGGCTCGAGGATCTGTTCGAGCGGCTCGATTTCTTCGCGAGCCAGGAGCATCCGCTCGATCACCACGTCGCGCTCGGCACCCTGTTCGAGATCCTCGATGTGGCCGGCCGCGCGGACCTGAAGTCCGACCTGCTGCAGGAACTCGAACGCCAGCGCCAGGCGTTGATCGGTTTCCGCAGCAGCCCCGAAGTGTCGCAGGAAGCGCTCGACAGCATCCTCGGCGACATCGACGAAGCGGCGGGCGCGCTCGGAGCCGCCACCGGCAAGAGCGGCCAGCACCTGCGCGACAACGAATGGCTGATGAGCATCCGCAGCCGCATGATCATCGCCGGCGGCGCATGCGAGTTCGACCTGCCGTCGTATTACGCGTGGCAACACCGCCATCACGAAGCGCGCCAGCACGACATCGCGACCTGGGCCGCTCCGTTCAAGCCGACCTACGACAGCCTGACGATCGTGCTTCGACTGCTGCGCGAAAGCGCGCAGCGCAGTTCGTTGACCGCGCAGGGCGGCAGCTTCCAGCAACCCCTGGCCGGCCGCACCTACCAGATGGTCCAGGTCCGGCTCGATCCGGCCACCGGAGCGATCCCGGAGATCAGCGCGAACAAGTACCTGCTGTGGATCCGCTTCACCAGTCGCGACGGCGATCTGCGCCCGCGCGCCGTCGAGTCGAGCGTCGATTTCGAACTGTCGCTGTGCAACCTGTAGTCCGATGAAGAAGTCCGTCGTGACGGTCGACTGCCCCACCTGCGGGCGCAAGGT
>CAYZYC010000218.1:1852-3143 GCA_964481165.1 uncultured Limnobacter sp. | reverse complement strand
CAAAAAAAAGCCCGCGAAAGCTCGCGGGCCGAATCCACCTGTGCGGTGGAGGAGGAGACTCCTTGGGGTGCCGAATGCGGCACCCGCACTGTCCGTTCAGGACGGCGTTACCCGGTTGGCAACACCGCCCGAAAATTTCGTCGGTTCGTCGATCAGTATCCGCCGTGGGCGCGGGTTCTCGCGGCGTCGATCTCGGCGCGCACGCGCGGGTCGAGATCCATCAGCGCCTCGAGCGCACGCTCATGCTGGCGCATCTGGTAGGTTTCCACCCAGCGGGAGAGGAACGAAGCTACCGCGCCCTTGCGGCCTGCTGCCTTGCCCGATCGGGCGACGCCGGCGACGGATTTCGGTGCCCGTGCAATCGGTTCGTAGCCACCATGGGTGCTGACAAGCGTGCTCATGATCGTCGTCCTGTGAGTTCCGTGATATCGACAGTACGGAGTATGCGCATATCGTATGTATGTTTCCAATGGATGTTAGCCATGAGTATCATTCGCTAATCATATGTATATGGCGCGCACGTCTGGAGGGAACTACCGGTGAACTTTCGAACCCTGGACCTGAACCTGCTGCGCGTGTTCGACGAAGTGATGGCCGAGCGCAACCTCACCCGGGCAGCCAGGAATCTCGCCATGACCCAGCCCGCGGTCAGCAATGCGCTTCGGCGACTGCGCGACGCGCTCGGCGACGAACTGGTGGTGCGCTCGGGCTACGGCGTGCAGCCGACGGCCACCGCGTTGTCGCTGTGGCCGTCGGTGCGCGCCGCCTTACAGCAGTTGCGCACGACGTTCTCGCCGTCGCAGTTCGTCCCCGCAGAGGCCCGCGCGAGCTTCACGCTGTCGATGGCCGATGCGACCGCGACGCTGCTGATCCCGCCGCTGATCACGCTGCTCGAACAGGAGGCTCCGGGCGTGTCGCTGCGCGTGCTGCCGCTGACCACGCGCGACCCGCGGCACCTGCTCGCCGAGCAGGACGTCGATCTTGCGGTCGGCCACTTCCCGGCGGCGATCGCGGCGATCGCGATGGAGGAAATGCGGCCCGACACGGTCGTCTCGTTCGGCCACGAGCGGCTCTACAGCAGCCACTATGCGTGCGTGATGCGCCTCGGGCATCCGCTCGCACAGGGCGAACTGACGCTCGACGCGTACTGCGAAGCGCACCACCTGCTCGTCAGCTTCTCGGGACGGCCTTTCGGCCACATCGACGAGACGCTGGCGACGCTCAAGCGCACGCGACGGATCGTGCTGACGGTCAACCAGTTCTTCACGGCCGGCGTCGTCGTGGCGAATTC
>CAYZYC010000218.1:0-1752 GCA_964481165.1 uncultured Limnobacter sp. | reverse complement strand
ACCTCGTAGCGCACGCTGCTCGTTCCGAGCCGGGCGACCCGTACTCCGGCTTCGAGCCGGTCGGGAAACGCCACCGGGCTGAAGTAACGGCACGTCGTCTCGACCACCAGTCCGATGACCGGGCTGCGCTCGATGTCGAGCGCGCCCCGCTCGATCAGGTAGCGGTTCACCGCCGTGTCGAAAAACGAGTAGTAGACGACGTTGTTGACGTGGCGGTACGCGTCGTTGTCCATCCAGCGCGTCGTGATTCCGCAGAACCACGCGTATGCCGAACGCACATGCGGCTTCGGGCGCTCGCCCGACTGCGCGTCGGTCGTGCTCACACCGTACGCGCGGCCTTGCCGAGCGATGCCGCCCCGGGCCTCGACAGCGCCGTTGCATCCATCCGCGACGGCGCCGCGCGTACGCCCGAACCGCGTTGCGGCATCTTCCGCAGGTCGAAGCCCTGCATGTAGGCGGCGCGCACGATCACCGTGTACTTCCACGTCGCGCCGCCGGCGATCGCGGCAACGCCGCCGAGCGCGAGCAGCGCCGCCGCGACTCCCGGCAGGAACCCGGCGAGGATCGCGAACACGGCAGGCAACAGATGGCCGACCAGGTGCAGCCGCGGCGTGAACGCATCGAGCACGCGCCGGGCGAGCGGCGGGATGCCCTGTTCGCGCGCGGTGCCGACGTAGGCACGCCACAGCAGCGCGTTGATCGCGGCGAGCCCGACCATCGCCAGCGCCATCGCTGCCGGCCACGTGCCCGAGCCGGCCGCGATGCCGAGCACGGCGATCGCGATCGCCAGCGCCCCGGTACCCTCGAGCAGCGCCGATGCGACGATCATCCACGGCATCAGCGGAGCGCGCCACGCGGGGATGCCACGCGCGCGGTGCAGGATCTTCGCCTGGCACACGAGGAACGCCGCCGCCGCCAGGCCGGCCAGCGCGAAAGGCACGGGCCCCGGCGCAAGCAGGCTCCACAGCACCGACGGGAAGAACACCAGCGCGACGTACAGCTCCCGCGTCATCCACGAGGTCTGCCAGCGCGTCGCGGCACGCCAGAAACGCATCTGCCGGCCGATCTTCAGGAACACGCAGAACAGCCCGATCGCCATCAGAGCGGCGGCAACGAACATCAGCGTCGATCCGCTGCCCACCGCGACCGCGCCGGTGCCCAGCGCAACCGTGCTCGCGATCGCCAGGCCGGTGCCGATCCCGCCGAAGATCCAGTTCATCGCGGCGCGCCAGTCCCAGAACGTCTGGCGCGGGCCGACCAGCGGGTTGGCCGGATCGCCGCGGCGATCGTCGTCGAGATCCTCGCTCGCGACTTCGCGCCCCGGAACCGCCGGCGTCGTGTACAGGTAGCGGATCTGCGGGTCGGTGCCCACGTCGGCATTGAGCTGCAGGCTCTCCTGCTCGCGCGTGAGGCGCGAGACGTTGCTGTCGGGATCGTTGAAGTCGCCGAACTGGATCGCCTGCGAGATGCACGACGCCGAACACGCGGGCGTCGCGTGCGGATCGACTCCGGGAACGAGGCCGGCGTCGAGGCCCGCGTCGACGCGCTCGATGCAGAACGTGCACTTCTGCGCGACGCCGATCCGTTCGGGATGCGCCGTCGCCTGCTCCTGGCGCGTGCGCTGCTTGCCGTAGTAGCCCACTTCCTCGTGCACGATCGTGCGCGCGTTGTACGGGCACGAAACAGCGCAGTACGCGCAGCCGATGCACACGTCGTAGTTCATCGTCACCAGCCCGTCCTCGCGCTGGCGCG
>CAYZYC010000217.1:0-3171 GCA_964481165.1 uncultured Limnobacter sp. | reverse complement strand
TCTTTCTCGTCGTGATTGAAAGGAGCGGGTCTGTAGGCCGGATTCTGTACGCCGGCGAACCGGCGTGACGGTCATTCGTCTGGGCGACCGGTTACCCGGCCGCTCGAGCCATCTACCCGCACGCTCGGACGGGCCGTCCTGTGCGGCCGAAACCGCGCGCGTGCCTATTCGATGTTGCTCCGGATGGGGTTTGGCGTGCCGTCCGTGTCGCCACGTCCGCGGTGAGCTCTTACCTCGCCATTTCACCCTTGCCGTCGGCACCGGGCGAACCGGATACCGCTTGGGCGGTACGCTTTCTGTTCCACTTTCCGTCGCCTTGGGCCTCGCGGCTTGCTGCGCCTGGCCGTTAGCCAGCATCCTGCCCTGTGGAGTCCGGACCTTCCTCCGGCGCGACGCGAACGTCGGCGCCGGCGACCGTCCGACCCGCTCCAACTACGCATTGTACGGACCCCGGGGTGCCTGCGCGCGGGTCGCAACTGCCGCTGCAGGTCGCAGATGCCACTATTGCGACTGTCATCGTCGGCCGCGAAACACCCTCGGGTCGTCGTACCACGCGGCATCGGCGTTCTGCGGCCACCAACCCGGCACGCCGGCCAACGGCAGCGGGTGCAGCACCGAGCCACGCAGCGTCGCCGGGCCCAGCTGCGCTGCGACCGCGGCGTCCAGCGCATCGAATCCGGCCGTCGAGTCGAGCGCACTCGTCGCGCGCCACGGCGCGACGATCCACGCGTGCGCGCAGATCGACTTGTACGGCGACAGCAGCTTCTCGAAGATCGAGTGGCCGACGATGGCGACACCTGTGTCGCGCGCGAAGCGCTCGCGGCCTTCGACGAACAGCGACGTCCAGTCGGCGCGGCGCAACGCGTCCGCGCTCGCCGCATCGCCGCAGAAGAACACGGCGCCGCTCTCGTCGAACAGCGTCGCCGCGTCGCGCAGCGCGCCGCGCTGCGGCCCCGTGGCACCGTCGGCGATCGCATCGGAGTGCAGGCGGTTCACTCGCGCCTTGACGCGCGGAAACGCCAGCCAGGCGAGCGCGTTGAACCAGTCGTGCAGCATCCCGGCACCTTCGATACGCGTGGGCACCGCGCCGGTCTCGCGAATCACGGTTTCGTACGCGCGCGGCTGCGCACCGATGTTGCACCGGGCGTCGACGCTGCGCGCATCGACGAAGCGCACCGCGAGTCCGTCCTCGGTACGCAGCGAACGCTCGACGGCCGAACGGTTCAATGCGTCGAGATCGATCCGCCCCCGCACGCGCGGGTCGGTACGCGCTGCCCACGGCCGGATCGGCGCGAACGCCGCGTGACGGAACGGGTCGGCCGTCACTCGCGGCTCGAAGCGTCGACCTGCCCGCTCAGCGCGCGAGTTTCCACGACAACTGCTCGCCGGCGGCGAGCGGAACGATCGCGTCTTCGCCGAACGGAAGCGACTGCGGAATCGTCCAGTTCTCGCGGCGCAGCGTGACCCGGCCGATGTTGCGCGGCAGCCGGTAGAAGTCGGCCCCGTGGAAGCTCGCGAATGCCTCGAGCCTATGAAGCGCGTTCGCCTGCTCGAAGGCGCTCGCGTAGAGCTCGAGCGCGTGCGGCGCGGTGTAGCAGCCGGCGCACGCCGCGGCGTGCTCCTTGAGTCGCGCGGCGTGCGGCGCGCTGTCGGTACCGAGAAAGAAGCGCGGATTGCCGCCGGTGGCCGCATCGACGAGCGCGCGCCGGTGCTCCTCGCGCTTGAGCACCGGAAGGCAATACCAGTGCGGTCGCAGCCCGCCGCTGAAGATCGCATTGCGGTTGTACAGCAGGTGGTGCGCGGTGATCGTCGCGGCCAGCGCCTCGTCGGCCTGCTCGACGTACTGCACCGCCTGGCGCGTCGTCACGTGCTCGAACACGATGCGCAATGCCGGAAAGTCGCGGCGCAGCGGAATCAGCACGCGGTCGATGAACACCGCCTCGCGATCGAAGACGTCGACGTCGGGATCGGTGACTTCGCCGTGCACCTGCAACGCCAGCCCGGCGCGCTGCATCGCGTCGAGCACCGGCCACGCACGCCGCAGGTCGGTCACGCCGGCATCCGAATTCGTCGTCGCACCGGCCGGATAGAGCTTCATCCCGAACACGCACTCGCTGTCGATCGCGCGGCGCACTTCGTCGGCCGAGGTGTTGTCGGTCAGGTACAGGCTCATCAGCGGAACGAATCGGACCCCCGTCGGCAGCGCATCGAGGATGCGCTGCCTGTAGGCGAGCGCCAGTTCGACCGTGGCGACCGGCGGGCGCAGGTTCGGCATCACGAGCGCGCGCGCGAACTGCGCGGCGCTCGCGCCGAGCACCGCTCGCATCGCATCGCCGTCACGCAGGTGCAGGTGCCAGTCGTCGGGACGCGCGAGGACGAGCGTGTCGGAATTCGTGTCGGGGATCGAGTCGGTCGTCGTCTGCATGGTCAGTCGGGAAGCAGCAGCAACGCGCGGAAGTCGTTGACGTTGGTGCGGGTCGGTCCGGTGACCACGAGATCACCGAGCGCGCCGAAGAAGCTCGCCGAGTCGTTCCGATCGAGCATCGCGCGTGCGTCGAGACCCGCTGCCGCCGCACGCGCCATGGTATCGGGTCCGAGAATCGCGCCGGCATTCTCGCCCGCCCCGTCGATCCCGTCGGTGTCGGCGGCAATCGCCCAGACTCCCGGCACGCCGTCCAGCTCGATCGCCAGCGACAACAGGAACTCGGTGCATCGTCCGCCCAGGCCGGAGGCATCCGGGCCGTCGTCCGCTCCCGCGACGACCCGCGCGCCGCGCAGCGTAACCGTGCACTCGCCGCCCGAGATCAACGCAACCGGCCGCGTGAACGGATGCCCGTATCGGACGATCTCGCGCGCAATTGCTGCCATCACCTGCGCCACGTCTCGCGCCTCGCCGGTAACCGTATCGCCGAGCACCACGGGGCGGATCCCGGCATCGGCGAAGACGGCAGCACCCGCCTCGAGACTGCGGTGCGCAGTGGCGAGCATCCGCGCGTCGACACGCGCGAACAACGGATCGCCGGGTTTCGGCGTCTCGTCGACCTCGCCGCGCGCACCCCGCCTCAGATGTTCGAGCACGCTCGCAGGCGCGTCGATACGCCAGCGCGCGAGTATCGCCAGCGCATCGGCGTAGCGGCTCGGATCCGGCGAGCAGGGCCCGCTCGCGATCGA
>CAYZYC010000216.1:0-3186 GCA_964481165.1 uncultured Limnobacter sp. | reverse complement strand
CCACGGAAACGGGTCAAGCCCACATCCACGTCTGGCCCACGCGCGCAGCGTCGAAAACGCCCAGGTCTCCCGCACGCAGCTTCGTCAACGCGCCGGACTCGTCGACTCCGCCGCCCGCCCGCCGGGCTGCGGCAGTAGCACGAACGCGAGCGCGCCTGCCGCGAGCATCGCCGCGATCGTGCCGAGCACGACGGCATAGGGCGGCAGTCCCGACGCCATCGCGGCGGACGCCGCGGCGCCGGTCAGCCACTGCATCAGCGCCACGCCGAGGAACATCGCCATCGTGAACAGCGACAGCGCGCGTCCGGTCATCGCGGCCGGGTACGCGTCGCGCACGTCGGCGTACTGCAACACGATGTAGCCGGTGAGCATCGCGTAGACGATCGAAACGGCGACGTCGGCCAGTGCACCCGTGTTCGCCGCGAGCAGCACGAACAGCGCAGCGGTGACCATCGTCAGCCGAACGATCCAGCGTCGCCTGCGACCGCGTCCCGGATCGAGTCGACCGAACACCGGCAGCAGCAGCATCGATCCGATCGAGATGGCGATGGCGACGTGCCCGGCCTGCACCAGCGTGAAATCGTGGCGCTCGATCAGCAGCGGGCCGAGCCAAAGGCCACGCAGCGAAACGAACGCCGCATAGGTGACGGCGCCGAGCGCGACGATCCCCCAGGTATGCGGCACCGCGAACAGCGCGCCGAAGCCGCGCAGCGCATCCGCGAACGACGCCCGAGCAGCGGAATCGTGCGCCGTGCGCGCCGCGGGTGCAGCGGATCGTTCGTGCACGGCCCTCAGGATCACCAGCCACGCGATCGCCGACAGCAGGCCGAGCGCGGCGAAGCCGACCCTCCACGAACTCGCGTCGATCAGCCACGCCAGCGGCGTGCCGGTGAGCAGCAGCCCCAGGCCGCCGAGCGCGAGGACGATGCCCGAAACCGACGCGTAGCGCTCGATAGGAAAACGCTGGGCGATGAACACCGTGCAGACGAGGAAGGCCGGCGCGCAGCCCACGCCGATCAGCGCCTGCGCGAACAGCAGCAGGCCGTAGTGCGTCGTGAACGCGGACAACAGCGCGCCGACAATCGTCAACGGAAATGCGACCAGTACGGTTCGCCGCACCCCGTACAGGTCGATGCCGATACCCATCGCAAGCTGCAGCGCACCGAACGCGAAGTGAAAGACGCTCGCGAACAAGCCGAGCGCCTGCGCGGACAGCCCGAAATCGGATTGCAGCTGCGGCGCCATGATCGCGGCGACCGTTCGATAGGCCTGGCTCAGCGCGAATGCGCCGGTCAGCGCGAGCAGCATCAGCCACTCGGCCCGACCCTCGGCACGCTGCGCCGCATCGATCGTCTGCGCCACGGCTCAGGACGACGCGAGCGACCACCGTCGTGTGCATGCGAGCACGAGGGCGCCGTCGGGAGATCGGGTCGGGAAGGGCATCGCGGAATGCTACGCCGCGGCGCGACCGCATGCCGTGACACGCTGACCCGTGTCGCAACCGCATGCGGCGTCGCTGCGGTGTCGCCGCCCCAAGCCGCGAGTCGCGACCCGGGTCGCCGCCGCGCGTCGCCCGCGGGCCTGCGTCTTGCTCCGCCGACGCCTGTGCAGCCGTGCGCTTCCCGGAGGGTCATGTCGATCATCCGTTGCCAGTGCAGCTTTCCCGCAGGCGACGATCGGCCGCTCGCCGGACGCAGCATGCGTGCTCGCGATGCAGGTCGGCCTGCACGGCCACGTCGCATTCGGCCGCGCGGCCCCAAAGCCATCCTCGTGGCCGGGTTGCTCGCCTCGTCGATCGGATCGGCCGTCGCCCATTCCCCCGGCGAAGGCGAAACCGCATGGCAGTGGGTATTCGAGCCGTGGGTCGTCGCGTGTCTCGCGTCGAGCCTGGTGTTGTACGTCGTCGGCGTCGCGCGGCTGTGGCGCCGCGCCGGTTCCGGCCGCGGCATCGGCGTGGCGCACGTCGGCGCGTTTGCCGCCGGCTGGCTCGCGGTGGTGCTGGCGTTGTGTTCGCCGCTCGATCCGCTGGGCGAGCAGGCGTTCAGCGCACACATGCTGCAGCACGAAGTGCTGATGCTGATCGCCGCGCCGTTGCTGGTCGTCGCGCGACCGCTCGCGGCGTGGGCCTGGGCGTTGCCGGTGCGTGCGCGACCGGCCGTCGGCGGCGCGCTGCGCAACCGCGGCTGGCGCCGTCTCTGGGGGGCGATTCGATCGCCGACCGGTGCCTGGTTGCTGCACGCGGCGGCGCTGTGGGGTTGGCATGCGCCGGTGCTGTTCTCGCTCGCGCTGCGCGACCCGGACGTGCACACGTTGCAGCATGCGAGCTTTCTCGGCACCGCGCTGCTGTTCTGGTGGACGGTGCTCGGCACGAGTGCACGCACCCGGCTCGGCGCTGCGCTGCTTTCGCTGTTCGCGACGATGGTCCACAGCACCGTGCTCGGTGCGTTGATCACGCTGTCGCCGAGACTCTGGTATCCGGCGTACGCGTCGACCGCTTCGCCGTTCGGCGTCGATCCCCTTGCCGACCAGCAACTCGGCGGGCTGCTGATGTGGGTGCCCGGCGGCCTCGTCTACATGGTCGTCGGGTTGTGGCTCGCGCGGCGATGGCTGATCGACGTGCCCGCGCATCGAGTCGGGGCAGCCTGACGGCCATCACCAGCCCCCGTCGGCGATCATCCGTCGTCGCATCGCCTCGTCGGGCATCGTGCCCATGCCGGCGCGTGCGTTGCTGCGCATGTGCGCGGGGTTCCCGGTGCCCGGAATCGCGCACGTCACCGCCGGGTGCGAGACGACGAACTTGAGCAGCAACTGCGCCCAGCTCTCGCAGCCGAGTTCGTCGGCCCACATGGGCAGCGGCCGGTCGCGCAGCGAGCGCAGCAGGGTGCCGCCGCCGAAGGGCCGGTTCACGAGAACCGCGACGCCGCGCTCGGCGGCCAGCGGCAGGATGCGCTGCTCTGCTTCGCGATCGTCGATCGAATAGTTGACTTGCACGAAATCCAGCGTCTCGGCGCGCAGCACCTGCTCGAGCTGCGCATACGCGCTCGACGTGTAGTGCGTGACGCCGACGTAGCGGATGCGGCCCTGTGCCTTCCACTCGCGCAGCACCGGCAGATGCGTGCGCCAGTCGACGAGGTTGTGCACCTGCATCAGGTCGATCGTCTTCGTGCGGAGCAGCCGGAACGAATC
>CAYZYC010000215.1:0-3190 GCA_964481165.1 uncultured Limnobacter sp. | reverse complement strand
TCGGCGGACCGATCGCGCTGGTGCACGAAGGCGACTCGATCACGATCGACGCGCATGCGCTGCGGTTGCAGCTGCACGTCGACGACGCGGAACTCGCACGCCGCAAGGCGGGATGGAAAGCGCCCGCGCCGCGCTACCGGCGCGGCGTACTCGCGAAGTTCTACCGGCTGGCCAACAGCGCCAGCCGCGGCGCAGTGCTCGACGACTTCTGACGCCGGCCGCGCGGGGTCCGGGGACCGGGCCCCGGACCTGGCCCGGAACCGCCGCTCGGGCCTTCGGCCCGGAACTTCGCCTCAGGACCTCGGGGCAGGCCGGCTTCGCGGTTTCGCCGACCGGATGTACGGGAACTGGCGACGAATCCGCGCCTCGCGCAGGTTCGCGTACTCGTCGTCGACCTGCTTGCGCTTGTCCATCCCCAGCAGCGGTTCGAGCAGTTCGAACCACGTGAAGGCGACGGCCAGCGGCGCGAGAATGGCCCACCACGACCAGCCGACGACGGGCCCGAACTCGAACCACTTCAGCACGATCAGCAGCACTCCAATCCACACGAACGGCATCGGGCGTCGGCTCCTCCGGAGCACCGACTGTGCCGCAGCGGCCTCGCCGCGTCCGTGGCAAGCGGCCGGACGGCAGTGCAAGGGGCGTCAACGGTGTGCAACGCGATACGTTAAAGTCGCAAGCTTGCGGCAACGGCGCGCGCCGCCGGGCCGCCCGTCCACTTGCGGGAAATGACGATGAAGGCCATTGCGGCCGTGTCGCTCGTGCTGCTGTCCTTCGGTGTCACGGGCACTGCCGAGGCGAGTGCCGACCTGGCGCGCGCGAAGAATTGCGCTGCCTGCCACGCGGTCGACAAGACGCTGATCGGCCCGGCCTACCGCAGCATTGCGTCGCGCTACGCGAACGACCGCAATGCGCTCGCGCAGCTCACGCGCAAAGTGCGCGAGGGTGGCGTCGGCGCCTGGGGGCCCGTTCCGATGCCGGCCAATCCGCAGGTCTCGCCCGAAGAGGCGCAGACGCTGGTCCGCTGGGTGCTGCAGCAGCGTTGAGCGCGGCGCGGGAGCGCCGGGGCAGTGGCGTCGAGCGCGGCGACTGCGTCGACCGCGTGCCCGTCCGCCCGTCCGCCGCCCCTCGCCGCCGATCGCCGTGCAATGCTGCCGCGCAGGCGCGGCTGACTACAGTGTGCGGACGGAACGCGCGTCGCGTTTCGTTTCGGCCTCCTCTTCCAGCCACGCAAGAATTTTCTGGCTCCCTGGCTGGTTCGCCCCGGTTCCCCGGGGCTTTTTTTTCGGTTCTTCCCCGGTTCCCGCGGATCGCCGGAGAACTTTTCCACCGCCGGTCCCGGCGTCGGCGTATTTTCCTCTCGGGCTTCGCGCTTTTTCGCTAGAATTCGCGCCGCCAACCTGGGGGTGCCGGCTTGTTCGACTTCAGCATCCTGCTGCAGCAGATTCTCAACGGCCTGGTACTCGGATCGGTCTACGCGCTCGTCGCGCTGGGCTACACGATGGTCTACGGCATCCTGCAGCTGATCAACTTCGCGCACGGCGAAGTCCTGATGATCGGCGCGATGATCGCCGTCACCCTCGTCCCGATCCTGCTGGGCGCGGGCGTGCCGGCGCCGCTCGCATTGCTGATCGTCGTGCTGGCGGCGATCCCCGTGTGCGTGCTCGTGTCGGTGACGATCGAACGCGTCGCCTATCGTCCGCTGCGCAACGCACCGCGCCTGGCGCCGCTGATCACCGCGATCGGCATGTCGATCGTGCTGCAGACGATCGCGATGATCATCTGGAAGCCGAACCCGATCGTCTTCCCCGACCTGCTGCCCACCGATCCGGTGCCGATCTTCGGGGCGATCCTCGCACCCAAGCAGATCCTGATCCTCGTCGTCGCGGCGACGATGATGACCGGTCTCGTGCTGCTCGTGAACAGGACGCAGCTCGGGCGCGCGATGCGCGCAACCGCCGAGAATCCGCGCATCGCCAGCCTGATGGGCGTGAACGCGAACCGGGTGATCGCGGCAACCTTCGCGATCGGTGCCGCGCTCGCGGCGGTCGCCGGAGTGCTCGTCGCGATGAACTACAACATCGTGCATTTCTCGATGGGCTTCGTACCCGGGCTCAAGGCGTTCACCGCAGCGGTTCTCGGCGGCATCGGAAACATTCCGGGCGCGATGCTCGGCGGGCTGCTGCTGGGCATCATCGAGAGCCTCGGTGCAGGCTACATCGGCGACCTGACCGGCGGCTTCCTCGGCAGCCACTACCAGGACATCTTCGCGTTCGCGGTGCTGATCCTCGTGCTGCTGTTCCGCCCGTCGGGGATCATGGGCGAACGCGTCGCCGACCGCGCATGATCCAGGCATTCTTCCCGTCGCTGCACGGCAGGCCGAAAGCCGCACTGGCGGCCACCGTCGTCATCGCTGTCGTGCTGGCCGTGTTGCCGTTCGTGCTGCAGCTCGGCGGAAACCGCTGGGTCCGCATGGCCGACTTCGCGCTGCTCTACGTGATGCTGGCGCTCGGCCTGAACATCGTCGTCGGATACGCGGGACTGCTCGACCTCGGCTACGTCGCGTTCTACGCCGTCGGCGCGTACACGTACGCGCTGCTCGCGTCGCCGCACCTGATGGAGAACTTCGCGTGGATCGCCGCGACGTTCCCGGACGGGCTGCACAACTCGATCTGGTTCGTGGTGCCGCTGTGCGCGGCGATCGCAGCATTCTTCGGGGTGCTGCTCGGCGCACCGGTGTTGCGTTTGCGCGGCGACTACCTCGCGATCGTCACGCTCGGTTTCGGCGAGATCATCCGGATCTTCCTGAACAACCTGAACGCGCCGATCAACCTCACCAACGGGCCACAGGGAATCACCAACATCGATCCGGTGCGCCTGGCCGGCCTCGATCTCTCGCGCACGTTATCGATAGGCGGCACCAGCGTCCCGTCGGTGACGCTGTACTACTACCTGTTCCTCGCGCTGACGATCGCGGTGATCCTCGTGTCGATCCGGCTGCAGGATTCGCGGATCGGCCGCGCGTGGATGGCGATCCGCGAAGACGAGGTCGCGGCGAAGTCGATGGGAATCAACACCCGCAACGTCAAGCTGCTGGCGTTCGCGATGGGAGCGTCGTTCGGCGGCGTCTCCGGGGCGATGTTCGCGGCGTTCCAGGGGTTCGTCTCGCCCGAGAGCTTCATCCTGATGG
>CAYZYC010000214.1:0-3199 GCA_964481165.1 uncultured Limnobacter sp. | reverse complement strand
CTCAGCGTCCGCGCGACGCCGGACGGCCGCGGAAACCTCCGACGCCTGAAGGCCTCGGCGCGGACGAACTCGAGCGCGGCGCTGACGACGCCGAACGCGGCGCTGCCGGCACCGCGCGCGGCGCCGAGGACATGGAGGCGGGCGCACGCGGCTTCGCGGCCGCGTGGCCGCCCTTGCCGTGCCGCTGCCCGGCACCCGAATCGTGCGAACGCGATGACGGCCTGCGCGGCGGACGCGGCGGACGGTCGTCGATCTCCACGTCGTTGCGCGCGTTGGGGTCGAGCGCAAAACCCGGCACGGACTCGCGGCGGATCTCGCGCCGCAGCAGCCGTTCGATGTCGCGCAGCAGCCCGTTCTCGTCTGGCGACACCAGCGACACCGCCTCGCCATCGGCGCCTGCCCGGCCGGTGCGGCCGATGCGGTGCACGTAGTCCTCGGGAACGTTCGGCAGATCGAAGTTCACGACGTGCGGCAGCTCCACGATGTCGAGACCGCGTGCCGCGATGTCGGTGGCGACGAGCGCCTGCAGCGCCCCCGACTTGAACTCGGCGAGCGCGCGCGTTCGCGCATTCTGGCTCTTGTTGCCGTGGATCGCCAGCGACGGAATCCCGTCCTTGCAGAGCTGCTCGGCAAGCCGATTCGCGCCGTGCTTCGTGCGCGTGAACACGAGCACCTGGAACCAGCCGTTCTCGCGGATCAGGTGTGAGAGCAGCTCGCGCTTGCGGCCGCGGTCGACCGGAAGCACGCGTTGCGAGACGCTGTCGGCCGTCGCGTTGCGCCGCGCGACTTCGATCGTCACGGGCCGATGCAGCAGTCCGTCGGCGAGCGCGCGGATCTCGTCGGGGAAGGTGGCCGAGAAGAGGAGGTTCTGCCGCTGCGCCGGCAACAGCCGGATCACCCGGCGGATGTCGTGGATGAACCCCATGTCGAGCATCCGGTCGGCTTCGTCCAGGACGAGGACTTCGACTCCCGACAGGTCGACCGTTCGCTGGCCTGCGTGGTCGAGCAGGCGCCCGGGCGTGGCGACGAGAACGTCGACTCCCCGGCGCAACCGGTCGATCTGGGGATTGATGTTCACGCCGCCGAAAACGACGGCCGATTTCAGCGGCGTGTGCTTGCCGTATGCGGCAACGCTCTCTTCGACCTGCGCCGCGAGTTCGCGCGTCGGCGCGAGGATCAACGCGCGGATGTGGCGCGCGCCCGACGACGAAGCGCGTCGCGGCGCCTGCGTCGACAGGCGCTGCAGGATCGGAAGCACGAAACCGGCGGTCTTGCCCGTGCCGGTCTGCGCACCGGCGAGCAGGTCGCCGCCGCCGAGGACCGCGGGTATCGCCTGCGCCTGGATCGGGGTCGGATTGTCATAGCCGCGCTCGGACACGGCGCGGACGAGGGCTTCGGACAAGCCCAGTGCGGAAAAGGACATGAATCTCCAGCGACATCGGCCTCGATCACCGCAAGGCGCAGATGCGCATCACGTTGCGACGCCAGTCGCGGGCAGACGAACAAGGGGTTGGTTTCGAGCCGGCACGATGCCGGAAAGACGCGATGCAGAGACTGGCTGACGGCACCGGCGAGCGGAGCGCAGGGCGACCGCCGCACGGATGATACCCGAAGGGAAGTTGCGGGGTCGGCCGAAAGCCGGATCGGTCGGAACCGCGGATCGAAAGCCGGGCCCCGCCGCAACCGCGGGTCGAATGCCCGGATCAGCCCGAACCGAGCATGCTGCGGATCACGGCGAAGGTGATCAGCGACAGCACGAGCATCAGGCCGAAGAAGATCACCGATCGCTGTTCGAAGCGCTTACCGGCGCGTCGCTCCATCGCGTCGAGGATTCGGTCGGAGATCACGTACAGCGCGATCGCGGCAATGGTGAGGTAGACGATTTCCACGTCGTGCGCTTCAGGCGATCAGCAACGCGGCCTGTTGTTCGAACAGCTCTGCCGGCGCGCGCCGGAATCCGCTCTTCGCGAAACGCAGCCAGCGCCCGAGCACGTACGCGAGCACGATTCCCGCGCGCGCCGACACGTCGGTTTCCTGCGGCAGGCGACCCTGCGCGACCGTCACGCGGAATGCCTGCTTCAGCGACGTCTCGATGCGATCGATCAGCTGGTTGATGCGGTCCTGCAGGCGGCCGTCTTCGGTGACCAGCGCATCGCCGATCAGCACGCGCGTCATCCCCGGGTTCTTCTCCGCGAACGACAGCAGCATCGCGACGATGTCGCGCAACTGGCGCAATCCGTCTTCGTGCTGCGTGGTGATCTGGTTGATGAGCCCGAAGATCGTCGATTCGATGAACTCGATCAGCCCTTCGAACATCTGCGCCTTGCTGGCGAAATGCCGGTAGAGAGCCGCTTCCGACACCTGCAGGCGCGCAGCGAGCGCCGCAGTGGTGACACGATCGCCGCCGGGTTCCTGCAGCATCGCCGCGAGCGTCTGGAGGATCTGCAGCCGGCGCTCGCCCCGTTTCGGGCGAGCCGGTTTCTGCGCAGGCGTCGTCGAATCGTTCATGTAGGTCGGTACGCGGCGCCAAGCGCCTTGCGCGGCAGGTGAGCGACCGATTGTACTTGAACGTCGATGCGCCGAGACGGCCCGGCGCGCGTATGGCGCAATGCATCGAGCGAACGGCGGCCGACACCGGTAACGAGAACCGTACGCAATCCGACGCAACGCGCGACGGCGAGGTTCGAAGGCGAATCCTCGACCATCACGCAACGCGCAGCCGGAACGCGAAGGCGCGCAACGAGCCGGCGAAGCATCGCGCGCGACGGCTTCGGCTGGAACCGCCCGGCGAAACGCATCGACTCGATCGCGACGATCGCATCGACGTGCGCTGCGATTCCCAGCGCGCGCACCACCTGCGTCGCGTACGACGACGGCGAGTTCGTCACGACGATCCGTCGTCCTGGCAGGCGCCGCAGCGCATTCGCCAGGCGGTGATCGCGGCGAACGATCCGCGCGAGATCCGGAAACGGGTGCGTCTCGCGCAGGAACCGGTGCGGATCGACGTCGTGGTGGCGAATCATCCCGAGCAGCGTCGCGCCGTAGCTGCGCCAGTAGCGGACCCGCAGCGCGTCGGCCTCGTCCTCGCCTAGCGACAACTCGCGCGCGACGTACTCGACCATCGCGCGATGAATGCGCGGGAACACGACCGGCATCGCGTCGTGCAGCGTGTTGTCGAGATCGATCAGCCAGACGCGCA
>CAYZYC010000213.1:0-3250 GCA_964481165.1 uncultured Limnobacter sp. | reverse complement strand
GCATCGAACGTGCCGGCTGCTACGTCGATCGGTTCGTAACCCACGACCGACACGTCGACGGAAGCGGTGCCCCGCGACGCCTTCGACTTCAGCAGCCACTCGGTGTCGTATCGCCAGCGCTTGCCAACCTCGAGCGGGAAGCTGAGCGCCTTTGAATTGGCCCAGCTATGGCCGGGCGAGTCGATGACGTTGAGTTCATCCGTAAGCGTCAACGGGTCACCGTTCTCGGTACCGAGCAGGCGTCCGGCGCCGACGGAGGTGATGACCCAGGTTCGATTGGGAACCTGCGACGGCACGGTGTAGTAGACCGCGAAGTGCCACCGGTCTCCGACCGCTACGCGGGGAAGTTCGGCAATCTGCGCATGCGCGGGACGCGCCGGAAGCAGCGCGGCTCCAACAGTGCAACCGATGAGCACCGCGAAGCTCCCGAGCGTGGCCAGTGAGCGATGGGTTCGAAGGAGTCCATGTTTCACGCGGCCCTCCGGTCGAGCAGAGATGCCAGTCGAAGCCATACGCCCAGACGACGGACCACGCCTGCTTGCGGTTTGCCCGCGAGCGAGCGCACATCATGCGCTCCATGCCGAAGGCGCAGGCTCTTGACAGCAAAACACCGGGCGGAATAGTTTTGGCGGATATCCACCGCGTTGCCGTGGTCTTTTGCGCCCATGACCCGCACCGTGCGCATTGCCGGCGGCCTGCCGAAGCTCACCGCCCCCGAAGCGGGTCGCGTGCAGCCGCGGCCGCGGCTGTTCGAGCAACTCGACACCGCGAGGCGCGGCGGCCACGTCATCTGGGTCACCGCTCCGGCCGGCTCGGGCAAGACCACGCTCGTCGCCAGTTACGCCCAGGCACGACGGCTGCGCGCCGGGTGGTTTCACGCCGACTGCGCCGACAGCGACGCCGCCACGTTCTTCTTCTACCTGGGGCAACTTCCGGCCGGCGCCCGTCGCAAGGCCGCCGAGACGCTGCCCGCGTTCACGCCCGAGTACCTCGCGGGGCTGGCAGCGTTCGCCCGCAACTGGTTTCGTCGATTCTTCGGCCTGCTGGGCGAGGTTTCGCTGCTCGTCATCGATGATTACCACCAGATCGCCGCGGACTCGCCGGTGCACGTCGCCTTGCGCGAAGGACTCGCCGAACTGCCGCCGCGCATGAGCGTCGTCGTCACGAGTCGACTCGATCCGCCGCCGCTGCTCACTCGGCTGCGCACGCTGGGCCGTTTCACACGCATCGATCGCGAAGCACTGAATCTCACCGAGGACGAGTGCGTCGCGGTCGCGCGCCGGCGCATGGGATCTCGAACGCCCGACGAGACCGCCCTGCGCATGCTGCATCGGCGCACGAAGGGGTGGCTCGCGGGGCTCGTGCTGATGCTCGAGCACGGCGCGCAGACGTCGCTCGACGAGGCGAGGGCGCCGGCCGATCCGCTCGTTTTCGACTATTTCGCCGGGGAGGTATTCGCGCAGATCGATCCGCAGAGGCAGGATTTCCTGCTGCGCTCGGCACTGCTGCCGCGCCTGACGGCGGCCGCTGCAGCGCGCCTGACGGGGGTCGACGACGCGGCCGAACGGCTCGCCGAACTCGAAAGGCGCAACTTCTTCATCGTGCGCCATCGCATCGCCGGCAAGGAACCGACCTTCGAGTACCACCCGCTGTTTCGCCAGTTCCTGCTCGCGCAGGCGCGCGAGCACCTGCCGGCCGACGAGCAGCTGCGCAGCAAGCGGCTCGCGGCGTCGCTGCTCGCCGAGGAGGGCGACGTGCCCGCCAGCATCGCGCTGCTGCGCGATACCGGAGACTGGGAACCGATCGTCGGCATGGTGCTGCAGCATGCCGGGGAACTGGTGCGCAAGGGCCGCTTCCACACGCTCGCCGAATGGATCGGCGAGATCCCGCCGTCGAACCGCGCCGGTGTTCCGTGGCTCGACTACTACCTGGGCACGTGCCGCATGCCCTTCGATCCGGGCGAAGCACGCGAGCACCTTGCGCGCGCGTATGCGGCGTTTCGCGAGAAGTCGCACCCGGTCGGCGAGTATCTGGCGTGGTCCGGCATCGTCGATACCTTCATCTACGCATGGAGCGACTTCCGGCCTGCCGACCCGTGGATCGAGGAATTCGAAGCGCTGCGGGTGCGACACCCGGAGTTCCCGTCGCCGGAGATCGAGGTGCGCGCGGTTGCCGCCATCTTCTCGATCCTGATGTACCGTCGACCGCAGGATCCGGCGTTGCCGCGGTGGGCGGCCCGCGTCGATGCCCTGCTCGCGCAGGACATCGGCGCGTCGACGCGCATGATCGCGGCCAACCACCTGGTGCTGTACTACGAGTGGTGGGTCGGTCGCCTCGACGCGGCCAACGAAGTGGTGCGCCGCATGGAGCCCTTCGCGAATGCGCAGACGGTCGGGCCGTTCGAGCGGCTCGCCTGGGAAGCGATCCTCGCGATCTCGCAGTGGATGGGCGCCGCCAATGCCGAGGCGCTCGCCACGGTCGAGCGTGGCCTGGCGCTGGCCGGAGAAACCGGCGCGCACCTGTGGGACTTCATGCTGGCGGGGCAGGGCGTCTTCGCGGCCTCGACGGGCGGAGATCCGGATGTCGCCGCTGCGTACCTGCGCCGCATGAACGCGAGCGTCTCCCGCGAGCGTCGGCTCGACGGCGTGCACTATCACTTCGCCTGCTTTCACGAGGCGACGCGGCGCGACGACCGCAACGCGATGCGCGAGCACGCCGCCGCGGGACTCGCCTGCGCGATCGAGGCCGGCGTGCTCTGGGGCGAGGTCTACACGAGGCCCGCGCTCGCACACTCGCTCTTCCTCGGCGGAGACGTCGCTGGCGCGCGACGCGAACTCGCCGCGACGATGCGGATCGCGCGGCAGATCGGCTGCACAAACGCGCGCTACTACGTGCACGAACTCGAGGCGCAGTTCGCCGGCGCGCAAGGCGACGTCGACGCGCAGCGCGTCGCAGTGCGCTCGCTGTTCCGGGTGATGCGCGAGCAGGGCTTCGTCAACTCGGCGTGGTGGCGCAGCGCGCCGATGGCCCGGCTGTGCCTGCTCGCGCTCGAACACGACGTCGAGACCGACTACGTTCGTCGACTGATCCGGCTTCGGTCGCTGCGTCCCGATGGGCCGGCGGCGCGTCTCGAGGCGTGGCCCTGGCCGTTGCGCATTCGCACCTTCGGCCGATTCGGCATCGAAGTCGACGGCGAGCCGCTGCGCTTCACCGGCAAGGTGCAGAAGCGCCCGCTCGAACTGCTCAGGGC
>CAYZYC010000212.1:0-3331 GCA_964481165.1 uncultured Limnobacter sp. | reverse complement strand
CGTCGGCCTTCAGCTCGGCTGCCAGGCCGAAGTCGCTCATCTTCCAGCCCATCGCACCGAGCAGCTCCTCCATCGAAGCGCGCGTGCCGGAGCCCGGGTTACCCACGTTGAAGCGCTTGCCCTTGAAGTCGTCGAACGTCTTGATGTTCGCTTCCTTGCGCGCCACGACGGTGAACGGTTCCGGGTGCACCGAGAACACCGCGCGCAGGTCGGCGTACGGGCCGGCGTCCTTGAACTGGCCGACACCCTTCAGTCCGTTGAACTGCACGTCGGACTGCACGAAGCCGAGATCGAGCTCGCCGGCCTTGATCGTGTTCACGTTGAACACCGAACCGCCGGTCGATTCGACCGAGCAGCGGATCCCGTGCTTGGCGCGATCCTTGTTGACCAGGCGGCATACGGCACCGCCGGCCGCGTAGTAGACGCCGGTGACGCCGCCCGTGCCGATCGTGATGAATTTCTGCTGCGCGGCGACAGGCGCCGTGAACGCAGCGGTCGAAAGTGCTGCTCCGACGATCGCTGCCAGACGAATGATCCTGCTGGACTTGCTCATGTGACGGTGCTCCCGGAGGTTCCTGGAAGAAAAGGCGCGGCCCATTATGCCGTTTCACGACCTGCCGGCAACCCCGGGGCAACCCCCGGGAAAACCGCAGTACGACACCCGGTATCGCAGGCGGCCGTGCTTCGCGGCCGTGCTTCGCGCCCCGGCTCTCAGCCCGCGGCGCGCAGCGATCCGATGGCCGCATCGACCGCGTCGCCCAGCCGATCGACCACCTGGTCGATCTCGTGCGCCGCGATCGTGAACGGAGGAGCGAGCAGGACGTGGTCGCCCAGCCGCCCGTCGATCGTCCCGCCCATCGGGTAGACCATCAGGCCGCGCTGCATCGCCTGCTGCTTGATGCGCGCGTGCAGCCGGTGCTGCGGGTCGAACGGCGCCTTGCCGTCCCGGTCGGCGACGAGTTCGATCGCGCGAAACAGCCCCCGGCCGCGGATGTCGCCGACGTTCGGGTGCGCATCGAAGCGCGCGTGCAGCTTCGTGGCGAGCATCTCGCCCATGTCGCGGCAGGCGTCGAGCAGCCGGTCGCGCCGGATCGTTCGCTGCACCGCGAGCGCGGCCGCGCAGGCCACCGGATGGCCGAGGTACGTGTGTCCGTGCTGGAAGAACCCGCTGCCGCGCGAGAACGCGTCGACGATGCGCCGCTGCGCGAGCACCGCACCGATCGGCTGGTACCCTCCCCCGAGCCCCTTGGCGATCGTCATCAGGTCCGGGGCGATGCCCTCCTGCTCGCACGCGTGCAGCGTGCCCGTGCGTCCCATGCCGCACATCACCTCGTCGAGGATCAGCAGGATGCCGTGCCGGTCGCACAGCTCGCGCACGCCGCGGAAGTAGCCGGGAACCGGCACCAGCGCGCCCGCCGTCGCACCGACCACCGTCTCGGCGACGAATGCGATGACGTTGCGCGGCCCCAGCCGGTCGATGGCCGCGGAGAGCTCGTCGACCAGGCGTCGTCCATAGGCTTCCGGCGTCTCTCCGACGGCCTGGTCGCGGTACGGATAGCACGGCGACACGTGCGTGACGTCGACGAGCAGCGGCGCGAACTGCGCGCGGCGCCATTCGTTGCCGCCGACGGCGAGCGCGCCCAGCGTATTGCCGTGGTAGCTCTGGCGGCGCGCGACGAAGTGCCTGCGCTGCGGTTCGCCGATCTCGACGAAATACTGGCGCGCCATCTTCAATGCGGCCTCGACCGCTTCCGAACCGCCGGAGACGAAATACGCGTGGCTGGTTCCGGCCGGCGCGTCGACGACCAGCGTGTCGGCGAGCGCTTCGGCGACCTCGGTCGTGAAGAAGCTCGTGTGCGCATAGGCGAGCCGGTCGATCTGCTCGTGCATCGCCGCGAGCACGTCCGGATGCCCGTGACCGAGGCACGACACCGCGGCCCCGCCCGAGGCGTCGAGATACGTGTTTCCGTTCGAGTCGACGATCGTCGTGCCGCTGCCCGACACCGCCACCGGCAGTGTGCGACCGAGAACACGATGCAGGATGTGCGACATGCGGGCAGGATACCGCAGGGGCTCAAGCGCTGCGCAGGCGGACGACGCGCGCGAGCACGATCACCGCCATCGGAACGACGAAGGCGATCGCCATCGCCACGAGCATCAGCTCGCCGAGCTGGCTGTAGTCCGCAGCGACGCTCACCGCGCCGGTGGCCGGGTCGCGTACCTCGCGCGAAACGACGTACATCTGGTTCAGGTATTTGGTTCCGAGCTGCGAAGCCGACAGCGCCAGGTTCGTGAACGAGGCCATCACCGCGAAGTACGTCGCCTTCAGCCGCTCGGGCGCCGAGTTGGCGATCCACGCGAGCATCGGCACCATCGCGATCTGCCCGAGCGGCGATTCGATCGCGGTATCGACCAGCGCGATGAAGCGCGCATCGACGATGCCCGCGGTGCGCGCAGCGGTCCACTCGTGCAGCCCGTAGAACATGCCGACGATCGGCACGGCGAGCAGCGCGGCGGCGACGGTGAGCGTTCCCACGACGTAGTAGACCGATCGCTCGGCCATGAACCGGCGGAAGACGAACAGTCCCGCCAGCGTCAGGACGCTGCCGATCACGGCGAGCACCGACAGGAACTGCTGGTCGAATCCGAGTTCGTCGATCATCCACCACGTCTGGCCGGCCCCCGCGGTCGGCACGGCGCGAAACACGAAGATCACGAGCGCCGTGCCCAGCAGCGTTTCCCGCGCTTCGGCCGAGAGTTCGCGCGTCAGCCGCCACATCAGCGTAACGATGATCGCCATCGACACCGTGAAGACGAGTTCCTGGCCCCATGCGAAGTCTCCGAGCCCCACGCCCAGCGACAGCACGGCGAACACCAGCCCGCCACCGAGCACCCAGTAATTCACCGCAGGGCGCTCGGTGTGCACCGCGAGCCGTTGTTCGATCTCGGCTTCCGCAACGCCTGCGCTGCGCAGTCGGCCGCGTTCGCGCCGGCGCAGCCACGAAGCGAACAGCACTCCGCCGACCGAGACCGCCGGGATCACCAGCGCGAGTTGGTGCACGAGCACGTACAGCGCCACTTTCGCGTCCTCGGGCAGCGAGCCGGCATCGCGCAGCAGCACGACGTTGAGCAGCGCGACCAGCACGGTGCCTCCGATGATCGCGACGCGCCCGAGCGTCTGCATCGTCGTGTGCATCGCGCGAAGGCGCGCCGGATCGATCGGTGCGCCGTGCGCGTCGTGGTGCGGAACGGCCTCGACGGTCATCGCGTCGGCGACGACGTCCTGCGTCACGTAGCCGATCGGCGCGAGCAGCGCCGCGAGCACGTACCA
>CAYZYC010000211.1:0-3339 GCA_964481165.1 uncultured Limnobacter sp. | reverse complement strand
TCTTGCGCTCGAAGGTGTCGGCCTGGCCCTGCTCGTCGAAGGCCATGACGATCACTGCGGCGCCGTAGCGCCGGCACAGCGCGGCCTGGCGCAGGAACTCGTCTTCGCCTTCCTTCATCGAGATCGAGTTGACGATCGGCTTGCCCTGCACGCATTTCAATCCGGCCTCGATGACCGCCCATTTCGAGCTGTCGATCATCACCGGGACTCGCGCGATGTCGGGCTCGGAGGCGACGAGGTTCAGGAAACGCGTCATCGCGGCGACCGAGTCGAGCATCGCCTCGTCCATGTTCACGTCGATGACCTGCGCGCCGTTGTCGACCTGCTGGCGCGCGACGGCGAGCGCGGCATCGAAGTCGCCGCCGAGGATCATGCGCGCGAACGCCTTCGACCCGGTGACGTTCGTTCGTTCTCCGACGTTCACGAAGAGCGAATCGTCGTCGACGTTGAACGCCTCGAGCCCGGCCAGGCGCAGCGCGCTCGGGCGTTCGGGAACGCGCCGCGGCGGCATTCCCGCGACTTCCTTCGCGATGGCGGCGACGTGTTCGGGAGTCGTGCCGCAACAGCCGCCGACAATGTTGACGAAGCCCGCCTGCGCGAACTCGCGCAGCAGCGACGAAGTGATCGCCGGCGTTTCGTCGAAGCCGGTATCCGACATCGGGTTCGGCAGCCCGGCGTTCGGGTAGACGCAGACGAAGGTGTCGGCCTTGCCGGCGAGTTCCTCGATGTACGGGCGCATCAGCGCAGCGCCGAGCGCGCAGTTCAGCCCGACGGTGAGCGGCCGCGCGTGACGGATCGAGTTCCAGAACGCCTCGACGGTCTGCCCCGAGAGCAGGCGCCCCGACGCATCGGTGACGGTGCCCGAAACCATGATCGGGACCCGCGGATGCCCTTCCGCCTCGCGCGCGGCGAGCACTTCGTCGATCGCGCAGAGCGCCGCCTTCGCGTTCAGCGTGTCGAAGATCGTCTCGAGCAGCAGCAGGTCGACGCCGCCCTCGACGAGCGCCTGCACCTGCTCGCCGTAGGCCGCGCGCAGTTCGTCGAAGCTGACGTTGCGCGCGCCGGGGTCGTTGACGTCGGGCGAGATCGACGCGGTCTTCGGCTGCGGCCCGATCGCGCCGGCCACGAAGCGCGGACGCTCGGGCGTCGCGTAGCGGTCACGCGCCTCGCACGCGAGGCGCGCCGCCTGCAGGTTCATCTCGCGCGCCAGCTCCGACATCCGGTAGTCGGCCTGCGCGATCGCGGTGGCGCCGAAGGTGTTGGTCTCGATGATGTCCGCGCCGGCCGCGAGGTACTGGTCGTGGATCTCGCGCACGACACCCGGCTGCGTCAGCGACAACAGTTCGTTGTTGCCGCGCAGGTCGTGATCGTGCGACGCGAACCGTTCGCCGCGAAACGCCGCCTCGTCGAGCCGGTAGCGCTGCACCATCGTGCCCATCGCCCCGTCGAGAATCAGGATGCGGCGGGCAAGAAGATCGCGCAGGCGCTTTTCGGTCGGGCTCATTCGCAGCGGCAACTATGAAGTGTGACGGGAGATCGCCCGAGTATATCGGCGCCATCGCTGCGGGGCCGTGAGAGGCTGCACAGGCCTTGCGTACGCAGTTGCTGCGCGCGCCAGCCGGTCGTGCTACGCGTCCGCGACCGCGCGGCGCGCCGACCGAAGGCGCGCCGCGGCGATTCCTCGTCGAAGCCGGTCGTCGCCCACGGCACGCTCCCGGACCGCGCGCTTCCGCTCGCGCAATTCAGCCGGGATTCGTCGCCGTGATGAACCAGCTGCTCGAGGGCGCCCAGACGCCATCGGCGCCGAGGTACGGAGCCAGCACCTCGCGCATCGCCGCCACGACCTGCGGCTTGCGCTTTTCGCCTTCCTCCTGCGCGAGCCGGATGATCTCGCCCGCCGGCCCGAGCGCCATCGCGAACTCGATCGCTTCGTCGAGGTCGCGACCGATGCAGACGTCGCAGTCGAAACGCTCGAAGGTGATGCGCTCGAAGCCCGCGCTGCGCAGCATGCTGCTCACCATGTCCGGGCCGGACATCGAGAACGGCCCCGGGCCGCAATGGACCTGGTCGGTGTCCTCGTGCGACACGACGGGAACGATCTCCTTCACGCGCAGTTCGGCCTCGTGAACCCACGGGTTCTCCTCGCGGCGGCGCCAGACGATCTGCGTGAAGCTGCCTCCGGGAGCGAGCGCATTGCGGATGTTGCGCATCGCCGCGCCGGGCATCTCGAAGAACATCGTGCCGAAACGCGCGAACGCGAAATCGTAGGGGCCGCGCAGGTCGCCCCACTGCGCGTCGCCGACGAAGAAATGCGCGTTTCCGACATCGGACTTGCGCGCGTCGGCTTCGGCATCGGCGATGAATCGTTCGGCGCAGTCGACGCCGACCGCCTCGCCATCGGGGGCGACGCTTTTGGCAATGCGCAGCGTGCTGTCGCCGAATCCGCAACCGACGTCGAGCACCCGTGCTCCGGTCGGATGCGCGACGCGCTCGAACGCGGCGTCGCTATGCCGGGCGAGCCCGTCGACCAGCAGGTGCTTGAACCGGCAGAACTTGTCGTAGAGGATCGTGTTCCAGGCTTCGACAACGATTCGGTTGCTGTCATCCATCTCGACCTCCTCGATGGATACATGCCGGTTCGCCAACGCTACGCGGGCGGCGACCGGCCTGCAAGCAATCCACTGACGCCTGCGATGCGATAGCCCGGACTTTCCGGATGCTCGCAGGCGGGAACCCCCGGCCTGCTCAGATGCGCCGCACTCCCGAGAACCGGGGCTTCCAGTAACGCGCCTGCACGCCGTCGAGCCGCACGACGCCGCCGCTGGAAGGCGCGTGCACGAAACGTCCGGCTCCGACATAGATGCCGGCGTGCGAGAAGCGGCCCACGGTGTCGAAGAGCACCAGGTCGCCGGTGCGCACCGATCGCAGGCGAATCGGCGTGCCGACGCGCGCGATCTGCTTGACGGTGCGAGGCAGCGCGAAACCGGCCGCCGTGCGAAAGACGTAGACGATCAGGCCGCTGCAATCGAAGCCGCCCTTCGGCGTGTTGCCTCCGTAGCGATACGGCGTGTCGACGAGGCTGAGCGCCAGGAACGCGGCTTCGCGCGCGCGTTCCTCGTCGAGGCTGCCGGGCACGTCGGGGACCGGCGTGTCGTCGATCCCGATTTCGCCGGGAGTCGAAGGCGCAGGCGGCATCGACGAGCAGGCCGCGAGAACCGAAACGCCGAGCGTCGCGAGCAGCGCACGGCGCGCGCGCATGCGGTCGTCGGCGTCCGTCTCGGTCATCGTTGCGCGAGTCATTGCACGAGGATAACGGACGATCGGCGCCGATTCGAGCAT
>CAYZYC010000210.1:2133-3344 GCA_964481165.1 uncultured Limnobacter sp. | reverse complement strand
GGCGCGTACATCAGGCCGCCATCGCGCCATTGCGCGTTCTGTCCGCGCTCGATGCCGATCGGGCCGATGTTGCGCTGGTACATCTCGCCGTAGTTGCCGACCGCCTTGATCGCTCGCACGAGCCAGTCGTTGTCGAGCCCGAGCCCCTTGCCGATGTCGCCCGAGCTGCCGACGATGCGTTGCACCGGCGGCTCCTTGCTCTCGGCCTTCAGCTTGTCGACGTTGGCCGACGTCACGCCGTATTCCTCGGCTTCGATCAGGCCGAACAGCGTCCACTTGACGATCGTGTAGTACTCCCAGTCGCCGCGGCGCACGAGCGGCCCGAGCGGCTCCTTCGAGATCGCCTCGGGGAGGATCACGTAGTCGTCCTTGTTCGTCGCCTTCAGGCGCGTTGCTGCGAGCCCCGAGATGTCGGTCGTGAACACGTCGCAGCGACCCGAGAAGAACGCCTGTTCGACCTGCTGCAGTTCGTTGACGACCACCGGCCGGAAGTTCATCTTCTTCGTGCGGAAGTAGTCGCTGAGGTTCAGCTCGGTGGTCGTCCCCGGCTGCACGCAGACCGTCGCGCCGTTCAGTTGCGTGGCGCTCGTGATCTTCGCGTCCTTGCGCACCATGAAGCCCTGGCCGTCGTAGAAGATCGTTCCGGCGAACACGGCGCCGAGCGTCGCATCGCGGCTCGCCGTCCACGTCGTGTTGCGCGACAGGATGTCGACTTCGCCCGACTGCAACACGGTGAAGCGGTTCTGCGTGTTCGTCGGCACGAACTGCACCTTGTTGCCGTCGCCGAGGATCGCAGCCGCGACAGCGCGGCAGAAGTCGGCGTCGATTCCCTTCCAGTTGCCCTGGCTGTCGGGCGCCGAGAAGCCGATCAGGCCGGTGTTGACGCCGCAGCGCAGCACCCCCTTGGACTTGATCGAATCGAGCGTAGGTCCGGCGTTCGCCAGCGGGGACGCCAGCAGTGCAGCCGCCGCCAGCGCCGTTGCCACGCGCAGTTTCGCCATCTCGGTCTCCGCTATCGTTGTTGGAAGGTGGGACAGTCTACGCAGAAGCGGTGCGCGCGCTCAAGGCCGCGTGTTCCCGATGTCCGCGCCGGTGCGCACCCGCCGCGCAGGACCGCCGGGGACCGCCGCAGACGCTCCGCGGGTCTGCCGCCGGCGCCGCCGCAGACGCCGCGGGACCGCCGCAGACGCCGCAGACGCCGCAGACGCCGC
>CAYZYC010000210.1:0-2033 GCA_964481165.1 uncultured Limnobacter sp. | reverse complement strand
GCCGCCGCAGACGCCGCGGGACCGCCGCAGACGCCGCAGACGCCGCAGACGCCGCGCGGGGCCCTCGCAGGCCGCTGGCTTCAGCGCTTGTAGCGCTTGGGCACGAACGGCAGCGTTGCCGGCTGCACCGGCGGCCGGCGGTCGCGCACGACGGCCCGCAAGGGCGCGTCGGCCGCCGCATCGAGCGCGGCGCGATCGATGCGGGCCAGCATCACCGGATGGCCGAGCGTGGGCGAGATCGTCCCGCTCGTCACCTCGCCCACCGTGCGATCGGACGGGTCGACGATCGCGGCGTGCGCACGGATCGGCATCGATTCGCGCGAGACGAGTCCGGCGAGGCGGCGGGGAGTGCCTTCGGCCAGCTGTGCGAGGATGCGTGCGGCGCCGGGGAATCCGCCGGCCTTGGCGCCGCCGGCACGGCGCGATTTGGGTATGGCGAATGCGAGGCCGGATTCGATCGGCGTCGTCGACGCGTCGATGTCGTTGCCGTGCAGCGGCAGGCCCGCCTCCAGGCGAAGCGTGTCGCGGGCGCCGAGTCCGGCGAGCCGGACCGCCGGGTTCGCGAGCAGCGCGACCACGATTTCCTCGGCACGCTCGAGCGGCAGCGAGACCTCGAAGCCGTCTTCGCCGGTGTAGCCCGAACGCGTGGCGAAGCATTCGGCGCCGAGCAGTTGCAGCGTCGCCGCCTGCATGAAGCGCAGATCGGCTGCGCGCGCGTCGAGCGTTGCGAGCACGCTCTCGGCGGCGGGGCCCTGCAGCGCGACCAGCGCCGCATCGACGGTTTCGATCGACAGCAGCGGGCACAGGCTGCGCAGCCGCGCGAGATCGGCTTCGCGATTGCCTGCGTTGACCACCATCCGCACTTCGGCCCGGTCGCCGTCGACCCGGTGCACGAGCATCAGGTCGTCTTCGATTCCGCCGTCGTCGTTGAGCAGCAGCGAATAGCGCTGCTGCGAATCGGCCCAGCCGTCGAATTCGACCGGAATCGCCGCCTCGAGTTGCGCGTGCAGCGTCTGCGGGCGCCCGTCGAGCGCACGGATCCGCAACTGGCCCATGTGCGACACGTCGAACAGTCCGGCCGAAGACCGCGTGTGCAGGTGTTCGGCGCGCAGGCCAGCCGGATACTGGATCGGCATCCGGAAGCCGGCGAATGCGCCGAACTTCGCTCCCTGCGCCGCATGCAGCGCATGCAGCGCGATGTCGCGCAAGTCGCTCATAGGGCCTTTCGTCGCGGTTCGTTGCGGTGGCGCTTCGTCATTCGCAGCCCGCCGGCGGCGGGCACGTGCAGACGAGGTTCCGGTCGCCGCCGGCATTGTCGATGCGCTTGACGGCCGGCCAGAACTTCGCGTCGCGCACCCATGCGAGGGGGAAGGCGGCTTCCTCGCGCGAGTACCCGTGCGTCCAGTCGCCGGCGATCTCGTCGGCGGTGTGCGGAGCGTTGCGCAGCGGGTTGTCGTCGCGATCGAGTTCGCCGCGCGCGATCCGCTGCAGTTCGCCGTGGATCGCGATCATCGCGTCGCAGAAGCGGTCGAGTTCTTCCTTCGACTCCGATTCGGTCGGCTCGACCATCAGCGTGTCCGGAACCGGGAACGACAGCGTCGGCGCGTGAAAGCCGTAGTCCATCAGCCGCTTGGCGACGTCTTCGGCGCTGATCCCGTAGTCGGCCTTCAGGTTGCGCGTGTCGAGGATGCACTCGTGCGCGACGCCCCCGTTGGCGCCGCGGTACAGCACCGGGAAATACGGTGCCAGCCGGTGCGCGATGTAGTTGGCGTTCAGGATCGCGACTTCGGTCGCCTTGCGGATTCCCGATGCGCCCATCATCCGGATGTACATCCACGAGATCGTCGTGATCAGCGCGCTTCCGTGCGGCGCTGCCGAGACCGACGTTGCCTGCTGCGCCGAGGCGAACGGATCGGTCGGCAGGTACGGGGCGAGGTGCGCGGCGACCGCGATCGGGCCCATGCCCGGACCCCCGCCTCCGTGCGGGATGCAGAAGGTCTTGTGCAGGTTCATGTGGCAGACGTCGGCGCCGA
>CAYZYC010000209.1:0-3432 GCA_964481165.1 uncultured Limnobacter sp. | reverse complement strand
CGGACGACTCGCAGCGCTCGAAAGACGCCGAGGCGGCCGATGCCGATCCGGGCGCGGCGCGCCCGGGCGCCACGCCGACAGCGACCGAGCTTCCGGCGCAGCGTCCGGGATCGCCCACCGAAGGCTTCGACTACGATCGCGCGCACGTCGTGAAGCCGCATGCGTCGCCGTCGGTGCGCAAGTTCGCGCGCGAGCTCGGCGTCGATCTCGCGCTCGTGCGCGGCTCGGGGCCGAAGCAGCGGATCGTGCACGACGACGTGCGCGAATGGGTGAAGGCGGCGCTGCAACGCGGCGGCGAAGCTCCGGCGGCGGCGACCGGCGATGCGGGAGCAGGGCTCGGGCTGATTCCATGGCCCAAGGTCGATTTCGCACGTTTCGGCCCGATCGAGTCGAAGCCGATCGCGCGGATTCGCCGCATCTCGGCGGCGAACCTGCACCGCAACTGGGTGATGATTCCGCACGTCACGAACCACGAGGACGCCGACATCACCGAGCTCGAGGCGTTCCGCGTGCAGCTCAATCGGGAGCAGGAAAAGGAGAAGGACGGCGTCAAGCTGACCATGCTCGCGTTCCTGATCAAGGCCTGCGTGGTCGCGCTGAAGCAGTTCCCCGAGTTCAATGCGTCGCTCGACGGCGAGAACCTGATCCTGAAGCGCTACTACCACATCGGCTTCGCTGCGGACACGCCGAACGGACTCGTCGTTCCGGTGATCCGCGATGCCGACGGCAAGGGAGTCCTGGAGATCGCGCGCGAGACCGCGGTGCTCGCGGCGAAGGCGCGCGAAGGGAAGCTCTCGCCCGGCGACATGCAGGGCGGCACGTTCTCGATCTCGAGCCTCGGAGGAATCGGCGGCACCTACTTCACGCCGATCATCAACGCGCCGGAGGTCGCCATTCTCGGCGTGTGCCGCTCGGCAATGCGGCCGACGTGGCAGGGCAAGGGCTTCGAGCCGCGGCTGATCCTGCCGCTCTCGCTGTCGTGGGACCACCGCGTGATCGACGGCGCTTCGGCTGCGCGATTCAACACGCGGCTCGCGCAACTGCTCGCCGACTTCCGGCGCGCGCTGCTTTGAACGAGACGCGCCGCTGCGCAGCTCCCATCCCGACGGTTCACCGAACGAGCGACAGATGAGCGAGACGATCCAGGTGCGGGTGCCGAACATCGGCGACTTCGACGAAGTGGAAGTGATCGAGGTGCTGGTGAAGGAAGGCGACGCGGTGCAGGCCGAGCAGTCGCTGATCACGGTGGAGTCGGACAAGGCGTCGATGGAGATCCCGTCGCCGTCGTCGGGGGTGGTGAAGAAGCTGTTGCTGAAGCTCGGCGACAAGGTTTCCGAGGGTTCGGCGATCCTCGAGCTCGAAGCGCAGGGCGAGGCGGCGCAGCCGGCCGCCGCGCAGTCCGCCGATGCACGGGCTGCCGCAGCGCCGCCGGCGGACGCACCGCCGGCACCCCGGGCGCCGGAGGCCGCCGCAAACGGCCGCAGCGCCGACGTCGAATGCGCAATGCTCGTATTGGGCGGTGGACCCGGGGGCTATGCCGCTGCGTTCCGCGCGGCCGATCTCGGACTCGACACGGTGATCGTCGAACGATACGCAGCGCTCGGCGGCGTCTGCCTGAACGTCGGATGCATTCCGTCGAAGGCGCTGTTGCACGTCGCGTCGGTGATCGACGAGGCGAATCGATTCGCGTCGATCGGTGTCGCTTTCGGCGAACCGCAGGTCGACCTCGACAAGCTTCGCGCGCACAAGTCGGCGGTCGTGGCGAAGCTGACCGGCGGCATCGCGCAGATGGCGAAGGCGCGCAAGGTGCGCGTCGTTCGCGGCTATGGACACTTCGTCGACGCGCACCACCTCGAGGTCGAAGTCACGAGCGGCGAGGGCCAGGAGAAGACCGGCGAGACGAAGCTCGTGCGTTTCGAGCAGGCGATCATCGCCGCGGGCTCGATGCCGGTGCGCCTGCCGTTCCTGCCCGAGGATCCGCGCATCGTCGATTCCACCGGCGCGCTGCAGCTGCCGTCGGTGCCCGGGCGCATGCTCGTGATCGGCGGCGGAATCATCGGCCTGGAGATGGCGACCGTCTACTCGACGCTGGGTGCGCGCATCGACGTCGTCGAAATGCTCGATGGCCTGATGGCCGGCGCCGACCGCGACCTGGTGCGCGTCTGGCAGAAGTTCAACGCCCGCCGCTTCGAGCGCGTGATGCTGCAGACGAAGACGGTACGCGCCGAGGCCGCCGACGACGGGATCCGCGTGTGGTTCGAAGGCGCCAATGCGCCCGATTCGCCGCAGACCTACGACCTCGTGCTGAGCGCGGTCGGACGCGCGCCCAACGGGAGGAAGATCGGCGCCGAGCGCGCCGGAGTCGAAGTCGATTCGCGCGGCTTCATCGAGGCGGATCGGCAGATGCGCACGAACGTCGCGCACATCTTCGCGATCGGCGACATCGTCGGCCAGCCGATGCTCGCGCACAAGGCGACGCACGAAGGGCACGTCGCGGCCGAGGCCGCCGCCGGCGAGAAGAGCTTCTTCGACGCACGCGTGATCCCATCGGTCGCCTACACCGATCCCGAGATCGCATGGGTCGGGCTGACCGAGGACGAAGCGCGCGCGCGCGGCGTTGCGATCGGCAAGGCGTCGTTCCCGTGGACCGCGTCGGGCCGCGCGATCGCCAACGGCCGCGACGAAGGGTTCACGAAACTGCTGTTCGACGAGCAGACGCACCGCATCGTCGGCGGGGCGATCGTCGGCACGCACGCGGGCGACATGATCGGCGAGATCGCGCTCGCCATCGAGATGGGCGCCGACGCGACCGACATCGGCCGCACGATCCACCCGCATCCGACGCTGGGCGAAACGATCGGCATGGCGGCCGAACTGCACGAGGGCACGTGCACCGACCTGCCACCGCCGCGCAGGCGCTGAAGCGCCGGACGCGTTGGTGGATACTGCACGAATCGCCTGCCCGGCAGGGATACTTCTGGTTCCGACGCCGCGTCGCGGCGGTTACAATCCGCCACCGTTTCGGCGAGCATCCGCGCGAAACTGCGGCGAGAAACTGCGGACGACGCAATCGATCGGCCGTCCGATTCGTTCACGATTCCCCGGGGGAGACCACAGATGGACCGTCGTTCGATTCTGAAGAAGGGACTTACCGCGACCGCTGCAGCCGGTAGCGCGGCACTGGCGGCGCCCGCGCTGTCGCAGGGCAAGATGGAATGGCGCATGGTCACGACGTGGCCGAAGAATTTCCCGGGCCTCGGCACGGGCGCCGAGCGCATGGCCAAGCGCATCACCGACATGTCGGGCGGGCGTCTCACCGTCAAGGTCTACTCGGCCGGCGAACTCGTTCCGCCGCTGCAGGCTCTCGACGCGGTGATCGGCGGCAGCGCCGAAATGTGCCACAGCGCCGCGTACTACTGGCAGAACAAGAAC
>CAYZYC010000208.1:0-3446 GCA_964481165.1 uncultured Limnobacter sp. | reverse complement strand
GGGCACTCGCACGACGGGCACTCGCACGCGCTGCACGTCTCGTCGTCCGCGCTCGGCTGGTCGCTGTTGATCGTCCTCGGCTTCGGGTTCGTCGAGGTCGCGGTCGGATTGCTCAGCGGTTCGCTGGCGCTGGTCTCCGACGGCGTGCACATGCTGACCGACTCGGCGGCGCTCGGCATCGCATGGGTCGCGCGCTGGGTGTCGCACCGCGAGGCGGGGCCGCAGATGAGCTTCGGCTACGGGCGTGCCGAGCCGCTGGCTGCGATGCTGAACGCCGTCTTCTATCTGGCGGTGCTGGTCTTCATCGTCGTCGAGGCATTGGGCCGCCTGCGCGCGCCCGCATCGATCGACGTCGAAATCGCACTGCCGGTGGCCATCGCGGGAATGGCGGTGAATGCCGGTGTCTGGCGGCTGCTGCATGGCGAGCGCCACGAGCAGAACGTCCGCGGCGCGCTGCTGCACGTGATCGGCGATTTCGCGGGTTCCGCGATCGCGATCATCGCGCTGGTGACGGTGTGGTTCACCGGATGGACGCTGATCGACCCGATCCTGACGCTGGCGATCTGCGTGCTGTTGCTCGTGTCGACCGCGCGCCTGCTGCGCGACAGCGCCCGCGTGCTGATGAACGCGGCGCCGGCCGGTGTCGATCCGGCGCGGGTCGAGGCGACGTTGCGCGCGCCGGCAGGCGTGCGTTCGGTGCACGACCTGCACCTGTGGTCGCTCGGTGACGGACGCACGGCGCTGTCGGCGCACGTGGGCATCGACGACATCGCGCAGTGGCCGCGGATCCTCGCCGAGATCCGCGTATCGATGGACGAGATCCACGGTATCGCCCACCTGACGCTGCAACCCGAGGCCGCAGCCGACGAAGCGCTGCTGGAACTGCAGGAGCGGCTGTGCCGGCGCAGGGCGTGAATTGCTCCCGGCAGGGTGCATCTTCGCTTGTATAATCGCGCTTTCCGGCCGAGCCACATGACCAAATTCGTATTCGTCACCGGCGGCGTCGTTTCTTCGCTCGGCAAGGGCATCGCCGCAGCCTCCATCGGGGCGCTGCTCGAGTCGCGCGGGCTGAAGGTGACGCTGCTCAAACTCGATCCGTACATCAACGTCGATCCCGGGACGATGAGCCCGTTCCAGCACGGCGAGGTCTTCGTCACCGCTGACGGCGCCGAAACCGACCTGGACCTCGGGCACTACGAGCGATTCGTCTCGGCGCCGATGCGCCGCACGAACAACTTCACCACCGGCCAGATCTACGAGGCGGTGATCAAGAAGGAGCGCCGCGGCGAATACCTCGGGCGCACCGTGCAGGTCATCCCGCACATCACGAACGAGATCCAGACGTACATCGAGCGCGGCGCAGGAGTCGGCGCGCCCGGAGCCGCGCAGGTCGCGATCGTCGAGATCGGCGGCACGGTCGGCGATATCGAGTCGCTGCCTTTTCTCGAGGCCGTGCGCCAGATGAGCCTGAAGCTCGGTCGCGGCAACGCGTGCTTCGTGCACCTGACGCTGGTTCCGTTCATTCCGTCTGCCGGCGAACTCAAGACCAAGCCCACCCAGCACTCGGTGCAGAAGCTGCGCGAAATCGGAATCCAGGCCGACATGCTGATGTGCCGGGCCGACCGCAGCATCCCCGACGACGAACGCGCGAAGATCTCGCTGTTCTCGAACGTGCCGCTCGATTCGGTGATCTCGGTCCGCGATGCCGACAGCATCTACAAGATCCCGCGCATGCTGCACGAGCAGGGCGTCGATCGCACGATCTGCGAGATCCTGCGCCTCGATACCCGGCCGGCCGACCTGTCGGAGTGGGACCACATCGTGCATCGGCTCGAACACCCGAAACACGAAGTGCGGATCGCGATGGTCGGCAAGTACGTCGACCTGACCGAATCGTACAAGTCGCTGAGCGAAGCGCTCGTGCACGCCGGCATCCACACCGAGAGCCGCATCCGGATCGACTACATCGATTCCGAACGCATCGAGTCCGAAGGCCCCGGGATGCTCGACGGGTTCGACGCGATCCTCGTTCCGGGCGGATTCGGCCGGCGCGGGGTGGAAGGCAAGATCCGCGCGATCCGCTTCGCGCGCGAGAACGGCGTGCCGTATCTGGGCATCTGCCTGGGCATGCAGCTGGCCGTCATCGAGTTCGCGCGCGACGCCTGCGGACTGGCCCGGGCGAACAGCACCGAATTCGATCCGGACACGCCGCATCCGGTGGTCGGCCTGATCACCGAGTGGCACGACCGGGAAGGGCGCATCGAGAAACGCGATACGCGCTCGGATCTCGGCGGAACGATGCGCCTGGGTGCGCAACGCTGTCCGATCACGACCGGAACGCTTGCGGCGTCGATCTACGGCGAGTCGGTCAACGAGCGCCATCGTCACCGGTACGAGGTCAACAACGGCTACGTCGGCCGCCTGCAGGACGCCGGCCTGGTGATCGCGGCGCGCACGCCGACCGAGGCACTCACCGAGATCATCGAACTGCCGCGCAGCGGTCCGAACGCGCATCCGTGGTTCGTCGGCGTGCAGTTCCACCCCGAGTTCACTTCGACGCCGCGCGACGGGCATCCGCTGTTCCGCGCGTACGTCGAGGCTGCGCTCGAGCGTGCCCGGCATCGTCCGGCGCGCGCCGAGCCGGCGGTCGTGCGGCTGGCGTGAGCGTCGATCCGGGGAGCGCCTGATGCGCCTGTGCGGATTCGAAGCGGGACTCGACCGGCCGCTGTTCCTGATCGCCGGTCCGTGCGCGATCGAGTCGCGCCAGCTCGCACTCGACACCGCCGGGCAGTTGAAGGAAATCACCGGCGCGCTCGGCGTTCCGTTCATCTACAAGTCCTCGTTCGACAAGGCGAACCGCAGTTCGGGGACGTCGTTTCGCGGTCCGGGGATCGACGAGGGGCTGAAGATCCTCGACGAAGTGCGCCGCCAGATCGGCGTACCGGTGCTCACCGACGTGCACGAAGTCGACCAGATCTCCGCGGTGGCCGCCGTCGTCGACGTGCTGCAGACGCCGGCGTTCCTCGTTCGCCAGACCGACTTCATTCGCGCCGTCGCGTCGGCCGGGCGGCCGGTGAACATCAAGAAAGGCCAGTTCCTCGCGCCGCACGACATGAAGAACGTCGTCGAGAAGGCGCGCGCCGCGGCGCGCGCCGCCGGGGGCGACGGCGACAACATCCTGGTCTGCGAGCGCGGCGCCTCGTTCGGCTACAACAACCTGGTCTCCGACATGCGCTCGCTCGCGATCATGCGCGAGACCGGCTGCCCGGTGGTCTTCGACGCCACGCACTCGGTGCAGCTGCCGGGCGGGCAGGGAACGTCGTCGGGCGGACAGCGCGAATTCGTGCCGGTGCTCGCGCGCGCGGCGGTAGCCGTCGGCATCGCGGGCCTGTTCATGGAGACGCATCCCGATCCCGCGCGTGCGCTGTCCGACGGACCCAACGCAT
>CAYZYC010000207.1:0-3492 GCA_964481165.1 uncultured Limnobacter sp. | reverse complement strand
TTCGCGGCCGGGATCCCTCTCGCGGTCCCGGTCCCGGTCGTCGAGGTCGAGGTCGCGGTCATCGTCGAAGCGATCGTCGCGCGCCGCGAGTTCGTCGAGTTCGGCTTCGTCGGGCGCATCGGCGCCACCCCACGCCGGCGTGCGCCACGGCAGCGATTCGCCGGTTCGCCAGCGCCAGATCCACAACGCGTATCCCGACACTCCGTACAGCAGGAACAGCACGAACAGCACCGTCGGCGGATCCGACGACACCAGCACGAACAGCATCACGACGCCGATCACGAAAATGAACGGCACGCTCTTCTTCAGGTTGATGTCCTTGAAGCTGTAGAACGGCGCGTTCGAAACCATCGTGATGCCGGCGTAGACGGTGATCAGGAACGACAACCACGCGAGATCCTCGCCGGACACCGATATCCACTGCGTCGCGCGCAGATCGGTGACGAGCCAGACGAGGCCGGCGACCAGCGCCGCCGCGGCCGGGCTCGGAAGCCCCTGGAAGAAGCGCTTGTCGACGACGCCGACGTTGGTATTGAAGCGGGCCAGCCTCAGCGCGGCGCCGGCCACGTAGACGAAGGCCGCGAGCCAGCCCCACTTGCCCAGTCCGCGCAGCGACCACTCGTAGATCACCAGCGCGGGCGCGACGCCGAACGACACCATGTCCGACAGGCTGTCGTACTGCTCGCCGAACGCGCTCTGCGTGTTGGTCAGCCGGGCGACGCGACCGTCGAGGCTGTCGAGAACCATCGCGATGAAGATCGCGATCGCCGCGGCCTCGAAGCGGTTGTTCATTCCCTGCACGACCGCGTAGAAGCCGCAGAACAGCGACGCGGTGGTGAACGCGTTGGGCAGCAGGTAGATGCGCCGCGAACGGCGCGGCGCGAGCCCTTCGCGATACCGGTCGTCATCCATCGGCGGGTTCCCCCACGGCCTGTCGCACCGCCGCAGCAGCCATCGCCGTGGCCGGCATCGGACGGGGCAGTTCGGCGAGCAGGCTCGAAGTGGCATGCACCTTCTCGCCGACGCCGACGAAGGGCCGTGAACCGAGCGGCAGGTAGACGTCGACGCGCGAGCCGAAACGGATGAAGCCGAAGCGCTGCCCGCGGACGAGCGCGTCGCCGGGCTTCACGTAGCAGAGGATGCGCCGCGCGATCAGTCCGGCGACCTGCACGCATCCGACCAGCGAGCCGTCATCGGCGCGGATCGACAGCGCGTTGCGTTCGTTCTGTTCGGACGCCTTGTCGAGGTCGGCGTTGACGAAGCTGCCCGGGGAGTAGCGGACCGCTTCGACGGTTCCGTCGACCGGGGAACGGTTCGAGTGCACGTTGAACACGTTCATGAACACCGAGATGCGCATCGCATCGCGATCGGCGTACGGATCGCGCACCGTCTCGATCGAGATTACGCGCCCGTCGGCCGGCGCCAGCACCAGCCGCTCGCCCTGCGGCGCCTCGCGCGGCGGATCGCGGAAGAACTGCAGCACGAAGAGCGCGACGATCCAGAACGGCAGCGACCACCACCCGCCGATCGCGGTGACCGCGAGCGCTGCCACGAGGGCCAGCCCGATGTACGGCCAGCCCTCCCGGGCGACGATCGGATGCGGGTAGTGCACTGGGTTCGTCGCTCGCTGTACCCCCGGGTCGCTCGCTCAGTTCTTCGACTTGTCGACGAGCTTGTTCGCCTTGATCCAGGGCATCATCGCGCGCAGCTTCTCGCCGACGACCTCGATCGGGTGCTCGGAGGTCATCCGGCGGCGCGACAGCAGCGTCGGCGCACCGGCCCGGTTCTCGAGGATGAACTGCTTGGCGTACTCGCCGCTCTGGATGCGCTCGAGCGCGACCTTCATCGCCTTCTTCGTTTCGGCGGTGACGATCGTCGGACCCGTCACGTACTCGCCGAACTCGGCGTTGTTCGAGATCGAGTAGTTCATGTTGCCGATGCCGCCCTCGTAGATCAGGTCGACGATCAGCTTCAGTTCGTGCAGGCACTCGAAGTACGCCATCTCGGGGGCATACCCGGCCTCTACCAGCGTCTCGAACCCGGCCTTGATCAGGTCGACGGTGCCGCCGCACAGCACGGTCTGCTCGCCGAACAGGTCGGTCTCGGTCTCCTCGCGGAAGTTGGTCTCGATGATGCCGGCACGACCGCCGCCGATCGCGCACGCGTAGGACAGCGCCATGTCGCGCGCGATCCCGGAACGGTCCTGGTGCACGGCAACGAGCATCGGCACGCCGCCGCCTGCCGCATACGTCGAACGCACCGTGTGGCCCGGCGCCTTCGGCGCGATCATCACGACGTCGAGGTCCTCGCGCGGAACGACCTGCCCGTAGTGGATGTTGAAGCCGTGCGCGAAGGCGAGCGTGGCGCCCTTCTTCACGTTCGGCTCGATGTCGTTGGCCCACGCGGCGGCGATGTGCTCGTCGGGCATCAGCAGCATCACGAAGTCGGCATCCTTCACCGCATCGCGAACCTCGGCGACCTCGAGCCCGGCCTTCTTCACCTTGTCCCACGACGGGCCGCCCTTGCGCGCACCGACCACGACCTTCACGCCCGAGTCGTTCAGGTTCTGCGCGTGCGCGTGGCCCTGCGACCCGTATCCGACGATCGCGACCTTCCTGCCCTTGACGAGCTTGATGTCGCAATCCTTGTCGTAGAAGACTTTCATTCGCTGGTTCTCCTGGAAATCCTGGAAAGGGATCAGACCTTCAGCACGCGCTCGCCGCGCGCGATCCCCGAGGCGCCGGTGCGCACGGTCTCGAGGATCGAGGCACGATCGAGCGCGTCGATGAACGCGTCGAGCTTCACGCCGTCGCCGGTGAGCTCGATCGTGTAGGTGCGGTCGGTGACGTCGATGATGCGCCCGCGGAAAATATCCGTCATGCGCTTCATCTCCTCGCGCTCCTTGCCGGTCGCGCGCACCTTGATCAGCATCAGCTCGCGTTCGATGTACGGATTCTCGATCAGGTCGACGACCTTGACGACGTCGATCAGCCGGTTCAGCTGCTTGGTGATCTGCTCGATGACGTCGTCGGAGCCCGCGGTGACGATCGTCATGCGCGACAGCGACTTGTCCTCGGTGGGCGCGACCGTCAGCGTCTCGATGTTGTAGCCGCGCGCCGAGAACAGGCCGACGACGCGCGACATCGCGCCGGGTTCGTTTTCCATCAGGATCGAAACGATGTGTCTCATCGCCGGCGCCTCACAGGTCTTCCGAACCGAGCAGCATCTCGGTGAGCCCCTTGCCCCCCTGCACCATCGGCCAGACGTTCTCGGTCTTGTCGGTGATGAAATCGAGGAACACGAGACGGTCCTTGTACTTGCCGAAGGCATCGCGCAGCGCCGGCTCGACGTCCTTCGGATCCTCGACGCGGATGCCCACATGGCCGTAGGCCTGCGCCAGCCCGACGAAGTCGGGCAACGCGTCCATGTACGAATGCGAGTAGCGGCTGCCGTATTCGATCTGCTGCCACTGGCGCACCATGCCCAGGTAGC
>CAYZYC010000206.1:0-3526 GCA_964481165.1 uncultured Limnobacter sp. | reverse complement strand
GCGTTTCTCGCGAAACGACGCGAAGCCCTCGGCCGCTTCGGCCGATTGCCGCTTCTGCGCGTGCTGCTCGACGAGGCGATCGAAGGTCTGCGGCGACGGATCGCCATAGGCGAAGGCGAGCGCGAGCGCCTTCGTCTGCGCGTTCGCTTCGGGCGCGTTCTGCAGCAGCTGGTCGACGATGCGCGCGCCGGTTTCGCGCAGAAGGGTTGCGGGCACGACTTCGTGCACGAGTCCGATGCGCCGCGCTTCGTCGGCGTCGAAACGCTCGCCGGTCAGCGCGTAGCGGCGCACCTGGCGCGCGCCGATCGCGTCGTTCAACTGCGGAACGATGATTCCGGCCATCAGTCCCCAGCGCGTTTCGGCGATCGAGAATCGCGCGCCGTCGGCCGCGATCGCGATGTCGCAGGCGGCGACGATTCCGGTGCCGCCGCCGAAGCAGGCACCCTGCACGAGCGCCAGCGTCGCAACCGGCAGCGTGTTCAGGCGGTGGACGACCGTCGCGGTCAGGCGGGACGCTTCGAGATTGCGTTCCGCCGATTGCTTCGACACCCGCTGCAGCCAGTCCAGGTCGGCGCCCGCCTGGAAATGGCGACCGGCGCCTTCGATGACGACCACGCGCAAGCCGTCGACCGAAGCCAGGGAATCCATCGCCGCGAGCACGCCGTCGAGCAGGTCCTCGTCGTAGGCGTTGTTCACCTGCGGGCGGTTCAGCGTGACGGTGGCCACGCCGCGCGAATCGACGCGGTGCAGGACGGTTGCGGTCATGGGACGATGGTAGCGCGCAAATTCAACCGCGATGCGTAACGCAGACCTTGCCGAACTGCGCACCGCTCTTCTGGCGCTCGTACGCCGCAACGAGATCGTCGAACGCGAAGACGCTGTCGACGACCGGTTCGATGCGATGCTGTTCGATCGCGCGGCACATGGCCTCGAAGGCGTCGCGGTGGCCGACCGTGACGCCCTGCAGCCGGACCGATCGCGTGACGACGAGGCCGAGCGAGCCGCTGATCGACGAACCGGAAAGCACCCCGATCATCGAGATCGTGCCGCCGGGTCGAATGCAGCGCAGCGACTGCGGCAGGGTCTGCTCGCCGCCGAGTTCGACGACCTGGTCGAATCCTCGCCCTCCGGTGGCGTCGCGCGCGGCGCGCGCCCATTCGGGGGTCTTGCGATAGTTGACCCCGGCGTGCGCGCCCATGCGCAGGAGTCGATCGAGCTTTTCGTCGCTCGACGAGATCACCGTCACGCGTGCGCCGAACAACTGCGCGAACTGCAGAGCGAACAGCGCGACGCCGCCCGAACCCTGCACGAGAACGTGTTCCCCGGGTCGGGTGACGCTCGACGATGCCAGTGTCGTCCACGCGGTCAGCGCCGCGCACGGAAGGCAGGCGGCCTGTTCGTCGCTCAGCGCCGCGGGCACGCGCGAGACGGCCTCCTGCGACAGGCACATGAACTCGGACATCGTGCCGTCGAGCGGCCCGCCGAGCGAGTGCGTCAGCCGGTGGATGTCGGGCTCGCCGCCGATCCACGACGGAAAGAACATCGGGCAGACGCGATCTCCGACGGCGACACGGTCGACTGCGGCGCCGACGGCGATGACTTCACCGACGCCGTCGGACAAGGGCACCAGCGGTAGCGTTCCGGTCTGCTTCCCGTAGCCGCGATCGAGGACGACCAGGTCCCGATAGTTCAGCGAAGACGCGAGCATGCGCAGCAACACTTCGCCCGGCCCCGGTTGCGGGTCGGGGCGCGTTGCGCGTCGAACGTGTCCCAGCCCCCAGTCTTCGGTGATCTGCTGCACGCGCATACGGCGCTCCTTCGGTCGTTTCGCCTGCAGACTATCGCGAGCGGTGTTCGCGCGACAGGGTGGCGGCCACGCGGGTCCCGGAATCTGGCGTTTGACAGGGTTTTTCGCCGGGGAATAAGATAGCTATAACATATATCTTCAAGTACGCCATGACCCACGTAGTTACCGAAGCCTGCATCGCGTGCAAGCACACCGACTGCGTCGACGTCTGCCCGGTCGACGCGTTCCGCGCGGGCAAGAACATGCTGGTGATCGACCCCGACGAGTGCATCGACTGCGCCGTGTGCATCCCCGAGTGCCCGGTCGAGGCGATCTATGCCGAGGAGGACGTTCCGTCGGACCAGCAGGAGTACCTGCAGCTGAATGCGGATCTGGCGCGCATCTGGCCGGTGATCGCACGCAAGCAGCCGGCGCTTCCCGAGGCGGAGAAATGGGGCGCCGTTCGCGACAAGCGTTCGATGCTCGACGAAGCTGCCGCGAGCGACGCCGACGAACCCGCGGACGCCCGGTAAGGAGTCTCCGGGCCGTTCCGACCCCCGGCAAACGTCGTAGACTCGCCCGACCTGCGCTGCACCGGGTGCGCAGTGCCCGGCGGCAAGACCCGCTGCTCCCGCCGGACGCGCAGCGCGCGACGGCAAGACGCTGTACGCTGTACGTTGCGCCGCCTGCCGGCCGGACGGGCGAAGCGCGGTCAGGTGCTCCTGCCGAACGGCCCGCGGCAGCGCCAGTCGACTCGTCGGCAGACCCCGGCCCGCCGAACAAGGAGGAGATCGCGATGCGCCTGACCATGATGACCGACTACGCGATGCGACTGCTGATGTACGTCGCGCAGCACCCGGACCGCCTGTGCACGATCGCCGAAGTCGCGCGCGCCTACGACATCTCCGAAGCGCATCTGATGAAGGTGACGCACCAGCTCGGCATCGCGGGCTGGATCGAGACCGTGCGCGGCAAGGGCGGGGGAATGCGCCTTGCGCATCGTCCCGAGGACATCAACGTCGGTGCCGTCGTGCGGCGCATGGAATCCGACTTCCAGATCACCGAATGCTTCGGTCCGCACAATGCCTGCTCGCTCACCGGAAGCTGCAGGCTCACCGCGGTCATCGACGAAGCGTTGAAGGCGTTCCTGGAGCGCCTCGATGCGCGCACGCTCGCCGACGTGCTGCCGCTGGAGGTTCGGGCGCACGACGGCGCCGCGACGACGATGGTCGAGCGCCCGTTGCGGCGCATGGACCGGGTCACCGCGGCCTGACGTAGCGCGGACTGCCGCGACGCCGGTCGCCGACGGCATCTTCCATCGACGAAGACTGGAGCGACGAATGGCACGAGGGCGCATCCACGACAACATCACGCAGACCGTCGGCGATACGCCGCTGGTCCGGCTGAACCGGCTGGGTGCGGGCCTGCCCGGCACCGTTGCGATCAAGCACGAGGGGTTCAACCCGTTCGCGTCGGTCAAGGACCGGATCGGCAATGCGATGGTCGAGGATGCGATCTCGCGCGGTTCGCTGCAGCCCGGCATGGTCATCGTCGAGCCGACCAGCGGCAACACCGGGATCGGCATCGCGTACGCGGCGGTTGCGCGCGGATATCGCTGCATCTTCACGATGCCCGACACGATGACGATCGAACGCCGGCGCATGCTCGAAGCGCTCGGCGCGATCCTCGTGCTCACCGAAGGCGCCAAGGGGATGAAGGGCGCGATCGCGCGCGCCGAGG
>CAYZYC010000205.1:0-3540 GCA_964481165.1 uncultured Limnobacter sp. | reverse complement strand
TCGCCGGTGACCGCCTGCACGCGCGAGCCGCGCACGCCCACGCAGGTGCCGATCGGATCGACGCGCCGGTCGTTCGAGTGCACGGCGATCTTCGCGCGCACGCCGGGATCGCGCGCCGCGGCCTTGATCTCGAGCAGCCCCTGCTCGATCTCGGGCACCTCGTTGGCGAACAGGTGGCGGATGAAATCGGGCGCCGTGCGCGACAGGTACAACTGCGGGCCGCGACCCTCGCGGTTGATCTTCGCGACGTACGCGCGCACGCGATCGCCGACGCGAAGGTTCTCCTTCGGGATCATCTGGTCGCGCGGCAGCCGCGCTTCCACCTTGCCCGATTCGACGATCGCTCCTTCACGGTCCATGCGCTTGATCGTTCCGGAGAACACCGATTCGCCGCGCGCAAGGAAGTCGTTGATGATCTGTTCGCGTTCCGCGTCGCGGATCTTCTGCAGGATCACCTGCTTGGCCGCCTGCGCGCCGATGCGTCCCATGTCGACCGGCTCGAGCTCTTCCTCGATGTAGTCGCCGACCTGGATGTCGCCGAGCTGCTTCTGCGCCTCGCTCAGGATCATCTGCACGTCGTGGTCTTCGAGTTCGCCGTCGGGCACGACCTGCCATCTGCGGAACGACTCGGACTCTCCGGACATCCGGTCGACCGAGACGCGGATGTCGACCTCTTCCTTGAAACGCTTCTTCGTGGCCGAAGCCAGCGCGCTTTCGAGCGCAGCGAACACGACATCGCGCGCGACGTTCTTTTCGCGAGCCAATGCGTCGACCAGCAACAAGATTTCCCGGCTCATTTCCGCCTCTCCTGGAACTTCAGCTTCGGCACCAGCCGAGCCCGCTCGATCTCGTCGAGCGAAAAAACGAGTTTCCGACTTCGATCCTCTTCCGCGGCCGCGGGAACGGCAGCAGCCGCCCGGGTGCGTTCCGGCTTCGCCACCGCCGTCGACCTCGCGGCCGTCGCCGCCGCACTTCCGCCCCGGCCACGCCGTGCCTGCCGCGATGCCTGCGTGTCGCGCTCGATCAGTTCGAGCCCGTAACGCCCATCGTCCTCGACGGTCAACAGCCCGTCGAAATTCCTTCGCCCCTCGAATGCCTTTCGCAGCCGCAACGTGATCTCGGAGCCGGCGAAGCGCTCGAAGTCGGCAGGCTTCTTCAGCGGCCTGTCGAGCCCCGGCGACGACACCTCGAGACGCGTGTAGTCGACGTCCTCGACGGCCAGCACGTGCGAGAGCTGGCGACTCGCCTTTTCGCAGTCGTCCAGGCGGATTCCGTCCGGCGAATCGATGTACACACGCAGCAGCCCGTCGTGCGCCCGCTCGATGTCGACGACTTCATAGCCCATCGCGGCGAGGGTGCGCTCGATGATCGCCTGCGACGTCATCTCTGCGGACACTGGCCTACCCCCTGCCGACCTTCGGCCGACCGACGAGAAAAAAAAATGGGCCTGCGAGAGCCCATTTCTTCGAGCACGCCGCCCGTGCCCGGTGCCTGGCCGCGCATCCGGTGACGTCGGCCGGAGCGCCGCGGAACACTTGCCGATGCGGCGATTCACTATCCTGCAGATTATAGCCCGAATCGCGCCGTGCCGTTAAGTCGGATCAGTGCGATTGCGCGAGTGCGACGGGCATGTTCGGCATCGTCCGGCCGATGCCCGTGCGTTCAGCCGCCGCGCGGTCCTGCTCCCCCGCCTCCGCCGCCGCCCCCGCCGCCGGATCGCCCGCGTGAACGACCGCCGCGTTTGCCGCTTCGGCCGCCGGGCTTCGGCGCGCCTTGCGGCTGACCCGACGGACCGCGCGAACCGGGCCCGCCGCGCGGGCCTTGCCCGCCGCGCCTGCCCTGCGCACCGCGACCGCCGTGCGAATCGCGAGCGCCGCCGGGGCCCGGGTGACCGTAGCCGCCATACCCGCCTGCCGCCCCGCCGGCGCGCGTGCTGTCCATCGGGCCGGTGAACGTCGCACCGCGACCGCCGCGGGTTCTCGACTTGCCGAACCCTCCCCGCTTGCCCGGCCCGGGCGCCGCACCCGGATCGCCCTTGCGCACGAGGCGCGTGATCGCCTCCTGGTGCGCGTTCGCCGAACGCGGCTGCCATTCGTCGTCGTCGAACTCGGGTCTGCGCACTTCGACCGCCTCGTGCGGAAGAATGCGGTTGCCAATCGAGTCGTCCGGATCCTCCACCCATTCGTCGTCGTGATCCTGCGCAGCGACGTGGCGCAACTCGTCTTCATCGCTTTCGTCGGCACTGCGCTGCGCCGGAGTCTCCCTGGCGCCCGCCGGATTCCCGGCGTGGCGAACCGCCTGCTGCAAGGCGTGCACCTCGGCCTCGTCGAGTTCGGCCCAGCGACCGCGGGCGAGCCCGCGCGGCAAGGCGACGGGGCCGAAACGCAGGCGGACGAGTCGGCTCACCGTCAATCCGACCGCCTCGAGCATGCGCCGCACCTCGCGATTCCGGCCTTCGGAGATCACTGCGCGATACCAGGCGTTGACGCCGTCGCCGCCGAGGTCCTCGAGTCGCGCGAATTTCGCGGGACCGTCGTCGAGTTGGACGCCGGCGAGCAGGCTCTCGCGCGCCGCATCGTCGACGCGGCCGATGACGCGGATCGCGTACTCGCGCTCCCACCCGTATCTCGGATGCATCAGCCGGTTCGCGATGTCACCCGACGTCGTGAACACGAGGAGTCCTTCGGTGTTGAAGTCGAGCCGGCCGACGGCAACCCAGCGCGAACCCTTGATCCGCGGCAGCTTGTCGAACACCGTCGCGCGCCTGTCCGGATCGTCGCGCGTGCAGATTTCGCCCGGCGGCTTGTGGTAGAGCAGCACGCGCGGGGGCAGCTCGACGGAACGGCGATTCACGGTCCGGCCGTTGACGCGCACCTGGTCGGTCGGTCCGATCCGCTGCCCGATGTGTGCCGGTTGTCCGTTGACCGAAACACGCCCCGCGAGGATCAACTCCTCCATGTCGCGCCGCGAGCCGAGGCCCGCATCGGCGAGCACCTTGTGCAGCTTGGGCTGGTCCTCCGACGGGAGCCTGCGCCCGCCGCGTCGGCGCGGCTGCGCCGAATCGAGGCCGATCGCCGCACCGCTGGCATAGGCCGGCAACGGCTCGGCATCTACCCCCGGGGCCGGCATCGGTGCTTCGTCGGTCGACGCGTCGCCGGTGCGCACCTGCGCGCCCTGCGGCGCACCGGGTTCGCGCGCACGTCCGTCGCTGCCCTGGTTGCGCGCTTCCCCGCGGGGTCCGCGGCGACTGCCGCGCCGCCGGTTGTACATCGTACGTGCCTGGCGCGGCTCGCGAACCTCGCCATCGTCGCGGGTCTGGCCGTTGCCGCCCGCGGAACCGCCATCGGGATTCGCGTTCGCGTCGGACGGCTGCGTCGATTCGTTCGGTGCGCCGCGGCAGTCCTGCGCGGGACCATCGCTCCGCGCCCCGCCGACGTCCGCGTCGCGTGTCGGATGGGAACCGGCGCCGTCGGCGCCGGGATCGTTCGCCGCGTCGCGGCTCTCGCTCGGGTATTCGGTGTTCAAGAAGACCCTCGTTGG
>CAYZYC010000204.1:2113-3647 GCA_964481165.1 uncultured Limnobacter sp. | reverse complement strand
CTCGTCCGCACCCTCGACGGCAACGCGCTCGAGCGTCGCGACCGGCGCCAGGTTTCCGCGGCCGCCGACGATGAGTTCGGGCCCGCTCGCCTGCACGATCTCGCGCTTCGCTTTCGGGGGCGCCAGTCCGAGCAGCGTGTTCAGGTCCAGCGCCGGCGCACGCAACGGCTGTCGATCGTCCGGGTGGCGCAGCATCGCCGTGAGCTTTCCGGTGCGCTGCGCCACGATGAGCCGTTGGGCCTGTTCAGCAGACACTTCGACCGTGATCGCCGTGAAGTGGCGCAGTGCGTTCGACCCGCCTTCGACGCCCCCGCCGCCGACGCCTTCAGCGGCCGCACGCACCTGGCGCCCGGTGGCGAGCACCGCGAGATCCTGCATCAACGTGCCGGTCACTTCCTGCGCCGGAGGCTGTCCCGGCGCGCCCGGCGGCCGGACGGTGAACAACAGATCGATGCGGTCCCCGGGCTGCAGCATTCCGGAGACCGAGTTCACTTCGTCGACCAGGACCGACATCGCGCGAATGCCGGGGCGGATTCGGCTCGAGAACGTTCCGACGTCGCCGCCCACGATCGCGCCGGTCAGCAGCGGTTCGCCGCTGCGCATCGGCACGGCCAACCGTGCGCCGACGTGCTGCTCGAAACGCTCGGGACGCACCGCGCTGCCCGGAAGCACGTCGGCGGGGACCGCGCGAACCGCCATGGTCTCGGGCGCGACGACCGCTCCACGATCGAGATCGCGCCTGGCGACGACGACCTCGGTCATCGGCTGCTTCGTCGCGAGGCGTGCGCGTTCGTGCTCGACCTGCTCGGCGATGTATCCACGTGCGCCGGCCACCGCCAGCGCACCGAATCCGAGTGCGACGACGAACAGGAGCGCGGATCGGTGCCGCGACCAGATGCCGACGACGAAACGTGCAAGCGCTTGCGGTATTACGCGAAGGGTCTTCATGGCATCGACATCGCCTGCGTGAATCGTTGATAGCGTTCGCCGAAGGCCTCGAACAACTGCTCGAGGGCGCTGTCGGGACCGGCCGTGAGCGCGAGCACGAAGACCAGCAACACGATCAGGTACTCGGTGGTGGACTGTCCGCACGTCGCGCGGCGCGGCCTGGCGTCGCGCATCACGGTGCACCCCGTACGTGGTACAGGACGACCGACGTTCCGTGCTCCTGGCGGTGCAGCGTGAGCAGCAGTTGCGCGGCAGGTCCCCGGAAGAAGCGCGCACGGTCGTCACGCCACGAGAGGCCCGGCGAACGCTGCGGCGCCCGGACCGGAACGAAGCCGGCACGGCGCAGATGCCGCTCGATCCGGATTTCGCTCTCGTCGAGCGAATGCGCGAACCGGGCGATCAGCGTCTCGGCCGAACCGACACCCGCGTCGCGCGACGAAAGCTGGCGAACCGCTCGTGCGTCGTCGGGCAGCAATCGCTCGAGAAACACCTGCGTATCGACGCGGACCGGGACCGCGCGAAGCCAGCGCGTGAAGAGCCCTTCGCTTCCGCCACTGGGCGAAGAGCGCAGTTGCAGCGTCTCGAA
>CAYZYC010000204.1:0-2013 GCA_964481165.1 uncultured Limnobacter sp. | reverse complement strand
TTCCGATCTCATGGCGCAATCCGGTCGGCAGGCACGAGATCCACGTCGACCTCATGCGGGCGGAACGACGAGGCGCCGGGCTCGAGCCCGGCGAAGTCCATCAGCTGCATTGCCCAGCGCGTGAGGCGATAGCCGGCGGCGAACTGCAGCTCGTGCAATGCGTCGACACGGCTGCCGCTCGACACGCGCGACTCGACCGTATGCGCGGCGCCGCCGTACGGCGCGGAAGCGTGCCATCCATCGGTGAGCACGACGGTCCGCGCGCGCATCGTCAACGGCAGCGAATCGAGACGCGCGAGGGCTTCGTTGCCGGCCTCGCTCGGCGAAACGCGCATGCGCACCTGTGCATCGGCCATTCCTTCGTCGATCGACAGCCCGAAGCGCGACGGTCCCGCGAGACGGGCGAGCAGTTGGGCCGCACCGGCGGCCGCGCGCCCGACGGCGGTCGATTGCCCGGCATCGAAGCGCGGCGACGACAACGCCACGTCGACGTCATCGAAGGACTCGAGCAGAGCGGCACCTCGGCGGTCGACCCACAGCGCGTTGCGCTCGGCGACCGGCGCGGCGTCGGTCAAGACGTCGTTGCTCAGGATCTCTCGATCGATGCGGCCGAAGTGCCTGCGCGTGGTTTCGTCGCCGAGCCGCGCGCGTGCCGACGCATCGCTGCAATCGTGCGGACGCACGGTGCATTCGAACGCCAGGGTGCGCGAGGCCGCGATCGTCGACATCTGCATCGACTGGTACTTGCCGAGCAGCACGACCAGCAGGGCGAGCGGCACCAGCACCAGTGCCGCGACCAGCGTCTCGACGAGCGCCTGCCCGGCCTGGCGCGACGTATCAGTGCACATAGGTGATCGCCGCCGCGCGCTGCGCCGCAGTCGGTTCGGCAAGGCGTGCCTGCCAGTACGGGCTGTACAGGCTCGCGTACTCGATGCGTGCCGGCGCGCCCGGCGGCCTGCGGAAGTACGCTTCTCCGACCGACATCGCCCACAGCCGGTCATCGGCGAAGTTCTCGAGCAACCGCAGCCGACCCGTACCCGCGCCGACGACGTTGGCCGTCCGCACCGCGGCGGCTTCGCTGCGGGCAAGAACCACGAGTTGCGTGGTGGGAAACCGGGAGTCGGCCAACGCCTCGTAGTTCAGTTCGCGAACCCGCTCGATGCCGCTGTAGCGATCGAAGCCCGCGTATCCGTTGCCGGCGATCTCCGAACCGGCGAGCAGTGTCGCCAACGCGTTGTCGCCGGTGCCGCCGGTATTTCCGATCACCGTGCCGAGCGCAGCCGCATCGGTCGCCTCGGCGGCGCCCCACCCCACCGGCAGCCATTCGCGCTGGCGGCAGCTGCGCCCGAGGAATCCGCGGCGCCGGTAGTCGTGGATCGATCCGGTGTCGACTGCCTGCCAGCGGTCGAGATCCGGCGTGAGCTCGGTGCCGCCGCGTTTGCGCCACCAGCGAAACCACCGGTCGATGTCCGTCGTGCGGCCGAAACACGACGACGGAAGCAGCAGCAACCGGAGGTCGTCGCGCCGCGGCCCGCGGACGAACGGATCGAGCGAGGAGACGACGACGTCGCGCAGGCGAGCGCGGTCGGCATCGTGTTCGTAGCGACGCGTGAACCGCGAAAAGTCTCCGCCGTCGCCGACGACGAACGCGAAGAACCGCGGGTCGTTCGCGCGTGCGATCTCGTTGGCGACCGCACCGAGCCCGAAAGTGTCGGCCGACCGCTGCAGCACTTCCTGGCTGCGCTGCAGCAACGACTTGTAGCCGATCGTCGGCGCCGCGCGCGCCTGGATCTCGTCGGCTGCGGTGCGCTCGGTGAGTTCACGCGCGGTCTCGGCGATTCGTTCGGCCGCCGACAGCACCGGCGCGGCGGGCGGCCAGGCAACGGACAGGATCTGCGCATTCGCGACGAATTTCTCGAAGTACTTCGCCCACGAGGTCAGCGTCACTGCCTGCGCGACCGCCACTTCCTGCGCGACGATCGCGCGGTTCGCGTAGGCGTGGAAGTTCAGCAC
>CAYZYC010000203.1:0-3665 GCA_964481165.1 uncultured Limnobacter sp. | reverse complement strand
TACGGCGGCCACAGCACCGCGACGTTGCCGTGGTTGAAGCGCATCAGCATCGCCAGACCGACGGCGGCGCAGACGACCAGCAGTCCCCAGACGATCCGTCGCATGCCGGCTGCCTCCCCGACGATCAGCGAACCGAGTCGCGCGCGAGCCGGGCCGCGCGCACGGCTGCGAGGCTCTCGGCAAGCGTCGGCGGGTCCAGCTCGAGTTTCGCCGTGGCGACCTGCCGCAGCTGCGCGATCGCGCCGGCCACCGCACGGTCGTCGGCATCGTAGTAGCGGCGCAGCCAGTCGGTGGCGCGCTCGAGATCGGACTGCAGCAGCGCCTCGTTGCGCGACAGCAGCGACAGCCTCGCGTTCAGCAGGAGCAGTCGCAGGTTCTCGCGCAGGAAATACGCCTGCTCGGGGGCGACCAGCATCGACTCGGGCGTTTCGATCCGGCGCACGCGGAACAGCTGCTCGATCTCGTCGCGCAACGCGCCCAGCCCCGCCGAGGCGGCGTCGACGGCGCGACTCGGTGCGCTCGACGGCGTCGCTGGTTCGCGCACCTTCTCGCCTGCCTCCTCGCCTTTCGCCGGGTTCGCGCCCTTCGGCGCGCGGCCTGCTTCTGCGTTCGCCGCGGTCAGCGTGGCCAGCAGCGGAAAACGCTCGGAGGAACGCACGAGGCCGTCCAGACGCTGCGCAAGCAGTCCGATGTCGGCGGCCGGATACGCCTCGAGCCGCGCGATATCCGCGGAAATCGCCCGGCCGAGCGGCTGCAGCGCCGGGTCGTTCTGCCGCACGAGGCGCGACTGGATTTCCTGCAGCGCCGTCAATGGAGCCCGCACGCTGCTTCCGAGCGCGAGTTGCTGGCCGGCGAGCACGACCGACGATTCGATCTCGGCCAGCAGCACGTCGGTGCTGTCCTCGGCGAGGTTGCGGTAGAGCTTCTCGATCTGCGTCTGCAGGCTCTGCGCATCGAGCGCGCGGCTCTCGAGCACTGCGGTGCGGCTGCGCGCGTCGCGCAACTCGTCCTGCGTGCGCTCGTGCATCGACTCGAGCGTCGCCAACCTCTGCTCGAGCGCCTGCAGGCGGTGCGTCGCCTCGCTCTGCAGCTCGGTGATGCGAGGCGCCGTCCACACCGCCACTCCGATCGCGACCGCGAGGGCAACGCCGCCGAGCCAGGCGAGCCACGGGCGCTGCGCGGACGGCCGGCGCGCGGAGCCCGTCGACGCGGCGGGCAGCTTCGGCGCGCCCGGTGCATCGACCATTTCGACGTTGTCTTCGCGCTCGGGCACGATCTCGGCTCTACGAATCGGAAGCGGATTCTAGCGCGAGCGCCAGCGCACGATCGCCGGGCTCGATGGTCCGGACGTCGTTCCATCCGGCGCCGCGCAGTGCGTCGGCGATGCGCGGGTGAATCGCCAGCACGCGGCAGCGATGCGCCGCATCGAGCAGGTCGCGCGCGGCGAGCGCGGTTTCGAGCCGCTGCACGGTGGCCACCTGCGTCACGCAGAAGACCGGGCCGTTGGCGCCTGCCAGCCACGCAGCGAGCGTTCCGAGCGCATCGGCGTCGGCTTCGAGCGCATCGTGCCGGTACAGCGCGAGCACCTCGACCTGCGCGCCGCGATCGCGCAGGCGCGCGATCCAGTCCTCGCTGCCGGCCGTGCCGCGCAGCACGAGCACGCGCGAGCCGTCGCGCACGTCGAGTTGCGGCAGCCGCGCGAGCGCTTGCCCGTCGAAAGGTGCCTCGCGCGGACAGACGACGCGCGCGGGATCGACCGGCAACGCGCAATCGACGATCGCCTGCAGGCTGCCCGGACCGACGACCGCAACCCCGGTCGCCGACGGCCATTGCACCGACTTCATGTCCGCCGCCACGCGCACGGCTGCGGGACTCACGAGGATCACCCAGTCGAAGGTCGACAGGCGCTCCATCGTCTCGCGCACCGACGGTTCGTGCGTGCGCTCGACGATGCGCGAAAGCGGCAGTTCCAGCGTCTCGTGGCCGCCTTCGCGCAGGCGCGCCGCGAGCGTGCGAACGCGCGGCGCCGGCTGCGTCAGGACGACCCGAGCCACCGCGCGGCGCCCTGCTCGCGCAGCGACTGCGCCACGATCTCACCCAGCCGCACCGCGGCTGCGGCATCGGCCTGCACGCATTCGGCGCTCGCTTCGATCAGCGCGCTGCCGTCCTCGGCAGCCACGCGCGCGATGAGTTTCAGTCCGGAGTCGGCCGTCGTGACGCACCAGGCCGCCAGCGGCACGCGGCAACTTCCGCCGAGCAGGCGCGAAACGGTGCGTTCGGCCTGCACTTCGAGCGTCGTGCGCGCGTGCGCGAGCGGCGCGAGCCAACGCGCGAGGTCGTCGCGTTGCGCGAGCGTCTCGATCGCGAGCGCGCCCTGCCCGGCCGCCGGAAGGCTCGCTGCGGGAGGAACGATCGCGCGGATCCGTTCGGCGAGTCCCAGCCGCTTGAGTCCTGCCGCGGCGAGAACGATCGCGTCGTAGCGCCCCTCGTCGAGCCGGGCCAGCCGCGTCAGCACGTTGCCGCGCAGCGGAAGCACTTCGAGCGCCGGGTAGAGCCTGCGGATCTGCGCGGCGCGGCGCAGGCTCGAAGTGCCCAGGCGCGCGCCGTCGGGGAGCGCGTCGAGCGAAGCGAAGCGGTTCGAGACGAACGCGTCGCGCGGGTCGTCGCGCTCGAGAACGGCGGCAAGCGTGAACGACGCGCCGACGTCCATCGGCACGTCCTTCAGCGAGTGCACGGCAAGGTCGGCGCGCCCGTCGAGCAGCGCGACCTCGAGCTCCTTCGTGAACAGGCCCTTGCCGCCGATCTCGTGCAGCGTTCGATCGAGCCGGCGGTCGCCTTCGGTGGTCATCCCGAGAATCCGCACGTCGCAATCGGGATACAGCGCGCGCAGGAGTCCCTGGACGTGCTCGGCCTGCCACATGGCCAGGCGGCTCTCGCGCGACGCGATGACGAGCCGCTGCGGAGGTGATTTCGCTTCGCGGGCGGCGGCTGCTTCCGGGGGCACTAGCTGACCAGGTTCTTCACGGTCGACCATTGTCGCCTGCTGACCGGCAGGCGCTCGCCGATGTCGCGCAACACCACCTGCCAGTACGGGTCTCCGCCGTCGGCTTCGCCCTGCGGCATCACGCGCTCGAAGCCGGCGATCGAGGGCCGGGCCACCAGCGCATTGCGGTGGATGCGAACGAAGCGATCGCCGAACTCCTCTTCCAGCGACGTCAGCGATTCCTCGATCAGGTATTCGCGCTCCTTCGATCGCACGGTGATGTACTTGAGTTCGGCCTTCAGGTAGATCACCTGCTCGAGCGGCACCAGGATCACGCGGCCGCGCTCGTGCACCGACAGGTGCCGCCGTCGCGTATTGGTCGCCCGCGCGAGCTGGTCGATCGCGTGTGCCTGCTCGAGCGGCATCCGGGTGATCGCGCGCTCGAGCGCCTGGCGCAGGCGTTCCGAGCGCACCGGCTTGAGCAGGTAGTCGATCGCACGGACTTCGAACGCATCGACCGCGAACTCGTCGTGCGCCGTCACGAAGATGATCAACGGCATCGGCTTCGGCGGATCGGACTGCGCGCGCGCCGAGATGTGCCGGGCGAGCTCGATGCCGGTCATCCCCGGCATCTGGATGTCGAGCAGCACGATCTGCGGCTGCGCGACCTCGATCTGCGACA
>CAYZYC010000202.1:0-3673 GCA_964481165.1 uncultured Limnobacter sp. | reverse complement strand
CCGACACCGGCGACGCGGAGGGGCGCACGATCGAGCGGCACGAGGTGCGCTGCGACGAGGCCGCGTTCCGTGCGGCGGTGGCGGCGTTCGTCGGCGAAATCGCGCAGGTGCCGCCGATGCACTCGGCGCTCAAGCGCGACGGCCGCCCGCTGTACGAGTACGCGCGCGCCGGGATCACCGTCGAGCGCCAGGCCCGCCGCGTGACGATCCATTCGATCGACGTCGTGCAGTTCGCGCCGCCGCAGGCCCGGCTGCGCGTGTCCTGCAGCAAGGGAACCTACGTGCGCGTGCTGGCCGTGGACATCGGCGAGCGGCTCGGTTGCGGTGCGCACCTGAGCGCATTGCGCCGCGAACGCGTCGGCGCGCTCGACGTCGCCGACGCGATCGGTCCCGACGCGCTCGAAGCGCTCGATCCGGCGCAGCGGATCGCGCGCGTATCGCCCGTCGACGCGCTTCTCGGCGGCCTGCCGCGCATCGACCTGGACGAGATCCAGACCGGGCGTTTCCTGCACGGGCAGAAGCTGCGCGTTGCGCCGCGCGGCGGATCCGCAGGCGCGACCGCCTCGGGCGGCGTGCCGCCGCACGAGGCGCGGCAGGATGGGCAGCAGGATCGGTCGCTGGTCGCGCAGCAGGATCGGCAGCCGGATCGGCAGCAGGGTGGGCAGCACGTTGCGCGCGTGCGCGTATACGGGCGCGGCCGCCTGCTCGGCCTGGCACGAATCGACGACGGCACGCTGGTGCCGCAACGACTGGTAGCCACCGGCGCGAACCCCGCCGGCGGTGCCGGCAACGGACTCCTCTCATGACACTCGCCATTCGCAACATCGCGATCATCGCCCACGTCGACCACGGCAAGACCACGCTCGTCGACCAGCTGCTGCGCCAGTCCGGAACGTTCCGCGCCAACCAGCAGGTTGCCGAACGCGTGATGGACAGCAACGACCTCGAACGCGAGCGCGGCATCACGATCCTGGCCAAGAACTGTGCGGTCGAATACGCCGGAACCCGAATCAACATCGTCGACACGCCGGGGCACGCCGACTTCGGCGGCGAGGTGGAACGCGCGCTGTCGATGGTCGACGGCGTGCTGCTGCTGGTCGACGCGGTAGAGGGACCGATGCCCCAGACGCGCTTCGTCACGCGCAAGGCGCTCGCCCTGGGACTCGAGCCGATCGTCGTCGTCAACAAGGTCGACCGGCCCGGCGCGCGGCCGGACTGGGTGGTCAACGAGACCTTCGACCTGTTCGACAAGCTGGGGGCGACCGACGAGCAACTCGATTTTCCCGTCGTGTACGCGTCGGCGCTCAACGGCTTCGCGGTCGATCGGCTCGAGGACCTGCACGCGGGCAATCTGTCGATGAAGCCGCTGTTCGAGGCGGTCCTGCGCCAGGTCCCGGCGCGCGAGGACGATCCGGACGGCCCGCTGCAGCTGCAGGTCTCGGCACTCGACTACTCGAGCTACGTCGGCAAGATCGGCATCGGGCGCATCGATCGCGGCCGCGTCCGCAGCGGCCAGGGCGTCGTCGTCCTGTTCGGCGATCCGCAGGAAACCGGCGTCGCGCCGGTTACCGCAAAGGTCAACCAGGTGCTGCGGTTCCAGGGTCTCGAGCGCGTCGCCGTCGCACAGGCCGAGGCCGGCGACATCATCGCGATCACCGGCATCGAGCAACTCGACATCGGCTCGACGGTCTGTGACCCGTCGACTCCCGAGGCGCTGCCGACGCTGCAGGTCGACGAACCGACGATGACGATGGAGTTCCTGGTCAACACGTCGCCGCTGGCCGGGCGCGAAGGCCGCTTCGTGACCAGCCGGCAGATACGCGAGCGGCTCGAACGCGAACTGAAGAGCAACGTCGCGCTGCGCGTCGAGTTCACCGCGGACTCCGACACTTTCGTCGTCTCCGGGCGCGGCGAACTGCACTTGACGATCCTGCTCGAGAACATGCGCCGCGAAGGCTACGAACTCGCGGTGTCGCGGCCCAAGCCGAGGCTGCGCATCGTCGACGGCGAGCGCCACGAGCCGTACGAACTGCTGACGGTCGATGCCGAGGACGCGCACCAGGGAGCGGTGATGGAGCTGCTCGGCCGCCGTCGGGGCGAGCTGCTCGCCATGGATCCGGACGGCAAGGGGCGGGTGCGGCTCGAGTATCGCGTTCCGGCACGCGGGCTCATCGGCTTCCAGAACGAGTTCCTGAACCTCACGAGGGGCACCGGAATCGCCAGCCACGTGTTCGACGACTACGACGCCTGGGCCGGCGAGATCGACGACCGCCGCAATGGCGTGCTGATCTCGCAGGACGACGGCGAGGCCGTCGCCTACGCGCTCTGGAAGCTGCAGGATCGCGGGCGGATGTTCGTCGAGCCGGGAGAGCGGCTCTACGAGGGGATGATCATCGGGGTCCACTCGCGCGACAACGACCTGGTCGTCAACCCGGTCCGCGAGAAGAAGCTCACCAACATCCGGGCTGCGGGCAAGGACGAACACATCGCGCTGACCCCGCCGATCCGGCTCACGCTCGAAAAGGCGGTGGAGTTCATCGCCGAGGACGAGCTCGTCGAGCTCACCCCGCGCAGCATCCGGCTGCGCAAACGACACCTGAAGAGCCACGAGCGTCGTCGCGCGTCGCGCGAATCCGAGCTGGGCTGACGCGGCTTCTTCGCTCGATGGCGGGGCGTTTGCGCTGCGCTGCGGATGCGCGCAGAGCGCTTTCGCGCGCGCCTTCGACGCCGGTGCGTCGTTGCATTGCGTCTCCGATACAACACTCCCGACGAACGGCATGTGTTGCGCGCTTGTTTTTGTTGGCTACTCGTGCAAGACGCGTCATGCTTCGCTCCTGTGGAGATGGCGCGTTTTCCCTCTGAAACCGCGCTGTTCGAAACGAACATCGCACCCATGGATTCAGGAGAATCGAGAAATGGCCACTGCCAAGAAGGCTGCCAAGAAACCTGCTGCAAAGAAGGCGCCGGCCAAGAAGCCCGCCGCCAAGAAAGCCGTGAAGAAAGCGACGAAGGCGCCGGCGAAGAAAGCCGCCGCCAAGAAGCCGGCGGCGAAGAAAGTGGCAGCGAAGAAGCCTGCCGCGAAGAAAGCCGCAGCGAAGAAGCCTGCCGCGAAGAAAACCGCAGCGAAGAAGACCGCCCGCAAGCCCAACGCAGCGTTCATGAAGGCGCTCACGCCGAGCGCGGCGCTCGCCTCGATCGTCGGCGACAAGCCGCTTCCGCGCACCGAGGTCGTCAAGCGGATGTGGGACTACATCAAGAAGGGCGGACTGCAGGACGACATGAACAAGCGCCTGATCAACGCCGACGACAAGCTGCGGCAGGTCTTCGGCAAGGCGCAGGTGAACATGTTCGAGATGACCTCGCTGGTCAGCAAGCACCTGAAGTGATGGCGCTGTAGCGCACCGGGGGCGGCTCTGCCGCTCCGGATCGAAGGGCGACCCGCGCGGTCGCCCTTTTTTTTCGCCGAGCTTCGTGCGCGCGTCGGCCTGCGCGCGCGTCGGCCTGCGAGTGCTGAGGTTTGCGCGTGCTGAGGTTTGCGCGTGCAAAGGCGCGGGCCGTCGGCCGGGCGCGCTGCCGGGTGCTTGCCGCCGCTGCGCGGCGGTGCCCTGCGATGCTCGGCGTGCCGGCTGGCGCCGCGCAACTCGCTGCGCGCGCTTCGCGCGCTGCGCTCGAA
>CAYZYC010000201.1:0-3692 GCA_964481165.1 uncultured Limnobacter sp. | reverse complement strand
TCGATCGCGGAAATTGGCAGCTGACCGTTCTCGATGCGGTACGATTCGTGCCGTTACGCACCGGCACCATCTAGGGCCCTCGGTCCGCCGATGCCGTTGGTCGATGCCGTTGGTTCTTCTTCAGCGACTGCGCCGATCGGCGCTCCCATCGATGGCACATTCCCAGTCACGCGTTCGGGGACCGGGCGCTTCGTCGAAGTCCTCCCTGTTGCTCGGCGGCGCTGCGTTCGCCGCGATCCTGCTTCTGGCCGGTTGCGCGAATACGCATCCTGCGCCGATCGTTCACCGCGCACCTCCGGTGCGCGCCGAGGTGCCGGTGTTCACCGCGCCCGCCGCAACCGCCGGCGTTGCTGCGGCTCCGGGTGCCGCGGCGAGTGGCGCCGACGCATCCGGCGTCGGCGCAACGGGTGCGGCCTCGGGCAGCGCGGGCGCAGGTGCTGCAGCCGATGTCGCAGCGGTCGAGACGGTGCCGATCCCGCGCACCAGCGTCGAGGCGCGCCCGTTGCCCGGAACGGGCGCTCCGGTCGCATCCGGCACCGGCGCTTCGGCCGCGTCGGGGACCGGCGCTCCGACTGCGGCCGGTGCCGGCGGCTCGTTCGCGGCAGTGCAGCCGAACCTGCTCGTTACCGAGCCCAAGGTCGTCAAGCAGCCGTATTCGGATACCGCGTTCGCGCAGATGAAGTCGGCCGCGAGCGCGAGCGATGCGCCTGCGCCGGTGGCGCTCGCGCCGGCGACCGCGGCAGCTGCGACAGCGTCGAGCGCGCCCGCGGCGGCGCCCTCGGGTGCGTCCGGCGTGTCGCCCGCGACTGCTCCGGCGACGGCGACCGCGCCTTCGACTGCGAAGCGCCCGGCCACGCCGGCGGTTCCGGGCGGCAGCTTCGTATGGCCGAGCAATGGCGAGGTCGTCCAGGGCTACGCGCAGCCGAGCAGCCTGGGAATGCTGATCGCCGGAAAACCCGGCGACCCGATCGTCGCGGTGTCCGACGGTCGCGTGATCTTCAGCGGACCGGGCCCGCGTACCTACGGGAACCTCGTCATCGTCAAGCACGCCGACGAGACGATGTCGGTGTACGGCAACAATCGCACGCTGCTGGTCAAGGAAGGCCAGTCGGTCAAGCGCGGCCAGCGGATCGCCGAACTCGGCAGTACCGGCTCGGCTGCGCCGCAACTGCGCTTCGAGATTCGCAAGGACGGCAAGCCGGTCGATCCCGGGAAATTCCTGCCTCCGCGATGACACCCGTCCTGTGTTTCGACATCGAAACGGTTCCCGACGTCGCCGGTCTGCGTACGCTTTGGGGAACCGGCGAGTCGCTCGACGATGCGCAGGTCGCCGAGCGCGCATTCGAGCGTCGACGCGAGCAGACGGGTAGCGATTTCCTTCCGCTGCACCTGCACCGCGTCGTCGCGATTGCCTGTCTTCTGCGCGACGACAGCGGGCTCGTCGTGCGTTGCCTGGGCCAGCCCGGCGATCCCGAGTCGAAGCTGGTGCAGATGTTCTACCGCTTCGTCGAACGCCACACGCCGCAACTGGTCTCCTGGAATGGCGGCGGCTTCGACCTGCAGGTGCTGCACTACCGCGGTCTCGTGCACGGCGCGCAGGCGCCGAGGTACTGGGAACAGGGCGACGACGACCGGGATTTCCGCTTCAACAACTACCTGAACCGCTATCACACGCGCCATCTCGACCTGATGGACACGCTTGCGCGCTTCACGCCGCGCGCGAATGCGCCGCTGGACGAACTGGCGAAGCTCTGTGGATTTCCGGGCAAGCTCGGAATGGACGGCTCGCAGGTGTGGCCGGCGTATCGGGAAGGGCGCCTCGACGAGATTCGCGCGTATTGCGAGACCGACGTGGCCAACACCTACCTGATGTTCTGCCGCTTCCAGCGCATGCGCGGCGTCTGGACGCACGAGCGATACGCCGAGGAAGTCGCGCTGCTGCGGCACACGCTGCAGGAAAGCAGTGCCGGCGCGACGCACTGGCGCGAGTTCCTGCAGGCCTGGCCCGCTTGATCGAAAGCTTCGACATCGAGTCGCTCGATCTCGATGCGAACGGGGTCGCGCGACGCGACGGCAAGGTCGTTTTCGTTCGCGGCGCGCTGCCCGGCGAACGCGTGCGCGCAGAGATCGTGCGCAGAAAGCCGAAGTTCGACGTCGCCGAGACGCGCGAAGTGCTGCGGGCGAGCAGCGCGCGCGTGACGCCGCGTTGCCCGCACTTCGGCGTCTGCGGCGGATGTTCGATGCAGCATCTCGATCCGCAGTGGCAGCTGGCGATCAAGCAGCGCGCGCTCGAGGACCAGCTGTGGCACCTGGCTCGCGTGCGTGCGCGCACCTGGATGCGCCCGGTCGCGGGCCCGGCGTGGCGCTATCGGCATCGCGCGCGGCTGTCGGTGCGCGACGTGCCGAAGAAGGGCGGCGTGCTGGTCGGCTTTCACGAGCGCGCATCGAGTTACGTCGCCGACATGCGCGAATGCCACGTGCTGCCCGAGCGGGTGTCCGCGCTGCTCGTGCCGCTACGCGAACTCGTCGGGATGCTCGGCCTGCGGCGCCGGCTGCCGCAGATCGAGGTGGCGGTGGGCGAGGGCGCGCGAGGCGTCGAACTCGTCGTGCTGGTGCTGCGCGTGCTCGATCCGCCGGATGCGGACGACCTCGAGCGGCTGCGCGATTTCGCCGCCCGGCAGGCGGTCGAACTCTGGCTGCAGCCGAAGGGCCCCGATTCGATCGCGTTGTTCTGCGATGCGACGGGACGCCTCGCTGCGGACGGCGCGACGTCGACGCTGTGCTACGCACTGCCCGAGTTCGGCGTGCGGATGCCGTTTCGTCCGACCGATTTCACGCAAGTCAACGCCCGGATCAACGAGGTGCTGGTGCGCCGCGCGCTGCGCCTGCTCGACCCGCAACCGGGCGAACGCGTCGCGGACCTCTTCTGCGGGATCGGCAACTTCGCGCTGCCGATCGCCGCGCGCGGCGCGTTCGCCGTGGGAGTCGAAGGCAGTCGGACGCTGGTCGAGCGTGCCGGCGCCAACGCGCGCGGCAACGGTCTCGATGCGCGCTGCGAGTTTCGCAGCGCGAATCTGTTCGAGTTCGATGTCGCGCGATGGCAGGCGCTCGGCGCCTTCGATCGCGTGCTCGTCGATCCGCCGCGCGAAGGTGCGCTCGAAGTCGTCAAGGCGATCTGCGCGGACGCGGTCCGGCCGCGAAGGATCGTCTACGTCTCGTGCAACCCGGCGACGCTGGCGCGCGATGCGGCGCTGCTCGTGCACCAGGGCGGATACGTGCTCGAGGCCGCCGGTGCGTTGAACATGTTCCCGCACACGTCGCACGTCGAATCGATGGCGGTGTTCGAAAAATAAGAATGCCCGCACGCAGCGGGCATCGAAGCCGGATGCCCGCTGCGTGCGGGCATCGAAGCGCCGTCAGTCGCGTTCGCCGCCGAGCATGCCGAGCAGCATCAGCAGGTTCGCAAAGACGTTGTAGACGCTCAGGTAGACCGCCAGCGTTGCCGTCACGTAGTTGGTCTCCCCGCCGTTCACGACGCGCTGCAGGTCGTACAGGATGAATGCGGAGAAGATCAGCACGGCGAGCGTCGAGACGGTCAGCGTCAGCGCCGGCATCTGCAGCCAGATGTTCGCGATCGCGGCGACGAACACGACCATGAAGCCGATGAACAGCCACTTGCCCATGCCGCTGAA
>CAYZYC010000200.1:0-3720 GCA_964481165.1 uncultured Limnobacter sp. | reverse complement strand
TCGCGCACGCGATGACCAAGAAGATGCTGCTGCAGGAATGGAACATGGGTCTCGAGGAAGCGATCGAGGCCGAAGCGCAGGCGCAGGCGATCTGCATGCAGACGCAGGACTTCCATCGCGCCTATCATGCGTTCGTCGCCAAGCAGACGCCCAAGTTCGAAGGAAACTGACCGATGGCCGACCGGACGTTCCTCGACTGGCCGTTTTTCGATCCGGCGCATCGCACGCTGGCCGGCGATCTCGAAGGCTGGGCGACGGACGTCCTTCCGGCACTGGAAGTGCCGCACGAAGGCGACGACGCGGCGCTCGACGCCGCGTGTCGCCGCGTCGTGCGATCGCTCGGCGACGCGAAGCTGCTCGAACTGAGCGTGCCTTCGCCGCACGGCGGCCGCACGCCGAAGCTCGACGTGCGCAGCCTGTGCCTCGCGCGCGAGACGCTCGCGCGCCACGCGGGGCTGGTCGACTTCGCGTTCGCGATGCAGGGCCTGGGCAGTGCACCGATCACGCTCGCGGGCTCCGACGAGCAGAAGAGCCGCTGGCTTCCGGCCGTCGCCACGGGCCGCTCGATTCCCGCCTTCGCGCTGTCCGAACCCGATGCCGGCTCCGACGTTGCCGCGATGAGCACGCGCGCCGAACGCGACGGCGACGGCTATCGCCTGAACGGCATGAAGACGTGGATCTCGAACGCCGGCATCGCCGACGTCTACACGGTGTTCGCGCGGCTCGACGACCTGCCGGGCGCGAAGTCGCTCGCGGCGTTCATCGTGCCGGCCGATACGCCCGGACTCGATGCCTCGGAGCGCATCGACACCATCGCTCCGCATCCGCTGGGCACCGTGCGATTCACCGACTGCCGGGTCCCGGCCTCGGCGATGATCGATCGGCCCGGCGCCGGCTTCCGGATCGCGATGGCGACGCTCGACGTGTTCCGTTCGACGGTGGGCGCGGCCGCGCTCGGCCTGGCGCGACGCGCGCTCGACGAGGCGCTGGCGCGCACCCGCGCACGCACGGTGTTCGGGCAGAAGCTCGCCGAGTTCCAGATCACGCAGGCGAAGATCGCCGAGATGGCGCTCGCGGTGGACGCTTCGGCGCTGCTCATCTATCGTGCCGCCTGGACCAAGGACACGCAGCGCGAACGCGTGACGCGCGAAGCGTCGATGGCGAAACTCTTCGCCACCGAGTCGGCGCAGACGGTCATCGACCAGGCGGTGCAGCTGTTCGGCGGCCTCGGCGTCGTGCGCGGCGTGATGGTCGAGCAGCTTTATCGGGAGATACGCGCATTGCGGATCTACGAGGGAACCAGTGAAGTACAGAAACTGGTGATCGCAGCGAAGACGTACGAAAGTTCCTGATTTTTCCCCAAGGAGGAGACAGTGGAAAAAAGAACGTTTCTGAAGCAGTCGTTGGCAGTGGCCGGCGCGGCCGCCGTGTCGAGCGTCGCCGGCCCGGTTCGGGCGCAGGAGCAGGTCAAGTTGCGCATGTCGCACTTCCTGTCGCCGATGGCGCCGGCGCATACGATGCTCTTCAAGCCCTGGGCCGACCGCGTCGAGAAGGATTCGGGCGGCCGGATCAAGTGCGAGATCTACCCGGCGATGCAACTCGGCGGCAAGCCGCCGCAGCTCTTCGACCAGGCGCGCACGGGCGTCGCCGACATCATCTGGACCGTGCCCGGCTACACGCCAGGACGTTTCCCGCTCACAGCGGCGTTCGAGCTTCCGTTCGTCGTGGGTTCGTCGGCCGAGGCCACTGCGCAGGCGGTCTGGGAGTTCTACAAGAATCGCATGAGGGACGAGTACAAGGACGTCCACGTGTTGCTGATGCACTGCCATGCGCCGGGCCTCGTCCACATGAAGGACGCGGTGGTGACGAAGATGGAAGACCTGCGCGGCAAGAAGCTGCGCCTTCCCACCAAGTCGGTCGGCGACGCGCTCAAGCTGATGGGCGCCACGCCGATCGGCATGCCGCTGCCCGAGGCCTACGAAGCGCTTTCGCGCGGCGTGGCCGACGGCCTCACCGTGCCCTGGGAAGTGATGAAGCCGCAGCGCCTGAACGAACTCTGCAAGTTCCACACCGTAACCGGCCTGTACACGAACGTGTTCCTGGTGGGAATGAACAAGCAGAAGTACGAGAGCCTGCCCGCCGACCTCAAGGAAGTCATCGACAAGAACTCCGGAGACAACTGGATCAAGGAAGCCGGCAAGGCATGGGATACGGCCGAACTGCCGGGCCTGGAGCAGGCGAAAGCGGAGGGGCATACGATCGTCAGCCTTTCCGCCGAAGAGAAGGCACGCTGGCAGAAGACCACCCGGCCGGTGATCGACGCGTGGATCAAGGCCACGCCGAACGGCCAGGCGCTGTTCGACGAGGTGGTGGCGCTGATCGCGAAGTACGATAAATGAGCGAGGGCGCAAGCCGCACCGGGGATTCCGGTGCGGCGGCCCGCCCGGGCTTCGAGCAGGCGGTCGAACGGGCCTGCGTCTGGCTGGCGATCGCCGGCGGGATGGTCATGCTCGGGTTCACCGCGATTTCGGTGGGGAGCATCGTGAGCCGCACGCTGTTCGGCTCTCCGTTGCTGGGCGACTTCGAACTCACCGAGCGCGGCACCGCGATTGCCGTCTTCGCGATGCTGCCGTACTGCCACCTGCGCGGCGGAAACGTTTCGGTGGACATGTTCGTGCTGATGTTCCCCCCGGCCATGCGCCGCGCGCTCGCGCTGATCAGCGACGTCCTGTTTGCCGTCGTCGCCGCCCTGCTCACCTGGCGCCTCACCCTCGGCGGGATCAACCAGTACGAATACCGGGACATGTCGATGATGCTGGAGATCCCCACCTGGTGGGTGTTCGTGCCGATCGTTCTGTCGATGCTGCTGCTCACGCTCGTCTGCATCGCCCGCATTGGCCGCGGCGGAAAGGACATCAAATGAGCGGCATGACGATCTCGCTGCTGATGTTCGGCGTGCTCATCGCGCTGCTGTTCCTCGGCATTCCGGTCGGGCTGACGCTGCTGCTGGTCGGCGGGGTCGGCTACATCTGGGTGTCGGGACTCGAACCGATGCTCGCCTACATGAACTCGGCGCCGTATTTCCAGGCTTCGAACTACTCGCTGTCGGTGATCCCGCTGTTCATCCTGATGGGCCAGTTCGCCACCGGCTCGGGGCTGTCCACCGGAATCTTCAACACCGCCGCCGCCTGGCTCGGGCACATGCGCGGCGGCATCGCGATGGCCGGCATCGGCGCCTGTGCTGCCTTTGGCGCGATCTGCGGTTCGTCGCTCGCCACGGCCGCGACGATGGCGCACGTGTCGCTGCCGGAAATGAAGCGGCTGAACTACTCGGGTGGGCTGGCCACCGGGTCGCTTGCCGCCGGCGGAACGCTCGGCATCCTGATTCCGCCGTCCGTCGTGCTGGTCATCTACGCGATCCTCACCGAGCAGTCGATCGGCAAGCTGTTCCTCGCGGCGATGGTGCCCGGCGTGCTCGCTGCGATCAGCTACATGATCACGATCGCAATCGTCGTGCGCTTCGATTCGAAGGCCGGCCCTGCCGGACCCAGAGCTTCGCTGTCGCAGAAGTTCCGCACGCTCGGCCAGCTGATGCCGGTGATCATCGTCTTCGTCGTCGTGATGGGCGGCATCTACGGCGGCTACTTCACGCCGACCGAAGGCGCGGCCGTCGGTGCGGCGTCCACCGGCGCGATCGCGATCTACAACGGCATGCGCATG
>CAYZYC010000199.1:0-3722 GCA_964481165.1 uncultured Limnobacter sp. | reverse complement strand
CTACGAAGACCACGACAGGAGACACCCATGGGCAACCCGTCCGTCCCCCGCCGCCGCACCGTGCAGGCTCTCGGTGCCGGCGCCGCAGCGCTCTCGATGCCTGCACTCGCGCTCGCCCAGACCCGCCCGGTCCGGATCGGGTATGCGATCGCGCGCACCGGCCCGTGGGCCGGCGGCGCGCAGGTCTCCCAGGAGCCGAACTACCTGATGTGGGCCGAGCAGCAGAACGCCGCCGGCGGCCTCGACGTGAAAGGCACGCGCCGGCGCATCGAACTGATCGGGCTGGACGACCGCAGCGAGATCGAAACCTGCATCCGCAGCTACGAGAAGCTGATGGGCAGCGACAAGGTCGACCTGATCCTGCCGCCATGGGGGTCCAACGCCAACTTCGCGGTGGCGCCGCTCGCGAACCGTTTCGGCTACCCGATGCTCGCGCCGACGGCGCTGTCGCGCAAGCTGATCGACATGCAGTTGCCGCACTTCTTCTCGCTGCTGCAGCAACCCGACCGGATGATGGGCGCGCTGGTCGACATGCTGGTCGCCAACGACGTCAGGACGATCGCGATCCTCTACATGGACGACCTGTTCGGGCTCGAGAACTTCGCGGCGCTGAATTCGGCACTGAAGAAGACGAGCATCGAGGTCGTCGAACGCAAGGGCTATCCGCTGGGCGTCAAGGATCTGTCGCAGGTGCTGCGAACGATCAAGGACCGGAACCCCGATGCGTTCATCGGCATCACCTACCCGCCGGACACGATCCTCGCGAGCAAGCAGGCCAAGGAGATCGGGTTCAATCCGAAGCTGTTCTACGCGTCGGTCGGAACCGCGTTCCAGCTGTACCGCAACGTCATCGGCGCGGGCGCCGAGGGCGTCACCGGCATGGGCTCGTGGAACGCGAAGACGAGTCCCGGGGCAAAGCGCTACTTCGATGCGCACAAGGCGAAGTTCGAAGGCAAGGAGCCCGATCGCTGGGCGAGCGGGCACTGCTGGGCGGGACTCGAGATCATCGCGCAGGCCGCCGCGAAAGTCGGGCTCGACCGCAAGGCGATGCGCGACTACGTCGCGCGCACCGAGCACCCGACGATCATCGGGCCGGTGCGTTTCGACGGCAGCGAGAACGTCGCGACTCCGGGCAGCGTGTCGCAGTGGCAGAACGGCGAGTTCGAGGTCGTCTGGCCGCGCAGCATGGCCACAGCATCGCTGGCGATGCCGAAGCCGGCCTGGAAGTGACACGCCCGGATGTCGTTCGGCGCATGGTTCGAGCTCGTCGCCTCCGGCCTGATCACCGGGGGCGTCTACGCGCTCGTCGCGCTGGGGCTGAACCTGCAGTACGGGCTGATGCGCATCCTGAACATCGCGCACGGCGAGTTCCTGATGCTCGGGGCGTTCGCGACCTGGTTCGCGCACACGAGCCTCGGGATCTCGCCGCTGGCGATGGCGCCGGTGGCCTTCGTGCTGATGACCGTGCTCGGGCTGGCAATCCATCGGCTCGCGTTCCGGCGCCTGGGCGCGACGTCGCCCAACGTCGACGTGTTCGAGGCGCGCGGACTGATCGTCAGTTTCGGGCTGATGTTCCTGGTGCAGAACTTCGCCTCGCTGGTCTGGGGCGGGGAACTGCGCGGCTATGACTACCTGACGCAGCCGCTGGCCGTCGGCGGCTCGCAGTTCGCCGCCAACAAGCTGCTGCTGCTGTTCGTCGCGCTCGCGGTCAGCGTCGCGCTGATCGTGCTGCTGCAGAAGACGCTGCTCGGCAAGGGCGTGCGCGCGCTGATGCAGTCGACGATCGGCGCGCAACTCGTCGGGATCGACACCGCGCGGCTGCATCCGCTGATGTTCGGCATCGGGCTGGGGCTTTCGGGACTCGCCGGCAGCCTGCTGTCGATGACCTATGCGATCTCGCCGGCGATCGGCGAACCGTACACGGTCACCGCGCTGATCGTGATCACGCTCGGCGGCTTCGGCAGCATGGCCGGCAGCCTGTTCGCCGGACTCGCGCTCGGCGTCATCGAAGCGCTCGGCACGCACTTCACGAGCCCGTCGCTGAAGCCGCTGCTGTCGTACGGAATCTTCATCGCCGTGCTGCTGTGGAAGCCGAACGGGCTGTTTCGCAAATGACGGCGAGCGATACCACGATGAACGAACGCCGCGGCCTGTTGCGCAATGTCGTGGTGCTGCTGGTGCTGGCCGGCATCGCCGGCGTGCTGCCCATGTTCGCCAGCGAGTTCGGCGTTTCGATGGCGCTCGCCTGCCTGATGTACGTGGCGCTCGCCACGAGCTGGGGCCTGTTCTGCGGTACCACGCGCTACCTGTCGCTGGCGACTTCGGCGTTCTTCGGTATCGGCGCATACACGGCGGCGCTGCTGCTCGACAGCCTGCCGTGGCCGCTCGTGATCGCCGTCGGAAGCACCGTCGCGGTCGTCGTCGCCGTGGTGATGGGCAGCGCAGTGCTGCACCTGCGCGGCACCTATTTCGCGGTGCTGACCTTCGGAATGACCGAGCTGATCCGCCACGCGGTCACCTACGCCGAGAAGACGTTTTCCGGAACGGTCGGGCGCGTGCTCATGACGGTCCCCGAGCGCGACACCGTCTATCTCACGGTCCTCGCGCTGGCAGTACTGTCCGTGGCGACTTCGATCCTCGTGCGGCGCAGCCGGCTCGGGCTCGCGCTCGCGGGGATCGGCAGCGACGAACAGCGGGCGCAGACACTCGGCGTCGACACGCGCACGGTGAAGGTGATCGGCTTCGCGATCACGGCCGCGTTCGCCGGCGCAGTCGGAGCGGCGATGAGCGTGCGCTGGACCTACATCGACCCGATCACCGTCTTCCATCCGTTCATCGGCTTCCAGACCGTGCTGATCGCGCTGGTCGGCGGCGCGGCCACGCTGTGGGGTCCGCTGATCGCCGCGGTCGTGTTCAGCGTACTCGCCGAGTCGCTGCGCCTGCAGTTGCCCGAGGCCTACATGATGGCGCTCGGCCTGCTGCTGATCGTGTCGGTGCTGTACCTGCCCGGCGGCCTGGCGTCGGTGCGCATGGGCACGTTCACCCGAGCGCGCGACGCGAAGGTGCGCGATGCCTGAGCCCGCGAACGCGCGCGACGTGCTGCTCGAGGCGCGCGCGATCACCGTGCGCTTCGGCGGGCTGACGGCGGTCGACGAGGTAGACGCGCAGTTCCGCGTCGGCGAACTGATCGGAATCATCGGGCCGAACGGCGCCGGCAAGACGACGTTCTTCAACGTGCTGTCGGGCGTGATCGCCCCGACCTCGGGCCGGATCGTCGTCGACGCAGACGACCTCACCGGCGCGAGACCGCATCGCTACGCGGCCCGCGGCATCGCGCGCACTTTCCAGACGCCGCGCGTGTTCGCCGAACTCGACGTCGCGGCCAACGTCGATTTCGGCCTGCAGTTCGCCGGCCGCGGGCGCAGCGGGCCGCCGGCGCTGAAGGACGCTGCGGCGATCCTCGAACTGATCGGCCTGGCACGGCACGCGACGCTGCCGGCGGCGGCGATCACGCCGTCGCAGCAGCGGCTGCTCGAGATCGGCATGGCGTTGGCGACGCGGCCGCGCCTGCTGCTGCTCGACGAGGTCGCCGCGGGGCTCACCGAAGCCGAAGTCGAGAACACCGCGCAGCTGATCCGCCGCCTGCGCAGCGAACTCGGCCTGACCGTGGTCTGGATCGAACACGCGGTGACGACGCTGATGCGGCACGTCGAACGCGTGCT
>CAYZYC010000198.1:1427-3796 GCA_964481165.1 uncultured Limnobacter sp. | reverse complement strand
GGGTCGAAAACGAGCGAGATTCTCTCATGGCAAACATTGCTTCGGCGCGCAAGCGTGCCCGCCAGGCCGTCCAGCGCAACCTGCACAACGCGAGCCTGCGCTCGCGCCTGCGCACCGCGATCAAGTCGGTTCGCAAGGCGATCGCCGCGGGCGACAGGGAAGTCGCGACGACCAGCCTGCGTTCGGCGCAGGGCGTCATCGATCGCATCGCCGACAAGAAGATCATTCACAAGAACGCGGCGTCGCGCTACAAGAGCCGACTGTCGGCAGCCGTCAAGGCGATGAACGCCTGAGGAAGCGTCCGCCCGTAGCGGGCGGAGCACGGTCCCGCCAGCGGCGGGCTGAACCGGGCTGAACACATCCCCGCCCGCGACGGGCGGCCCGTTCGCAGTCACGATGCCGGCCGGCGCGTCGTGCGACTTCCGAAGAGCGCGGTCCCGATCCGCACGATCGTGGCGCCTTCGAGTATCGCGGACTCGAGATCCGCGGACATCCCCATCGAGAGCGTGTCGAAATCCGCGACTGCGCCGCGCGCGGCGTCCGCGCGTGCATCGTCGCGGGATCCGGGCCGCGGGCCCGCGCCCGGCGTGTCCTCCTCCAGCGCACTGCGAACCCGGGCGTGCAGCGTGCGCAGCGCGGCGAAGCGTCGCCGCTGCAACGCGACGTCGTCGGTGGATTCCGGAATCGCGGTAAGCCCGCGCAGTCGCAGTCCGGGAAGCGATGCGCAGATGCGCGCCAGCTCGATCGTGTCGGCGGGTGCCACGCCGCTCTTGGACGACTCCCCGGAAACGTTGACCTGGACGCACACGTTCAGCGGCCCGGACTGCGTCGGCCGTTGTTCGGCGAGGCGGCGCGCAATGCGTTCGCGATCGACCGAGTGCACCCAGTCGAAGTTCTCGGCGATCGGGCGCGTCTTGTTCGACTGGATCGGGCCGATGAAGTGCCATTCGAGCCCCGCCGACCGCTCGTCGCGGCATGTCGCGATCTTGTCCAGCGCTTCTTGCAGGTAGTTCTCGCCGAACGCACGCTGGCCCAGCGAAGCGAGTTCGAGCACCTTCGTCGCCGGGAACGTCTTGCTGACTGCGAGCAGCCGGACCGAACCGGGCCGGCGACCGGCCGTCCGGCACGCGCGGTCGATTCGCAGCAGCACCTGCTCGTAGTTTTCGCGCAACGTCGGGTCGCCGTTCATCGCTCGATCGACCGCTTCTCCCCGCAAGGGGTTCTCTGCAGAGCCGGCGTTCCGAAGATAGCAGGAATACCGGGAAACACCGGCCGCTGCCGCAGCGGCCGGTACAACGAGGACGCTCGATGGACATCTCCGAACTGCTCGCCTTCGCCGTGAAGAACAAGGCGTCGGACCTGCACCTTTCCTCGGGCCTGCCTCCGATGATCCGCGTGCACGGCGACGTGCGTCGTATCAATCTGCCGCCGATGGAGCACAAGGACGTGCACGGCATGATCTACGACATCATGAACGACTCGCAGCGCAAGGAGTACGAGGAGAACCTCGAGTGCGACTTCTCGTTCGCGATCCCGGGGCTCGCGCGTTTCCGGGTCAATGCGTTCGTCCAGCAGCGCGGCGCCGGCGCGGTGATGCGAACGATCCCGTCGAAGATCCTCACGCTCGAGGAACTGAACGCGCCGAAGATCTTCACCGAGATCTCGATGACGCCGCGCGGGCTCGTGCTGGTCACCGGGCCGACGGGCTCGGGCAAGTCGACGACGCTCGCCGCGATGATCAACCACGTCAACGAGAACCAGTACGGGCACATCCTGACCGTCGAGGACCCGATCGAGTTCGTCCACGAATCCAAGCGCTGCCTGATCAACCAGCGCGAAGTCGGGCCGATGACGCTCTCGTTCAACAACGCGCTGCGTTCGGCGCTGCGCGAGGACCCGGACATCATCCTGGTGGGCGAGTTGCGCGACCTCGAGACGATCCGGCTGGCGTTGACCGCCGCCGAGACCGGCCACCTCGTGTTCGGCACGCTGCACACGTCGTCGGCGGCCAAGACGATCGACCGCGTGATCGACGTCTTTCCGGCGGCCGAGAAGGACATGGTGCGATCGATGCTGTCCGAATCGTTGCGCGCCGTGATCTCGCAGACGCTGCTGAAGACGAAGGACGGCAACGGCCGCGTCGCCGCGCACGAAATCATGATCGGCACGCCGGCGATCCGGAACCTGATTCGCGAAGCGAAGGTCGCGCAGATGAACTCGTCGATCCAGACCGGCGGTTCGCTCGGAATGCAGACGCTCGATCAGTGCCTCGCCGACCTCGTGCGACGCAACACGATCTCGATGGCCGAAGCCCGAGCCGTGGCCACGGTCAAGGACAACTTCCCCGGATGAACGTGAAGCGTTCATCC
>CAYZYC010000198.1:0-1327 GCA_964481165.1 uncultured Limnobacter sp. | reverse complement strand
GGGGAAGTTGCGGCGAAGGGTCATGTGCGCGAAGCGCACGTGAGCCGAAGCCACAATTTCTCGCGCCGCAACGGGGAAGTTGCGGCGAAGGGTCATGTGCGCGAAGCGCACGTGAGCCGAAGCCACAGTTTCCCCCGCTGACCCGCAGCCGACGAGCAAGGACGCCACATGGAACGCGAACAAGCCTCGAAATTCCTGCATGACCTGCTCAAGCTCATGCTGTCGCGCAACGGATCGGACCTGTTCCTGACCGCCGAGTTCCCGCCGGCGTTCAAGATCGACGGCAAGGTGCAGCCGGTCTCGAACGCGCCGCTGAGCGCGAACCACACGCTCGAACTGGCGCGCGCAGTGATGAACGACAAGCAGGCCGCCGAGTTCGAAGCGCACAAGGAAGTCAACTTCGCGATCAGCCCCGGCGGGATCGGCCGCTTCCGCGTGAACGCGTTCATGCAGCAGAACCGCGTCGGAATCGTGCTGCGTACGATCAATACCGAGATCCCGACCTTCGAGCAGCTGCAGCTGCCTTCGGTGCTCGCGGACCTCGCGCTGACCAAGCGCGGCCTGACGATCGTCGTCGGCGCAACGGGCTCGGGGAAGTCGAACACGCTCGCCGCGATCATCGGCCATCGCAACGAGATGTCGCACGGCCACATCGTGACGATCGAGGATCCGGTCGAGTTCGTGCACCCGCATCGCAACTGCATCGTCACGCATCGGGAAGTCGGCGTGGACACCGAAAGCTGGGAGATCGCGCTGAAGAACACGCTGCGCCAGGCGCCCGACGTCATCATGATCGGCGAGATCCGCGATCGCGAGACGATGGAGCATGCGGTGGCCTTCGCCGAAACCGGTCACCTGTGCCTGGCGACGCTGCACTCGAACAGTGCCAACCAGGCCCTCGACCGGATCATCAACTTCTTTCCCGAGGAGCGCCGCGCGCAGTTGCTGATGGACCTCTCGCTGAACCTGAAGGCCATCGTCTCGCAGCGACTGATTCCCACGATCGGGGGCAAGGGCAGGGTGCCGGCGGTGGAGATCATGCTCAACTCGCCGCTGATCGCCGACCTCGTCTACAAGGGCGAAGTCGGGACGATCAAGGACATCATGAAGAAGAGCCGGGAGCTCGGCATGCAGACCTTCGACCAGGCGCTGTTCGACCTGTTCGAGGAAGGAAAGATCGGCTACGACGACGCGCTGCGCAACGCCGATTCGGTGAACGACCTTCGATTGAACATCAAGCTGAACAGCAAACGCTCGGAACGCGATCTCGCGCGCAACACCGAGCACCTGGGCATCGTCTGACGCGACGCCGAAGAGAAGGAACAGG
>CAYZYC010000197.1:0-3798 GCA_964481165.1 uncultured Limnobacter sp. | reverse complement strand
TTTCCGGCCGAGTTCCTCGCCGCGACGCTGTCGTGCGACATGGACGACACCGACAAGGTGAAGCTGTTCGTCGAGGACGCGCGCGCCAACCGGGTCGAGGTGCTCGCACCCGACGTCAACCTGTCCGAATACCGCTTCGAGCCAGTCGGCGAACGCACGATCCGCTACGGCCTCGGCGCGATCAAGGGCACGGGAGAATCGGCCGTCGCCGCGATCCTGCGTGCGCGCGAAGCGCGACCGTTCACCGGACTGTTCGACTTCTGCGAACGCGTCGACCGGCGAGCGGTCAATCGCCGCGCGATCGAAGCGCTGGTGCGCGCGGGAGCCTTCGATTCGCTCGACGCCGATCGTTCGCGGCTGCTGGCCAACGTCGGACGCGCGATCGATGCGGCCGAGGCGGCCGACGCGGCGGTGGACCAGGCGAACCTGTTCGGCGACACCCCCGGCGGAATACCGAGTGCTCCCGAATGGATCGCCGCGCCGGCCTGGAGCGAGCGCCGGCGCCTGCAGGAAGAGAAGGCCGCGCTGGGGCTGTTCCTGAGCGGCCACCTGTTCCGCGCGCACGAAGCCGAGGTGCGCAGTTTCGTGCGCACGACGCTGGCGGCGCTGCAACCCGCCCCGCAGCCGCAGTGGATCGCCGGCATCGTCTCCGCGCAGCGCACGCAGATGACACGCCGCGGCAAGATGATGTTCGTTACGCTCGACGACGCGAGCGCATCGGTCGACGTCTGCGTGTACTCCGAGCTGTTCGACGCGAACCGGCGGCTGATCCGCGAAGACGAACTGCTCGTCGTGTTCGGCAAGTGCTCGCGCGACGACTACACCGGAGGCCAGCGTGTCGTTGCCGAACGCGTGCTCGACATCGAAAGGGCGCGCCAGGAGTTCGGCAAGCGCCTGCGGATCCGGTTGGCCGGCGGCGCCGACCGCAACGCGCTGCGTGTCGCGATCGGCCCGTTCGTCGTCGGCGGCGGCGCTTCCGGCGCCGCGGCGATTCCGGTCGTCGTCGAGTACGGCAACCACGACGCGGCCTGCGAAGTCCAGCTCGGAGCGAACTGGCGCGTGCGACCGCACGACGACCTGATCGGCGCGATCCGCACGAAGCTGCGCGCTGCCGCGGCAGAGGTCGAGTATTGAGCGCGAGCCGAGCCGGCGACACGCGGGATCGAAGCCCGGGCGCGAGCGGCGCGGCCGGGGCGCGTGACCGCGCGTCGAGCGTCGCGATCTATCGACGGCTGCTGGCGTACACGCGGCCGTACCGGGTCGGCTTCGTCGTCGCGCTGGTCGCGATGATCGTCGCGGCGGCGACCGAGCCGCTGTTTCCGGCGCTGATGAAGCCGCTGCTCGACCAGGGCTTCGTCGAGAAGTCGGATTTCCCGCTGTGGATCGTTCCGGCCGGGCTGATCGGCATCTTCGTCGTGCGCGGGGCGGCAACCTTCACGAGCAGCTACGCGCTCGCATGGGTCGCCAATCGCGTGCTCGTCGACGTGCGCCGCGAGATGTTCGAACGCGTGATGCGGCTGCCGGCGGCGCAGTTCGAGCGCGAGGCCTCGGGCCTGCTGATCTCGCGCATCGTCTTCGAAGTGACCAACGTCAGCGCAGCCGTCACGCGCGCGCTCACCGTGCTGGTGCGCGACTCGCTCGTCATCGTCGGCCTTCTCGCCTGGCTGCTCTACCTGAACTGGAAACTGACGCTGGTCGCGCTCGCGCTGATTCCGGTGATGTCGCTCGTCGTCGTCGTCTACAGCCGCCGGATGCGGCAACTGAGCCGCAACAGCCTCGAGTACACCGGCGAGCTCACGCGCGTCGTCGAGGAAGCGGTGCACGGCTACAAGGTGATCAAGATCTTCGGCGGCTACCGGTCGCAGGGTGCGCTCTTCGAGCGCACGATCGAGAAGCTGCGCGGATTCGCCATGCGCATGACCGTGGCGGGCAGCGCGACGGTGCCGATCACGCAACTGTGCGCTGCGATCGCCGTGGCGATCGTCGTCACGATCGCGCTCGCACAGTCGATGAACGACCAGACGACGGTCGGCGGCTTCGTCTCGTTCGTCACCGCGATGCTGATGCTGCTGGCGCCGCTCAAGCACCTGGCCGACATCAACGCGCAGCTGCAGCGCGGGCTCGCGGCGGCCGAGTCGGTCTTCGCGCTGCTCGACCTGCATCCCGAGGAGGACACCGGCACGATCGAGCTCGGGCGCGCCCGCGGCGAGCTCGTCTTCGAGCGGGTGACGTTCCGCTATCCCACCGCGGCCTCCGATGCGCTGCGCGAGATCGACCTGACGGTGCGCGCAGGAGAGGTCGTCGCGCTGGTCGGCGCTTCGGGCGCGGGCAAGACGACGATGCTGAACCTGCTGCCGCGCTTCATCGAACCGACGTCCGGGCGGATCCTGCTCGACGGCTGCCCGCTGCCTGCGCTGCGCCTCGACGATCTCAGGCGCCAGTTCGCCTTCGTGAGCCAGGACGTCGTCCTGTTCAACGACAGCATCCGGGCCAACGTCGCGCTCGGCCGCGAGGACGACGTCGACGACGCGACGATCCGGGCCGCGCTCGAGGCCGCGATGCTCGACACCATGGTGCGTGCGATGCCGCAGGGCCTCGACACTTCGGTCGGCGAACGCGGCACGCGGCTCTCGGGAGGCCAGCGCCAGCGCGTTGCGCTCGCGCGCGCGCTGGTCAAGGACGCGCCGATCCTGCTGCTCGACGAAGCGACCTCGGCACTGGACTCGGCGACCGAACGCGACGTGCAGCTCGCGCTGGAACGCACGATGCGCGGGCGCACCACGCTGGTCATCGCGCACCGGCTGTCGACGATCGAACGCGCCGACCGGATCCTCGTGTTCGACCACGGGCGCATCGTCGAGCAGGGAACGCACGCCGAACTGCTCGCCGCCGACTCGCTGTACGCGCGGCTGTACCGGATCCAGTATGCCGATGCATGAGGAGCAGGAATGACGGAAGTGGCAAGATGACGAAGATGGCGCGACGGAGATGGCAGCGCGACGGAGGTTGGCAACGTGACGGAGGTTGGCAACGTGACGGAGGTTGGAGGGTGACGGAGGTAGCAAGGTGACGGATGACCGACGTAGCAGGATGATGGAGGTAGCCAGATGAGCCGGGCCGACGACCGCTATCCACTCGCCGAACTGGGTTCGTTGCCCGAAGACATTCGCGAGAAGATCGTCGCCGTGCAGGACAAGAGCGGCTTCGTGCCGAACGTCTTCCTGAAGCTGGCGCGCCGCCCCGACGAGTTCCGCGCGTTCTTCGCGTACCACGACGCGCTGATGCTGCGCGAGGACGGGTTGACCAAGGCGGAGAAGGAGATGATCGTCGTCGCGACCAGCGGCGCCAACGAGTGCCTGTACTGCGTCGTCGCGCACGGCGCGATTCTTCGCATCTACGAGAAGAACCCGCTGATCGCCGACCAGCTCGCGACCAACTGGCGCAAGGCAGACCTCTCGCCGCGCCAGCGCGCGATGATCGATTTCGCGATGAAGGTCGCGCTGCGTTCGGCGGAGATCGAAGACGCCGATTTCGCGGCACTGCATGCGCACGGTTTCGACGACGACGACATCTGGGACATCGGCGCGATCGCCGCGTTCTTCGCGCTGTCGAACCGCATGGCGAACCTGGTCGGCATGATGCCGAACCCGGAGTTCTACCTGATGGGGCGCGTGCCGAAGGCGCGTTGAGCGTTTTCGGGCGCTTCGGGCGTTCGGGCGTTCCAACGTTCGGCGTTCGGACGCTTCGGTGCGGGCGCGGCAGGCGGCGGCGGGGCGGGGCGCTCGCTGCGCCGGTCGG
>CAYZYC010000196.1:0-3954 GCA_964481165.1 uncultured Limnobacter sp. | reverse complement strand
GAATCCCACCCTTTCCGCCACGTGCTACGCCCCAGAGAGCACGATATCGAAGTGGCCGGCCAGCGCGCCCTTCTCGAGCCGATCCGCAGGTTCGAGGCGAACGATGACGCTCTCGCGCTGTCGCGGATCACGAATCGAAGCGAGCACGCCGTCGCGTGCGTTGCGCTCCTCCCCGAAAACGTACATCTGCGTGGTCAACGCCGATGCGCCGCGCGGTTCGATCCGGAAGTGGATGTGCGGCGTGCGTCTGCCGTACGGCACCGGACGGATCGTGCGGAAGCGGTAGCGGCCGGCGTCGTCGGCAAAGGTTCTCCCGCGTCCCTGGAATGCGGGGTCCCTGCGGCGATCGCCGCGCTCGTCGCGCGGATGCCGATACACGCCCTGCGCGTCGCACTGCCAGATCTCGACCGATGCTCCCTTCATCGGCTGGCCTGCGACGTCGACGACGCGTCCCTGCAGAAGCAGCACCTGCCCCATCGCCATTGCAGCTTCCCCGTCGACCGCGACCAGGTCGTTGTCGATGTCGCCGTCCCAGTCGCGCGGATAGAACGGCCCTTCGGTTTGCGGCGGAGTCGTCGGCAGCGGCGTGCTGCGACCGGAAGCCCGCGCCGCGGGCAGCATCAGTGCAGCGGGCAGCGCCGGCAACGCCGCGACGATGCGGCGCCGTTCCAGCGACGGGGTCGGGATCAGCATGGCGAAAGGCTCCTTCGAGGGGCTCCTGACTGCAGTCGGGCGGGCGGCGCCGACATTACGCCGCGCACGGATGTGTCGTTGTTCACGCCCGGCGAGCGGCTTTGTTCCGCCGCAACAGCCCGTGTCGCGTGCGGGCGTCCGTGGATCGCCGCAGGCCGCGATTTGTTCACGCAAGGCCGCGATGGCTTCCGATAGCATCGCCGCTGTCGCAAATGACCCGTTGTCGCCGCGTGCGCAGGGCGGGTTGCGCCCGAAGATCTCGATGACCGAAGCGGATCCTTCTCGCCGGCAGCATCCTTCGCGCTCGTTCTCCTACGCCCGCGTGCACGAGTGGTTGGCGCACGCGTTGTCCGATGCGGTCGCCGACGCGCTTCCGGCCCTCGCCGATCAGCTCGACGCCGCGGCCGATCGCGCGCTCGACGGGCGCGATCGCCAGTTCCTGTTCGTCGCAGCGACGCGCCTGCGCCGCGAAGCGGCAACGCGTGTCGGCCACGTCGCCGGTGCGCTCGCGGGGAGGGCGCAGCGATGCATCGAAGCCTCGCGGCGCAGCGACGAACCCTCGACGCTCACGCTCGTCGATGCCGACGAGCTCGAGCAGCAGATCGCCGCCGGGGAACTCGGTCGCGAAGTGCGCGAACGCTCCGGCTCGGTCTATCCGAGCTACGTGGCACGTTTGCGCAACGTCGTCGACGCCGCCTGGGAGGACGACGAGCTCAATCCGCTCGGCGCGCGCACGCTGGCGGCCGCGGCGCTCGCGAGCCTGTCCGGCGCCGCCGAAACCGCGTACGTGCGCGACACGCTGCGCCATCTCGCGTGGAAGACGTTCGCGACGCCGCTGGCCGAAGCGGTCGAAGGAGCCGAGCGCCTGCTCGAAGAACTCGGCGTGTCCGACGAAGCGACGGAGGCAGAGGCGGCCGACGGACCCGCCGACGATCGCGACGCGGCGCCATCGCCGCCGCCGGAAGACGCCCGTGAACCCGCACCCGGCGCGGATGTCACCGACGTCGTGCTGCCTGCGGGCGAGGAGAACGCGTACTCCGGCGATCCGGGCCGCGCGGTCGGGCTCGCAGTGCAGGCCGATCACGATGCGTCGACGCTGGGCACCTCGCCGCTGGCGGAAAGCCGCGACGGACAGCGCCTTCGCGTCGTGCCGACATTGCAACCGGTGCTCGACATCGAGCGCGATGCCGTCGCCTTCGCCCACGCGATCGGCGCGATGCCGTACAGCCGCCAGGCGCGCTCCGAGTTCTTCGGCAACGTGCGCGCGCGGTTGCGCGACGCGAACGCGTCTGCGGCGCAGGTCGCCGTCGTCGACGTGGTCGCCGCGATGTTCGACTACGTGATCGACGACCGTCGCGTGCCCGAAGCGGCGCGACCGCTGGTCTGGCGGCTGCAGCAGCCCACCATCGCGTTGGCGCTGCTCGATCCGGCATACCTCGGCGACGATCCGCGGTCGCTTCGGCGGCTGATCGAGCACTTCGGCGCGATCTCCACCGCGTTCTCCGACGAGATCGCACGCGGAAGCGAGTTGCATCGCCGCCTCGAAACCGTCGTGCGCGCGGTCGAGATCGTCACCGGTGCATTGCAGGCGAGATCGGCCGTCATGGCGCAGCAGGTCGAGAAGGAGTACTCGCGCGCCGCACGCAGCGTCGGGCAGTTGATCGAGCACATCGTTCGCGAACGTCGATCGCTCGAGGAAACGCCGGGCCGGCGCAACCGGCGCGACTACGCCCGCCGTCCGAGCCGCGAACGCGAAGAGCAGGTCACCGGCGAACTGCACGCGATGCTCGCGGAGCGACTGCAGCGGCACTCGGCACCCGAATCGGTGCGCGACTTCGTCATGAACGTCTGGCTGCGACATCTGCGCACGGCCGCGCTGCGCGACGGCGAGCACAGTGCGGAGTTCCAGGTCTCGCTGCGCGTCGTCGACGATCTGCTGTGGAGCCTGGACGATACCGGCGCGCGTCGAAGCCGGCGCGAACTCGCGCAGCGGATTCCGCCGCTGATCCGCCTGATGACGCAGGGAGTGCGCGAGATCGGCGCGAAGGACGAGGAGTTCAAGTCGTTCTTCGACGAGTTGTTCCTGATCCACCTGCGCCGGATGCAACGGCGCGAACGCGAACGCGGCGCCGCCTCGCGCACGCTCGGCGGGAGCGAGGGAGAAGGCGAAGGTGTCGCGACGACCCTGACGGCAGGGGGGCCGTCGACTGCGGCCGGAACCACGGAGACCTTCGAGCCTCCGCCCGCGCCCGCGCCCGCGCCCTCCGGCGCTCCTTCGGCGCACGAACCCGGCGACGCTCCTTCGACGCACGAGCCTTCCGGGGTTTCGCGAGCGGCCCCTGCCGCTACGGAGCGAACACCGCCGGCCGCGCCGCAGGAGGGCGACGCCGAGGGAACCGACCGCCGGCTGCTCGAGATTCTCGAATCGCTCGATCTCGGCGACCTGGCGCAACCGCCGGTGCGTTGCCGGCTCGAACCGGCGCAGGCGATCGAACGCCTCGCGCGCGGAGACTGGATCGAACTGGTTGCGCGCGGCGGAGACAGCGGCCACGTCAAGGTGGCGTGGATCAATCGTCGGCGTACCGTCGTGCTGCTCGTGCGGCGCGCCGATCGGCGCGCGATGTCGTTGCGCATCGACGAACTGCGCGAGCGTTTCGACCAGGGTCGCGCATTCCTGCTCGAACGCTGACGCCCGCCCGTTCGCCGCGGCGATCTGCACTATAGTGCTTGACACGACGGGAGTCGCGAAGTACTTTGCGCACGCCGCGGGCACGTGCGCCTCGCACGGAACGCGTGTCTGCGCGCGTCAGGCGATTCGCATATCCATCGTCCCGCCCCGGCGCAGCCGGCCGACACGCATCCGGAAGTCGGCGGCGGCTGCGCTCGGGGTAAGTCACGGCTCGCGCCCGGTTCTTTCCGGTTCGATAATGCCGGTTGTCCGCCATCCAGAGGAGGAGTGCTCGATGAACAGCAAACAGGGAATGAGGCTGGCCGTTGCCGCAGCCGTCACGATGTTTTCGGTCGGCGGAGCTGCTGCGCAGGGCGCCGGTAGCGCCGTCAAGGTGGGCTTCATGCTTCCGTTCTCGGGGACCTACGCGGCGCTCGGCACCGCGATCGAGAACGGCTTCAAGCAGTACGTCGACGAGCAGGGCGGCAAGCTCGGCGGCCTCGCCGTCGAGTACGTGCGGGTCGACGACGAGAGCTCGCCCGCGAAAGCCACCGACAACATCAACAAGCTGATCAACCGCGACAACGTCGACG
>CAYZYC010000195.1:0-3978 GCA_964481165.1 uncultured Limnobacter sp. | reverse complement strand
CGTTCGTTCACGCGCGCGACGACCTGCGTGGCGCGCAGCGAATCGCCACCCGCCGAGAAGAAGTTGTCGTGCACGCCGACGCGGTCGACGCGCAGTACTTCGCGGAAGATCTCTTCGAGCACGCGCTCGGTTTCGGTTCCCGGCGCGGCGAAGGGCCGGGCGAGCTGCGCGCCGAGTTTCTCATGCAGGCTCGTGCGCTGGATCTTGCCGGTCGGCCCCTTCGGAATCGCATCGACGAAGACGATCTGGCTCGGCACCTTGAATCCAGCGAGTCGCGCCAGCAGGAACCCGCGCAACGCCGCCTCGTCGGGTCGCCGGCCGGCCTTCGGCACGACCGCCGCGACGAGGTCTTCGCCGAGCGACGCGTGCGGGACCGCGAAGGCGCTCGCCTGTGCCACGTCGGGGTGCTCGAGCAGCGCCTCGTCGACTTCGCGCGGCGACACCTTCTCGCCGCCGCGATTGACGATCTCCTTGAGCCGGCCGCTCAAGTACACATATCCGTCGCCGTCGACCCGGCCCTGGTCGCCGGTGCGAAACCACCCGCGCGTGAAAGCCTTCGCGTTCGCGGGCGCGTTGCGCTCGTAGCCCGCCGTGACGCCCGGGCCGCGGATCGCGATCTCGCCGGTCGCGCCCGGCGCGAGTTCGTTGCCCGCGTCGTCGAGCACTGCGATCTCGACTCCGGCGGGCACGCCCACCGATCCGGGTTTGCGCGCGCGCGGCGGCAGCGGGTTGCTCGCCATCTGGTGCGAAGCTTCGGTCATGCCGTATGCCTCGACGACCGGCGCGCCGAGCAGCGATTCGAGCTGCGCGAGCGTGGTCGGCGACAGCGCGGCCGACGACGAACGTGCGAAGCGGAACGCGTGCAGCGGGGCGCGCGCGCGGTATGCGGCTCCGTGCGCGACGATCGCCTGGTGGATCGTCGGCACCGCCGAATACCAGCTCGGCTCGAATTCGGCGACCTGGTCGAAGAACGTGTTCTCGTCGAAACCGGCGGTGCAGACGAGGCTGCCGCCGGCGGCCAGCGTCGAGAGCAGCAGCCCGACGAGGCCGTGGATGTGGAACAGCGGCATCACGTTCAGCCCGCGGTCCGCGGGCGCGAGCGCGAGATGCGCGGCGATGTTGCGCGCCGACGCGACGAGATTCGCCTGCGACAACGGAACGATCTTCGGGCGTGCCGTGGTGCCCGACGTGTGCAGGATCAGCGCGACGTCGTCGGCCTCGGGCCAGCGTTCGCCGGCGCTGCGCGCCGTGGCGCGCGACTGCGTGCGCGTTGCCGGCTGCGCGCGGTGCAGTTCGAAGATGCCCGCCGGGCGGGTCGCGTCGACGTCGAGTTCGAAGACGGCGATCCCGAGTTCGCTCGCGACGTCGCGAATCGCCCCGCGCTGGCCGCGATCGACGATCACGGCGTCGGCGCGCGTGTCCTCGAGGTAGAAGCGGAACTCGGCGGCGTGGTATCCGGGGTTCAGCGGCGCGCAGGTCGCGCCGGCGGTGATCGCGATCGCCGCGGCCGCCGCCTCGGGGCCGTTCGGCACGCAGAGCGCGACGCGCGAGCGATGGTCGAAACCGGCCGCGCGCAGCGACTCGGCAACCCGCAGTGCGAGCGCGTGCAGGTCGGCGTAGGTCGACGGGATCCGTCCGGGGGCGAGCAGCGCCGGCGCGCCGGGCCGCAGTTCGTACTGGAATCGCAGAAGTTCGGCGATGGTCGACACGACGAGTCCTCCGGCCGTGGTGGAAACAACACCAACATCGCATCGGCATGGAGTCCGGTCGATGAACGATTTCGCGCCGGCCGGCATTTGGTCGCGCCCGCCCGACGGACGACGCGCGAGAATAGGCGACGAAGGTCCCACCACGACACCCGGGGGATTCCCGATGCCGTTCGCGGCGATCCGATGACGACGCCACCACGCGCCACGGCCGGCAGGCTCGCCGGCGCCGCGGCGTGGAACGTGTCGGGCAAGCTGTTCCAGTTCCTCGCCGGGCTGGTTGCGCTCGCCGTCATCGCGCGCTGGGTGGGCCCGCATGCGTACGGCGTCTTCGCGCTGACGTGGGTCGTCGTCGGACTGGCCGAGATCTTCGTGAGCGCGGCGCCGACCGACACGCTGGTGCAGCGCCGCGAACTGCAGCCGGGGCATTGCAACGCGAGCTTCCATGGCGCGCTGGCGCTCGCGCTGCTCGCGTGGGCCTCGATCGCCGCGGGCGCCGATCTCGTGTCCGGCTGGCTCGGCGGGGCGCACGAACTCGCGGCGATCCTGCCGCTGCGCGCCGCGATCCTGCCGCTGGCCGCCATGGCCAGCGTTCCGGTCGCGCTGCTGATGCGCGAGAACCGCTTCCGCGAGATTGCAGCGATCGAGTCCGCCGGCGGCGTCATGGGCAGCGCAGCCGGTATCGCGATGGCGATCGCCGGAGCCGGCATCTGGAGCCTCGTCGCGATGGAACTCGTGCGCCAGGGAACGGTTACCGCGCTCGCTTTCGCCGCGAGCGGGTGGACACCGGGCATGCGCACGACTCGCGCGCATGCCCGCGACCTGCTCGCGTTCAACGCATACAGCTGGGCGGCGTGGGGGCTGTCCTACGCCGACGGACAGTGGCCGCGGGTGGCGATCGGTGTCGTGCTCGGTCCGCAGGCACTCGGGTTCTACGCACTCGGCCAGCGGCTCGCGAGCCAGCTCGGCCACGTGCTGATGGTTCCCGCGTACCAGGTGGCGATGTCGGGAGTCGCGCGATTGCAGGACGATCGCGACGCGGTCCGCCGCCTCGTCGACTCGTTGCTTCGCGCGGTCGCCGTGATCGCCAGCCCCGTGTTTCTCGGGTTGGCGGCGGTCGCCTCGCTGCTGGTGCCTTTGGTGTTCGGAGCGCAATGGGCGGGCGCCGTGCCCGTCGTGCAGGTGCTGATGTGGCTCGGCATCCGCTCCTCGATGTCGATGGTGCAGATGGCGGTGATCCGCGGCATGGGCAGGCCGGGCTGGCACGTCGCGTCGTCGGCGCTGGCCTTCGTCGCGACGGTGCTGCTCGTCGGGTTTGCGGTCGGCCACGGGCTGCTCGCGGTGTGCGTCGCGGTCGTCGTGCGCGCCTTCCTGATGTGGCCGTTGAGCGCGTGGTTCGTCCGCAGGCTCACCGGCCTGTCGGCCTCGCGGCAGGCGGAGGCCGCCGCCGGCCCCTTGTTCGCGGCGCTCGCGATGGCGGCGGGCACGCTCGGCTTCGTCGCGTGGGTCGCGCCCGCGCTGCCCGACCCCGTCGCGCTCGCGTCGGCGATCGTCTTCGGCGCTCTCGTCTATCTCGCGGCATTGCCGTTGTTCGCGCCGGCCGCGGGGCGTTTCGTTCGCAGCGCGATGGTGCGGATCGCGCGGCGCGACCTGCGCGGGCTCCGGGCGCTGTTCGAGCAGGGTTGAGAGCGCTTGCACCGGGCGCGTCCTGCGCTCGCGGCTGTGCGATCATCGTGCGCATGAGCACGCACCGCATCGCGGTCATCCCGGGCGACGGCATCGGAAAGGAAGTGGTGCCCGAAGGCCTGCGCGTTCTCGAAGCCGCGGCGCGGCGCTTCGGCATCGCGCTCGCCTTCGATCGTTTCGACTTCGCGAGCTGCGACTACTACGCGCGCCACGGCGCGATGATGCCCACCGACTGGAAGGCGCAGATCGGAGGACACGACGCGATCTACTACGGAGCGGTCGGCTGGCCCGCCACCGTTCCCGACCACGTGTCGCTGTGGGGCTCGCTGCTGCTGCTCCGTCGCGAATTCGACCAGTACGTCAACCTGCGGCCGGTGCGGCTGATGCCCGGCGTGCCGTGCCCGTTGGCGAACCGCACGCCGGGCGACATCGATTTCGTCGTCGTCCGAGAGAACACCGAGGGCGAGTACTCGTCGATCGGCGGAAAGATGTTCGAGGGAACCGAACGCGAGTTCGTGCTGCAGGAGTCGATCTTCACGCGCACCGGCGTCGATCGCGTATTGCGCTACGCGTTCGAGCTCGCGCG
>CAYZYC010000194.1:0-3982 GCA_964481165.1 uncultured Limnobacter sp. | reverse complement strand
CGCTCCGGCTGCCTCGATCAGGCCGCCTTCTTCGTCCCCGCTTTCGCGTCGAAGAACTGCGCGTCTTCGGTCGAGCCCTTCAGCGCCGCCGTCGAAGCCTCGCGCTCGACGGTCGTGGTCACCGCGTCGAAGTATCCCGTGCCCACTTCGCGCTGGTGCTTCACCGCGGTGAAGCCGCGCTCGGCCGCCGCGAATTCGGCTTCCTGCATCTCGACGAACGCGGTCATCTGGTTGCGCGCGTAGCCGTAGGCAAGGTTGAACATGCTGTAGTTCAGCGCGTGGAAGCCGGCGAGCGTGATGAACTGGAACTTGTAGCCCATCGCGCCGAGCTCGCGCTGGAACTTCGCGATCGTCGCTTCGTCGAGGTTCTTCTTCCAGTTGAACGACGGCGAGCAGTTGTACGCGAGCATCTTGCCCGGGAACTGCTTGTGGATCGCATCGGCGAAGGAGCGCGCGAACTCCAGGTCGGGCGTGCCGGTTTCGCACCAGATGAGATCGGCGTAGGGCGCGTAGGCCAGACCGCGCGAGATCGCCTGCTCGAGCCCGTTGCGCGCGCGGAAGAAGCCCTCGACGGTGCGCTCGCCGGTGAGGTAGGGACGGTCGTTCTCGTCGACGTCGGAGGTGACGAGGTCGGCCGCCTCGGCGTCGGTGCGCGCGAGCAGGATCGTCGGCACACCGCAGACGTCGGCGGCGAGCCGCGCGGACACCAGCTTGGCAACGGCTTCGCGCGTCGGCACGAGCACCTTGCCGCCCATGTGACCGCACTTCTTCACCGACGCGAGCTGGTCCTCGAAGTGCACGCCCGATGCGCCGGCGTCGATCATCGACTTCATCAGCTCGAAAGCATTCAGCACGCCACCGAAGCCGGCTTCGGCATCGGCGACGATCGGCGCGAAGTAATCGACGAAGCCGTCGTCGCCTGGGCTCTTGCCTTCCATCCACTGGATCTGGTCGGCGCGCGTGAGCGTGTTGTTGATCCGGCGCACGACCGACGGAACCGAGTTCGCCGGATACAGCGACTGGTCGGGATACATTTCGCCCGCGAGGTTCGCATCACCCGCCACCTGCCAGCCAGACAGGTAGATCGCCTTCAGCCCCGCCTTGACCTGCTGCATCGCCTGGTTGCCGGTGAGCGCGCCGAGCGAGTTGACGAACGGCTCTTCGGTCAGCAGCTTCCACAGCTTCTCCGAACCCCGCTTGGCGAGCGTGTGCTCGACCTGCAGCGAACCGCGCAGCCTGACCACGTCGTCGGCGGTGTATCCGCGTTTGATGCCGCGCCACCGCGGGCTCTCCGACCACTCCTTCTGCAGCTTCTGCGCTTCCTGTTCGCGTGAAGACATGTTCGACTCCTTGACCATCGCGAGTTGATAACGTGTGAGAATCGGTCCGCCGGGCAACGGCCCGTCGAGCGTTCCGGCGGAATGCGCTAAGAGTAGCGAAATGCTGATGCGTTGCAACAGCATGGATCAAGGTGTTGCAAAAAAAGTTTTTCTGCTCGTTTTCAACATCTTACGTTCGTCATCCCGCATGACGGCAACACTGCGACGAGAATGGAAAAGAAGGGTGGTGCGTTGCAGTGCAAAAATCCCGCATGGTGGAAACTGCTTTTCGGTTGCAGAAAGGCACGTTGCCACGTTCGTGCCGCAGTCGATCGCCGTTTTTCGAAGCCAGTCGTGCCCGATCGGCGCGAAACCGCCCTCGGGCAGACGAGCGAGCGCCCCTCTTCCGCGGCCCCCAGCCGCGCTTCCATGCGCGCTTTCTTCGGCCTGTCGGCCGCGGCATCGTTCTAGTAACACTAGAAGTATCTACATCAAGTATTTGAAAATACGGGTATCGATTTGACGGAGCTCACGAACACGAGCGTTGCGATCGTCATCGCGGGCCTGGTCGTTTTGATTTCCGGCTACTCGATCCGCGATACGCGCTTCGGTCCCCTGCTGATCCTCGGCGGCGTCGTCTGCGTCCTGTCGGTCATCAGCTGGTACGTGCTGACGGTTCTACGGGTAATCGAGTGATGGATGGTTTCATCGTCATCCTTTTGATCTCGCTCAAGGCTGCGAATTGACTCGTTTGCTGAACTGAATGATCATTCATTCATGAACTGTAGCCAGCCAGGAAAAGCGATGGAAGGCCTGCTCGTCGAGCGCCGCGCAAGCGTGTTGCAGGTGACTCTGGACCAGCCGCCGGTCAACGCGCTGAGTCGCGCCCTGATCGAATCCCTCGGCCGGGTCGCCGAACTCGTCGCCGGCGACGAATCGATTTCGGTGCTGCACCTGCGCAGCACCGGGCGTGCTTTCTGCGCAGGCGCGAACCTCGACGAGATGCGTGTCGGCTTTTCGGGCCCGGACGGGCTCGAGATCCAGATCGCGTTCGTCCGTCGCCTGCAGGAAGTTTTCCAGCGCATCGAGGATCTCGATGCGGTCAGCGTCGCCGAACTCGGCGGGCACGCCCTGGGCGGCGGATTCGAGCTTGCACTTGCCTGCGACTTCCGCATCGGCGCCCTTGAAGCGCGCATCGGCCTGCCCGAGGTCGATCTCGGGCTCGTTCCGGGCGCCGGCGGAACGCAGCGACTGACCCGCCTGTGCGGCGCAGCCACCGCGAAGCGGCTGATTCTCGGTGCCGAAGTGCTCGACGGTGCGACCGCCGCCGAACTGGGCCTGCTGCACTGGGCAGTCCCGGCGGCCGAGCTCGCCGAGCGCGCCGCGGCGCTCGTCGAACGCCTGTCGCGCATGCCCCGCCCCGCGCTTTCGGGCGCCAAGAACTGCATCGCACGCGCGCTCGAACCCGGCAACGCGGGTTTCGAACACGAGGTGCAGGTCACGCGCACGTTGATGAACGACACCGAAACCAGACGCCGCGTAGGCGCCTTTCTTTCCCGCGGTCGCTGATCCCGTTCCCGCGGTCGCTGATCCCGCGCCCGGCAGCATGCGAGCCACGACCCGATTTCATTCGATTACGTAACAGGAGTTCCCATGAAGCTGAACGACAGGATTGCCATCGTGACCGGCGCTGCGTCGGGCATCGGCCTGGCCACGGCACAGGGTCTCGCCGAAGCCGGCGCCTCGGTGGTGCTCGCGGACATCGCCGACGAACGCGGCGAGCAGGCGGCTGCGGAACTGCGCAAGGCGGGACTGCGCGTCGAGTACCAGCGCTGCGACGTCACCGACAATGCGTCGGTCGCGGCGTTTCGCGACGCGGTCTACGCGCGTCACGACCACGTCGACATCGTCGCGAACGTGGCCGGCTGGGGCAAGATCCAGCCCTTTCTCGAGAACGACGACGAGTTCATGACGAAGGTCGTCGAGCTGAACTTCATGGGCACGGTGCGCGTGTCGAAGGCATTCCTTCCGAAGATGGTCGAACGCAAGACGGGCAAGGTCGTCAACGTATCGAGCGATGCGGGCCGCGTCGGCAGCCTCGGTGAAACCGTCTACTCGGGTGCGAAGGGCGGCGTGATCGCCTTCACGAAAGGGCTCGCCCGCGAGATGGCGCGCTACAACATCACCGCCAATACGGTCTGCCCGGGCCCGACCGATACGCCGCTGCTGCAGGCCGTTCCCGAGAAGCACCGCGAAGCCTTCCAGAAGGCGATCCCGATGCGCCGTTTCGCCAAGCCGTCGGAGATCGCCGACGCGGTCGTGTTTTTCGCCAGCCCGCGATCCGATTACATTACGGGCCAGGTCATCAGCGTGAGCGGTGGCCTGTGCCTTGCCGGCTGAACCCCAGGAAACAGGAGCAACCTCGATGTACAAGATTCCCGCCAGCGAAATCAAGGCCGAACATTTCCAGTTCGAAGTCGACGGCAAGGTCGCCACGCTGACGCTGAACCGGCCCGAGCGCAAGAATCCGCTGACCTTCGAGTCGTATGCGGAAATGCGCGACCTGTTCCGCAAGCTCGCCTACGTTCCCGAGATCAAGACGGTGGTACTCACCGGCGCCGGCGGCAACTTCTGCTCGGGCGGCGACGTGCACGAGATCATCG
>CAYZYC010000193.1:0-4002 GCA_964481165.1 uncultured Limnobacter sp. | reverse complement strand
CGAGCTGAACAAGCTCGAGGCGCGCCTGAAGGTCGAGATCGTGCTGATCCCGAACAAGCACCTCGAGACACCCCACTACAAGGCCGAGCGGCTGCGGCACGACGACGAGCGCCTCGCGACGTACCGCGCCAGCCACACGCTGGCCGACGAACCCGCGCAGGACAATTCGTACCTCGAAGACAAGATCGAGGCGGCGAAGCCCCGCCAGGAAGCCGTCGTGCGCGGGATCACCCCGGAGCGTCCGCCGGCGCCGATTCCCGCAGCCGCGAGCGCACCGGCGGCCGCGACGCAGCGCCCGGTCGCACGCACGACGATGCTCGAACCGGCGTACGCGACCGACGACGGCCTGCTCGGACGGATTCTCGGATGGTTCCGCCGCAAGCCGGCCAACGAAGCCACGGCGATCGTCGTCGGCGGTACCGCTGCGGCCGCGGGCGCCGAGCCCGCATCGGGCAACGGCGCCGCACGGCCGGCGCGCGGCGCACGCAGCGATCGCCGCGGCGACCGCGACGGGCGCGGCTCGCGCACCGAACGCGGGTCGCGCACCGACGACGGCGAGTCGCGCACTGCGCGCGGCGCACGCGGCGAGCGGGGCCGCGGCCGCGACGGAGAGCGTCGCGAGCGTCGCCCCGAACGCGACGCGTCGTCGCACGAGACGCGGGCAGACGGCAGCCGCGACGAATCGCGAAGCGGCGAACGTGGCGAACGCGGCGTGCGTGCCGAGCGTGGGGAACGTGCCGAACGCACGAGCGATCGCGGCGAGCGGACCGAACGTACGGGGGATCGCGGCGATCGCGGCGAGCGCAGCGAACGAGGCGAACGCCGTGGCGGGCGCGATCGTGCTCGTGCCGGCACATCACCGGCCGCCGGCTCGGCACGCGAACGCGAACGCGACGCCGATGCGGAACTCGCCGGCATTGCGGCAAGCGCTGCGGCAGCCGGCAGCACGGAACTGCCGGAGGCGAGCACCGAACCCGCGGGCGTCACGGCTGGAACTGCGAGCGGCAGGGAACTCGCCGCGAGCGAAAGCGCCGCGGGATCCGACGATGCTTCGCACGAGCCCGAAGCGAACGGCGACGAAGCGCGGCGTGGACGCGGCCGCCGCCGCCGCGGGCGTCGCGGCGGAAGCGGTCAACGGGAAGCCGGGGAAACCCGCGCAACGAGCGATGCCTCGGACGCCGAGCCGATCGTGCGGACAGGCGAGGACGATTCGACCGCATCGGTCGCAGACCGCGACCGATCGACGGTCGACGCAGCGGACGAGCCGGTTGCGGCAGTGGCACCTGCGCCCGTCTCCGCTCCCCGCTCGGTAGCGGCGTCGGGTAGCGAGGCGTCGGCATCGCCATCGGCATCGCCGCGCCCCGCGCAGGCTCCGCGCATCGTGCCGGAAAGCCTTCGCAGGCGCCCCGACGAAGACGTCGCCGCCACCGGGAACGTCACGGACTCGCGCGCCGAATCCGCGGAACCCGAGACACCCGTTGCCGTCCGGGCAGCCGCTGCTGCACCGATGCTGCCGGTCGCCGAAGACGCCCCGGCCGCGAAGGCACCGGCACGGGCAGCGGAGGAAGCTCCGCAGGCATCGGCGGCCGACGAGCCGGCGGCGGATGCAGATCTGCCGACCGCGGATGTGGCCATCGGAGATGTGGCCACCGGGGAGATGGGCACCGGGAAAGCGGCGCCCGCGGAAGCGCCGACCGCGGAAGCGTCGACCGCGGATGCGCCGGCCGCACCGGAAGCGGCCGTTGCGATCACTCCGGAGCCCTTGCCCAGGGTGCGGCTCGATTCGATTGTCGAATCTGCGGGGCTGCAGTGGATCGAAACGACCCCGGGCGCGGCTTCGGCCGACGAGCCCGTCGAGGTCCCGCAACCGCGCGCGCCGCGTGTCCGTCGTCGGCGCACGGCGCCCCCGGCGGAGGGGCTGCAACAGGTCGAGACGCGTCCCGGCGAACCGGGCTGACGCCGGAAGGAACGGCTAAGGAACAGGCGCTCGGGAACGGGCGCTCGGGAACGGGTCGGAAGGCCGGGGGCCGGAAGTCCCGCGAACCGGCAGGCGAAGACACGGGCGGCTCCAGGGCCGCCCGCGTCGTTTTCAGCCGCGGTCGAGTTGTCCGGGCAGCGCGGCGCCGGTGGCTTCGGCGGAGCGCTGTGCGGGCACCTTGCCCGAACGGATGTCTTCGTACCAGTAGCGATGGTGCTCCTTCGCCCAGGTCTCGTCGACGTATCCCGAGCGCATCGATTGGAGCGCACCCTGCATGCCGATCGTGCCGAGATACGCGTGGCCGATCACCAGTGCCGTGAACACCAACGCGGCGCCGACGTGGACCAGCCATGCGCTCTGCATCCACGCGCGCGTCTGCCCGAAGTTCGGAAAGTCGAGAACGAAACCGGTCACAGAGACGATCACGCCGAGAAACACGACGCCGAACCAGAAGAACAGCTTCTCGCCCGCGTTGAATCGCCCGCTGGGTACGTGCGGGTTTTTCCGCTGCAGCATGCCGCCCGCCCTCGCCAGCCAGCCGAGGTCGCCGCGGCGCGGGAAGTTGTCGCGCACGTACACCGCGATCATCACGATCGTGGTCACGGCGAACAGCGGACCGACGAAGTTGTGTATCGTCTTCGACGCGACCGCGAGCCACGAGAACAGCGTGTACCCGCTGATCGGCAACAGGATGTGCTTGCCGAACAGCATCAGGATGCCGGTGAGCGCCAGCAGCACGAAACACGCTGCATTGAGCCAGTGCGACACCCTCTCGACGAACGTGAACCGCTCGATCACCCGGCCGGTAGGCGGCTCCGACAGCCGGATCGGGCCCCGGTACACGTAGAACAACGCGACGAGCAGCAGTATCGCGACCAGGAACCAGCCGCCGTTCACCGTCACCGGGCCATTGCGCAGCAGCCTCCACTGCTCGCCGCGCGGTTCGATCAGCACGCCGCCTTCGAAGTTCGGCAGTTGCGTCGAGAACGCCTGTGCCGAATTCACCTGCCGCCAGATCGGCGCGTTGTTCAGCGGCTGCACCTGCTGGCGCGCGGCCTGGTTGTCGCGCGTCTCCTCTAGGACCTTCGCCCCGGTCTCGGGCGGCACCTCGTCCTGCTGCTGCGCGAACGCAGCCATGCACCAGACACCGAGCAGCAGCGCGAACAGTCGCATCGGCGTTTTCATCGTCAGTCTCCGATGCGGATGTACTCGTTCTGCCCCTGCACCCGCTGCTCGAGCGCGCTCTCCCACGCCTTCCTGTCGCCGCGCTGGAACGCGGAGGTCTGGTAGGTGAGCGCGTCGCCTTCCCACGCGTTCCTGTCACGCGTGACCGTCTGTCCCATGTGCTGGCCTTCGAGCAGCTGCGGCTGCTCCGAGCATGCGGCCAGGCCGAGCGTCAGCAGCGCGAGCGCTGCACCGGTTGCTGCGATGCGAAGTTTCATGACCCGGCTCCTCAGCTTCCGCGTCGGGCAGGCGGCTGCGCGCCCGGGTTGCCGGGCCCGTACGCCGTGCCCCATCCCCACAGCTCGCTTCCCTTGCCGCGCGCCATCACGCGCTGGCGATAGATGTTCGCAAGCTGCTCGCCATCGCCGCCCAGCAGCGCCTTCGTCGAACACATCTCCGCGCATACCGGCAGCTTGCCTTCGGCAAGCCGGTTTCGTCCGTACTTCGCGAACTCCTCCGGCGAACCGTGCGCCTCGGGACCGCCGGCGCAGAACGTGCACTTGTCCATCTTGCCGCGCAACCCGAACGCCCCGGCCTGCGGAAACTGCGGCGCACCGAACGGACAGGCGTAGAAGCAGTAGCCGCAGCCGATGCACAGGTCCTTGTCGTGCAGCACCACGCCTTCGCTGGTGCGATAGAAACAGTCGACCGGGCACACCGCCATGCACGGCGCGTCCGAACAGTGCATGCAGGCAACCGAGATCGAGCGCTCGCCCGGCTTGCCGTCGTTCAGCGTGACGACCCGGCGCCGGTTCACGCCCCACGGCACTTCGTGCTCCTGCTTGCACGCGGTGACGCAG
>CAYZYC010000192.1:0-4029 GCA_964481165.1 uncultured Limnobacter sp. | reverse complement strand
GCCCGCGCTCACCGTGACGGTCACGAAGCCGCAGTCGCAACGGTGGCCGGTCACGCTGACGGCCAACGGCAGCATCGCGCCGTGGCAGGAAATCGTCGTCGGCAGCGAAATCAGCGGACTGCGCCTCACCGACGTGCTGGTCAACGTCGGCGACCGCGTCGAGCGCGGCCAGCTGCTCGCCCGGTTGTCGGCCGAGACGGTGCAGGCCGACCTCGCGCAGATCCGCGCGAGCCTCGTGGAACTGCAGGCCTTGTCGGCCGAGGCGTCGGCCAACGCCGAGCGCGCGCGCAAGCTCGATGCCGGCGGCGCGATCAGCGCGCAGCAGATCGCGCAGTACCTGACCGCGGAACAGACCGCGCAGGCGCGCGTCGCGGCGCAGCGCGCGCGGCTGAAGGCCGAGGAAGTGCGCCTGGGGAACACGCGCGTCGTGGCACCCGACGACGGAATCATCTCGGCGCGCGTCGCGACGATGGGCGCGGTCGTTCAGCCGGGGTCCGAGTTGTTCCGGCTGATCCGCGACGGCAGGCTGGAGTGGCGCGCCGAGGTCAACGGAGCCGACCTGCCGCGCGTGCGTCCGGGCCAGCCGGTACGGCTCGACGGACCCGACGGCACGCCGATCGACGGCAAGGTGCGCATCGTCGCGCCGACGATCGACCCGCAGTCGCGGCTGGGCATCGTCTACGTCGACCTTCCGTCGCCGGCCGGTGCGCGCGCGGGCATGTTCGCGCGCGGCGAGATCGAGTTCGGCACGTCGACGGCGTGGACGGTGCCGCAGTCGGCGCTCGTCGTGCGCGACGGGTTCAGCTACGTATTCCGTGTCGGCGACGATTCCCGGGTCGCGCAGACGAAGGTGGAGGCGGGGCGCCGCCGGGGCTCGCAGGTGGAAGTGCTCTCGGGGCTCGACGGCGAAACGACGCTCGTTGCGAGCGGCGTCGGCTTCCTGGTGGATGGCGATCTCGTGCGCATCGTCGAGGCGCCCGCACGATGAGCACGTGGAACGTCTCGTCGTGGTCGATCCGCAACCCGACGCCGTCGATCCTGCTGTTCGTGCTGCTGACCATCGCGGGGCTGATGTCCTTCGACGCGATGAAGGTGCAGAACTTCCCCGACATCGATCTTCCGACGGTGACGATCTCGGCGGTGCTTCCCGGTGCGAGCCCGGCGCAGCTCGAGACCGAGGTGGCGCGCAAGATCGAGAACTCGGTCGCTACGCTGCAGGGCGTCAAGCACATCTACACGAAGATCCAGGACGGCGCCGCGACGATCACCGTCGAGTTCCGCCTCGAGAAGCCGACGCAGGAAGCGGTCGACGACGTTCGTTCGGCGGTTGCGCGCATCCGCACCGACCTGCCCGACGACCTGCGCGATCCGGTGATCACGCGGATGGACCTCGCGGGCCTGCCGATCCTCACCTACACGGTCGCTTCTCCGCGGATGGACGACGAAGCGCTGTCCTGGTTCGTCGACAACACGGTCGCCAAGGCCATGCTGTCGGTTCCGGGAGTCGGTGCCGTCGCGCGCGTCGGCGGCGTCACGCGCGAGATCGCCGTCGACGTCGATCCCGCCCGCCTGCTGGCGATCGGCGCGACCGCCGCCGACATCTCGCGCCAGTTGCGCAGGATCCAGCAGGATGCGCCCGGCGGGCGCACCGACATCGGCGGCGCCGAGCAGTCGGTGCGCACGATCGCGACCGTGCAGTCGGCCGACGAGTTCGCGCGCATGTCGATCACGCTCGGCGACGGGCGCAGCATCCGGCTCGCCGACGTCGCGACGGTGCGCGACACGGTCGCCGAACGTCGCTCGGCGGCGCTGCTGAACGGCGAACCCGTCGTCGGGTTCGAGATCACGCGCAGCCGCGGCGCCGGCGAGATCGAGGTCGCCGAAGGCGTGCGGGAACGGCTGGCGCAGCTCTCGGCATCGCATCCCGGCCTGCAGATCGCGGAAGCCTTCAACTTCGTCGACCCGGTGCAGGAGAACTTCGACGGTTCGCTGCGCCTGCTCTACGAGGGAGCGATCCTCGCGGTGATCGTGGTCTGGTTCTTCCTGCGCGACTGGCGCGCGACGATGGTCGCGGCGACCGCGCTGCCGCTGTCGATCATCCCCGCCTTCGCCGGGATGTACCTGCTCGGCTTTTCGATCAACGTCGTGACGCTGCTGTCGATGTCGCTGGTGGTCGGCATCCTGGTCGACGATGCGATCGTCGAGATCGAGAACATCATGCGCCACCTGCGCATGGGAAAGACTCCGTACCAGGCCGCGATGGAGGCCGCGGCCGAGATCGGGCTGGCGGTGATCGCGACGACCTTCACGCTGATCGCCGTGTTCCTGCCGACCGCTTTCATGAGCGGCGTGGCCGGCAAGTTCTTCGTGCAGTTCGGCTGGACCGCGTCGCTGGCGGTGTTCGCGTCGCTGGTCGTCGCGCGGATGCTCACGCCGATGATGTCGGCGTACGTGCTGCGCCCGTCGCCGCCGCACGACGACGGCGCCGTGATGCGCGCGTACCTGAAGGCCGCACGGTGGTGCCTGCGCCATCGCGTCGCGACCCTGCTGGCGGCGGCCGCGTTCTTCTTCGGCTCGCTGCTGCTCGTGCCGCTGCTTCCGACCGGATTCATGCCGCCCGACGACCTGTCGCAGACGCAGGTGAATCTCGAACTCGCGCCGGGCACACGGTTCGAGACCACGCTGGCAGCGGCCGAGCAGGCGCGCGAGATCGTCGAGCGCGATGAACACGTGCAGCGCGTCTACACGGCCATCGGCGGCGGCAGCGCGGGCGGCGATCCGTTCATTCCGCGCGGCGCCGCGGAAGTGCGCAAGGCGACGCTGACGATCAACATGACGCCGCGCAGCGAGCGGGGCGGCGTCAGCAAGCAGGAAGTCGAGGACCGGTTGCGTCGCGCGCTCGAAGCGGTTCCCGGTGCACGCATCGAGGTCGGGCTCGGCGGCTCGAGCGAGAAGTACATCGTCGTGCTCGCCGGCGAGGACGGCGAGACGCTCGCGCAGCACGCCACGAAAGTCGGCCGCGAGCTGCGCACCTTGCCGGGCATCGGCAACGTCACGTCGACTTCGAGCCTGACGCGCCCCGAGGTCGTCGTGCGCCCCGACTTCGCGCGTGCGGCCGACCTCGGAGTCACCTCGGAAGCGATCGCCGACACGCTGCGCATCGCCACCGCCGGAGACTACGACCAGGGACTGGCGAAACTGAACCTGTCGCAACGCCAGGTGCCGGTCGTGGTCCGACTGCAGCGCGACGCGCGCGAGGACCTCGAACTGATCCGCGATCTCGCGATCCCGGGGGCGCACGGGCCGGTGCGCCTGAGCAGCATCGCAACGGTTTCGATCGACAGCGGGCCGGCGCAGATCGATCGCTACGACCGGCTGCGCAACATCAACTTCCGCATCGAACTGAACCAGCAGCCGCTCGGCGAGGTCGAGAAGCAGGCGCTCGCGCTGCCGAGCCTTCGGCAGCTGCCGCCCGGGATCATCCAGACGACGGTCGGCGACGCGGAGGCGATGGCCGAGCTCGCGGAGAGCTTCTCGCTGGCGATGCTCACCGGGGTGCTGTGCATCTACGTCGTGCTCGTGCTGCTCTTTCGCGACTTCGTGCAACCGGCGACGATCCTCGTCGCGCTCGTGCTGTCGGTTCCCGGCGCCTTCCTCGCGCTGTACCTCGCGGGCTTCGCGATCTCGATGCCGTCGATGATCGGACTGATCATGCTGATGGGAATCGCTGCGAAGAACTCGATCCTGCTGGTCGAGTACGCGATCATGGCGCGACGCGATCGGGGGCTGTCGCGTGGCGACGCGCTGCTCGACGCCTGCCACAAGCGCGCCCGGCCGATCGTGATGACCACGGTGGCGATGGGTGCCGGAATGACACCGATCGCGATCGGGCTCGGCGTCGATCCCAGTTTCCGCTCGCCGATGGCGGTCGTCGTCATCGGCGGACTGATCACGTCGACTTTCCTCAGCCTGCTCGTCGTTCCGGTGGTGTTCACCTGCGTCGACGACGTCGTGCAGTGGCTGCGCAGG
>CAYZYC010000191.1:0-4048 GCA_964481165.1 uncultured Limnobacter sp. | reverse complement strand
CGTTCAGCACCGACTCGAGCCAGCGGATCGTGTCGATGTCGAGGTTGTTCGTCGGCTCGTCGAGCAGCAGCACGTCGGGATTCGAGAAGAGCGCCTGCGCGAGCAGCACGCGCAGTTTCCATCCCGGGGCGACCTCGCGCATCGGCCCGGCATGCTGCTCGACCGCGATTCCCAGCCCCAGCAACAGTTCGCCGGCGCGTGCCTCGGCGGTATAGCCGCCGTACTCGGCGAACTTCGCCTCCAGCTCGGCGGCGTGCATGTAGTCGTCTTCGCTCGCGTCGTGGTTCGCGTAGATCGCGTCGCGCTCGCTCATCGCCTGCCACATCTCGACGTGGCCCATCATCACGACGTCGAGCACCCGTTGGTCCTCGAAGGCGAACTGGTCCTGGCGCAGCTTGCCCAGGCGCTCGTTCGGATCGAGCACGACCTGCCCGGACGTCGGTTCGAGATCGCCTCCGAGAATGCGCATCAGCGTCGATTTTCCCGACCCGTTGGCGCCGATCAGTCCGTAGCGGTTGCCCTCGCCGAACTTGACGGTGATGTTCTCGAACAGGGGCTTCGCCCCGAACTGCATCGTGACGTTGATTGCGGACAGCATGCGGCAGTCTTCTCAGCCCACCCAGGCGCGGGCATTGCGGAACAGGCGCATCCACGGCGAATCCTCGCCGAGCGACGGATCGCGCCAGCTCATCTGGATCGAACGGAATACGCGCTCGGGATGCGGCATCAGGATCGTCGCGCGGCCGTCGTCGCTGGTGAAGCCGGTGAGCCCGCCGGGCGAGCCGCCGGGGTTCGCCGGATAGCGTTCGGCGGGCGTGCCATCGTTCTCGACGAAGCGCAGCGACGCAACCGCGCGGTCGCGCTGCGCTTCGGAGGCGAACCGCGCGCGGCCTTCGCCGTGCGCGACGGCGATCGGCATGCGGCTGCCGGCCATGCCGGCGAACAGCACCGACGGCGACTCGAGCACCTCGACCATCGAGAAACGCGCTTCGTACTGCTCGGACCGGTTGCGAACGAAGCGCGGCCAGGCGGCGGCACCGGGAATGATCGCCTTCAGCTGCGAGAGCATCTGGCAGCCGTTGCACACGCCGAGCGTGAACGTGTCGGGCCGGTGGAAGAACGCCGTGAACTGCTCGGCCATCGCGGCATTGAACAGGATCGACTTCGCCCACCCGCTGCCGGCGCCGAGCACGTCGCCGAAGGAGAAGCCGCCGCAGGCGACGAGCCCGCGGAAGTCGGCGAGCCGGTGGCGGCCTTCGAACAGGTCGGTCATGTGGACGTCGAACGAATCGAAGCCGGCGCGGTCGAAGGCCGCCGCGATCTCGGTCTGGCTGTTCACGCCCTGTTCGCGCAGGATCGCGATGCGCGGACGCGCGCCGGCGGCGATGAACGGGGCGGCGACGTCGTCGGCCGGATCGAAGCGCAACGCCACGTGAAGTCCCGGGTCGTCGTCGCGCTCGATGCGCTCGAACTCCTCGGCGACGCACTCGGGGTTGTCGCGCAGCGACGCGATGCGCGCGCTCGTCTCGCTCCAGGTCTGCTGCAATCGGCTGCGCGGCTGCGTGTAGATGCAGCGCCCGTCGCGATAGAACTCGATCGTGTCCTTCGGCTGCGGCTTGCCGATCACGTGCGTGCACTTCGACAGGCCGTGTTCGCGCAGCACGCCGAGCACGGCATCGCGATCGGTCGCCCGCACCTGCACCACGGCGCCCGGTTCCTCGGCGAACAGCGCCTTCAGCGTGATCTCGTCGCGCTGCACCGCCACCTGCTCCGGGCGGATCTTGTAGTCGCCCCAGTCTTCGCTGCGCGCATCGATCGTCAGCAGATCGATGTTGACCGCGACGCCGCAGCGCCCCGCGAAAGCCATCTCGCAGACGGTAGCGAACAGCCCCCCGTCGGAGCGATCGTGATATGCGAGCAGGCGCCCCTCGGCGTTCAGCTGCTGGATCGCCGCGAAAAAGCGCGCGAGCATCGCCGGGTCGTCCAGATCGGGCACTTCGTTGCCGACCTGGCCGATCGTCTGCGCCAGCGCCGACGCACCGAGCCGATGCCGGCCCTGCCCGAGATCGATCGCGACGAGCACCGAGTCGACATCGCGTGCGAGTTGCGGCGTCAGCACGCGCCGTGCGTCGTCGATCGGTGCGAAACCGGTGACCACGAGCGACGTCGGTGCGGTGACGCTTCGTTCGCTTCGGCCCGGCGCGTCCGAAGCGTCCCATACGGTACGCATCGACAGGGAGTCCTTGCCCACCGGTATCGAAAGCCCGAGCTCGCGGCACAACGCCGCACACGCCTGCACGGCGTCGAACAGGTCGGCGTCCTCGGCCGGGTCGCCGCACGCCGCCATCCAGTTCGCCGACAGCTTGATGCGCCCGATCGATTCGATCGGCGCCGCAGCGAGATTCGTCACCGCCTCGGCGACCGCGATGCGCGAAGCGGCACGCGGATCGATCACGGCGAGCGGCGTGCGCTCGCCGATTGCCAGCGCTTCGCCGGCGTAACCGACGTAGTCGGCCAGTCCCACCGCGCAGTCGGCCACCGGAACCTGCCACGGGCCGACCAGCGGGTCGCGCGAGCACAGCCCGCCGACGCTGCGATCGCCGATCGTGATCAGGAACGCCTTGCTCGCGACCGCCGGCAGGCGCAGCACGCGCTCGGCGATCTCCTGCAGGTCGATGCCGACGAGGTCGAGCGGCGGGAGATCGCGCGCGCGGCGGCGCGCCTGGCGATGCATCCGCGGCGGTTTGCCCAGAAGGACGTCGATCGGCATGTCGACGGCCTTCACGGTGCCGTCGCCCGGGTCGCCGTGCCGGTCGCCGGCCGGCGCGCCAGCCGATCGGCCACCGGCTTCGCTGTCCGCTCCCGTGGCCTGCGCTTCGACGACGAGCTGCATGTCGTCCGAGACGGTGCCGACGACCGCGTACGGACAGCGTTCGCGGCGGCACAACGAATCGAACCGCTCCAGCGACTCGGGCGCGATCGCGAGCACGTAGCGCTCCTGCGATTCGTTCGACCAGATTTCCGCAGGCGACAGCCCCGTCGCCTCGAGCGGCACCTTGCGCAGGTCGAAGCGTGCGCCGCGCCCTGCCCCGTACACGAGTTCGGGAAACGCGTTCGAAAGACCGCCGGCACCGACGTCGTGCACCGAAAGGATCGGGTTGTCCTCGAGCATTCCCCAGCAGCGATCGAGCACTTCCTGCGCGCGCCGCTGCATCTCGGGATTGCCGCGTTGCACCGAGTCGAAATCGAGCTCGGCGGTATTGGCGCCGGAACCCATGCTCGATGCGGCGCCGCCGCCGAGCCCGATGCGCATGCCGGGCCCGCCGAGCTGGATCAGCAGGCTGCCCGGAGGGAGGTCGTGCTTCGCCGTGTGCGCTGCGTCGACGCTGCCGACGCCGCCGGCAATCATGATCGGCTTGTGATAGCCGCGCACCGAGCCGGCGACGTTCTGCTCGTAGCTGCGGAAATAGCCGAGCAGGTTCGGGCGGCCGAATTCGTTGTTGAACGACGCGCCGCCGATCGGTCCTTCGATCATGATCTGCAGCGGCGTCGCGATGCGCTCGGGGACGCCGTAGACGGTGGCATCCGATCCGTCGCGCGTGGCGTCGACCGCAAGCGTGACGTCGCGTGCGTTCTCCCACGGCTGCACGAAATTCTCGATGCGCAGGTTCGATACCGTGAAGCCGGTCAGCCCGAATTTCGGTTTCGCAGCGCGGCCGGTCGCTCCTTCGTCGCGAATCTCGCCGCCGGCGCCGGTAGCGGCGCCCGGGAACGGCGAAATCGCCGTCGGGTGGTTGTGCGTCTCGACCTTGAGCAGGCTGTGCGTCAGCCGATCCGCTGCGACGTATTTTCCGTTGGCCACGGCCGCCGGATGGAAACGCCGCGCCGGCCCGCCCTCGAGGATCGCGGCGTTGTCGGCATACGCGACCACCGTGCCCTGCGGGTGCGCGGCGTGCGTGCTGCGGATCATGCCGAACAGCGTTTCGTCCCGGTCGTTTCCGTCGAGCGTCCAGGTGGCGTTGAAGATCTTGTGCCGGCAGTGCTCGGA
>CAYZYC010000190.1:2600-4060 GCA_964481165.1 uncultured Limnobacter sp. | reverse complement strand
AGACCGCCACCAGATTCTCGAGCACCGTAGGCAGCAACTCGCTGGCGTTGGGATGAATCCGCACGTGCCGCTGGAACTCGGCATACGGGATCTTCGCGTACACGGCATCGATCAGCGAGTGCACGACCTCGTCGGCTTCGGTGCCGAGCAACGACGCTCCGAGGATTCGCCGCGATCCGCGTTCGACGTGGATCTTCAGCAGACCCTGCGTCTCGCCCTTCTCTACCGCGCGCGCAACGCGCGTCATCGGCATCCTTCCCGTCACCGCTTCGAGCCTTGCCGACCGGATCTGCGCTTCGTTCATGCCCACGCGCCCCAGCGGCGGATCGGTGTACAGCGCGTAGACGGGGACGCGATCGGTGTGCCGGCGTCGGGCGCCGGAGAGCAGGTTGTCGGCGACGATTTCGTAGTCGTTGTACGCGGTGTGCGTGAAAGCGCCCTTGCCGTTGCAGTCGCCGAGCGCCCACACGTTCGGATTCGACGTGCGCAGTTCCTCGTCGACGACGACGTAGCCTTTCTCGTCCCTCTCGACACCGGCCGCGTCGAGGCCGAGGTCGTCGGTATTGGGGACGCGGCCGATCGCAAGCAGCAGGTGCGATCCGTGTTCACGCGGTTCGCCTTCCTCGCAACGCACGCCCACGGAGACGCCGTCGGCCTCCCGGCGCAAGTCGATACACGTCGCCGAAAGGCGCATCCGGACGCCTTCGCTGTGCAGCACTTCCCGGATCGCCTCCGACACGTCCTCGTCTTCGCGTCCCACGACACGTGGGCCCATCTCCACCACGGTGACCTCGCTTCCGAGCCGACGCATCATCTGCGCGAACTCGAGCCCCACGTAACTCCCGCCGACGACGACCAGACGCTCGGGGACGAAGTCGAGCGCCATCATCGTGACGTTGGTCAGGAACGGCACGGTGTCGATCCCGGGCATCTCCGGAATGCGAGGCCGCCCGCCGACGTCGAGGAAGATGCGGTCCGCGGTGAGCTGGTCCGCATTCACCTGGACCGTCCGCGGCCCGGTGAAGCGGGCATGGCCTCGATAGACGCGGGCACCCTCCAGATCCTTCATCCACTTCTCGATGCTCGCGCGGGACTTGGCGACGATCGCGTCCTTGCGCGCCTTGACGCTCGCCATGTCGACACGCGCGGCACCGTCGACGATGACGCCGTATTCGCCCGCGCGACCGACCATTCGTGCAACGTGGGCGCTCGCGATCATCGCCTTCGTCGGCGTGCACCCGTCGTTTACGCAGGTCCCGCCGAAGTGGCCCTTCTCGATCATGGCGACTTTCATGCCGGCGCCTGCGAGGCGCGCTGCCAGAGGCGGGCCGGCCTGCCCTGCGCCAACGACCAGGGCATCGAACGTCTTCGCAGTCATGGGCGCCTCCGTTGCGCGCTTGCGGAGCAAGCGGGATGCCATCGGCATGGCCGGCGCCGTGGTTCCGCTACGCAGGCCCGTC
>CAYZYC010000190.1:0-2500 GCA_964481165.1 uncultured Limnobacter sp. | reverse complement strand
CAGTGTAGCGGGTTGCCTCTCGGGCTCGCCGATTGCGCAGCGTTGCATCCCGTTTGGCCGAACCGGATCGTGCCGGACTCCGACGCCGCTCCCCAGGCTCCGCAACCTCCGACGTTCGTGCGCAGGATCCGGATGATTCCGGCGCAGATCGCCGGGATCGCATTGCTGGCGCTGTTGCCGGCGCTCGCGCTGAACGGCGTGCTCGGAACGATGCAGACCGTTCCGACCGTGGCTGCGGTCTACCTGTTCGTCCTGGTGGGACTGCGCGTGCTCGGCAAGCGCGAACTCGGCCAGTTGTCGCCGATCGAGCTCGTGACGCTGCTGATGATTCCGGAGATCGTGTCGCAGTCGCTCACCGCCGGCGACTCCTCGCTCGGCAACGCGCTCGTCGGTGTCGCGACGCTGCTCGTGCTCGTGTTCGCCACGTCGTTGCTGTCGCATCGCTTCCAGTCGTTCGAGAGCGCGATCTCCGGCGACCCGACCGTGCTCGTGCATGCCGGAAAGCTGCGCGAAGAGGCACTGAACAGCGCCCGGGTCAGCCCGGACGAGGTCTTCAGCGAGATGCACAAGGCCGGACTCGTCACGCTCGACCAGGTGCAGTGGGCGATCCTGGAGACCGACGGCACGATCGCGATCGTGCCGGCTCCCGGCGCGCATTCGGCCGCGAGCCAGCGCAGCGACACCGGGAAGCAGCGAGTCGCCTGAGGGGGCTGGTGCCCCTTCAGGCCAGCCGCGGCACTTCGGGATCCGAATCCCAGCTCGCCGACGGACGCGTCGTGTGCGCGAGCCAGTCGTCGAGCGCGTCGACGTGTTCGGCTTCCTCGCTCGCGAATTCGGCGGCGAGCCGGCGCACTTCCGGATCGCTCGACTCCTGCCCCACGGAGCTGTAGTACTCCATCGCGCGGACTTCGTTCTCGCGCGCATACCGCAGCGCGTTGTACGGCTCGATCATGTAGTCGAACCCTTCTTCGCCACCGACTTCGGGTGGAGTGCTCCAGCGGTATTCCCACGACTTCAGCTTCGGCAGCTCGACGCCGCTCGCGCGCCGGCGGATGTCGTCGCGGTGCAGTTGCGAAAAGTGGACCATGTCGCGGAACAGCGCGGCGACCTCCCGGTTGTCGTGCGCTTCCATCATGTCGGCCAGCTCGAGGTATCGCTCGGCGGCTTCGTTCTCGAGTTCGATGGCGTGCGCGAGGAACTCGGGCAGCGTGTAGCTCATGACACCTCTCCGGCCGGTGTGTACGTGTTTCGAACGAGTATAGAGCGTCGGCGTCAGCGAACGAGTTCGCCGCGCACCGCGCGCAGCACCTGCTTGAGCCGCGCCGCGTTCTCGGGGCCCACGCGGATCATCAGCTTGCGCCCGGCCGACAGCGATTCGAGCAACGGGTCTTCGAAACGATACTGGACCTTCGGTTGCACGAGGCGGATCGGACCGCTGACCTCGGGGGCCGTGAGCATGTCGTCGATCGCGGCGATCACGCGGTCGTTCAGGTGCCCCTGCGGGAAGCCGAGTTCCTGGTACTGCTGCTGCAGCAGCGGATAGAAGCGCAGGTACACCTTGGCCGCGGTCTTCGGATCGATCGATTCGACGAAGCTCACGAACGCGTCGTACCGGCGGAAATTCTCCGGCTCGAGCGTGATGCGTTCGCCGTTGCGCGCGACGGCGAGCGTGCCGGGTACCGGACGAGCTGCGTTCCACTGCGCGGGTACCTGCTGCCGCGGCAGGTGATCGACGGTGACGACGAAACGGCGCGCGTAATCCTGCAGGTTGAAGAACTGCCCGAGCGCCTCGCGCGACGCGAGGCCGAGCAGCGCGTCGAGGATCGGCTGATCGCTCTGCTCGACCGCGGGCATCGCCGCGGCGTCGGCAGTCGCTTCGGCTGTCTCGGGGACCGGATACTTCGGATCGGCCTTGGCGGCGTCGGGCCCGGCTCCGGCTCCGGCTTCGGCCTCGACGACCGGGTCGGCCGGGCCGTCTGCCGGCGCGGTCGTCGGAGGCGCCGTGGCGATCGCCGGCAGGCGCGGCACCGGCTCGGTCTGCCACAGATAGATGCCCGCGGCGATTCCTGCTGCGGCGAGCAGCAGCAGCCACCACGGCGGGCCGGCCGACGAAGCGGTGTGTGGGTTCCTGGACATTCGAAGATCCTGCTTGCTGCAGGGCGAGCTCGGTCAAGGACCGGCGCGGCTCAAACCACGCCCTGCTCGATCATTGCGTCGGCGACCTTGACGAATCCGGAAATGTTCGCCCCGTCGACGTAGTTTACCGTGCCGTCGTCGCGCCGGCCATGGCGCACGCAGCTCTCGTGGATCGCCTTCATGATCGCGTGCAGCCGTTCGTCGACTTCGCCGTGCGTCCAGCCGAGCCGTTGCGCGTTCTGCGCCATCTCGAGGCCCGACGTCGCGACGCCGCCTGCGTTGCTCGCCTTGCCGGGGGCGTACAACACACCCGCCTTGTGGAAGACGTCGACCGCCTCGAGCGTGCTCGGCATGTTCGCGCCTT
>CAYZYC010000189.1:0-4128 GCA_964481165.1 uncultured Limnobacter sp. | reverse complement strand
GTCGAGGGCTGCATCATGATGCGCAAGTGCCACCTGAACACCTGCCCGGTCGGAGTGGCCACGCAGGACCCGGTGCTGCGGCGCAAGTTCAGCGGCAAGCCCGAGCACGTCGTCAACTTCTTCTTCTTCGTCGCCGAGGAAGTGCGCGAGCTGATGGCGCAGCTGGGAATCCGCCGTTTCGACGAGCTGATCGGCCGTGCCGACCTGCTCGACACGCGCCGCGGGATCGAACACTGGAAGGCGCGCGGCCTCGACTTCTCGAAGATCTTCCAGCTGCCGCAGGTTGCCGCCGACGCCCCGCGCCACTGCGTCGAATCGCAGGACCACGGCCTCGATCGCGCGCTCGACCACAAGCTGATCGAGCTCGCGCGCCCGGCCTTCGAACGCGGCGAGAAGGTTTCGTTCATCCTGCCGATCCGCAACGTGAACCGCACCGTCGGCACGATGCTCTCGGGCGAGCTCGCACGCCGCCACGGGCACGACGGCCTGCCCGACGACACGATCCACGTGCAGCTGAACGGAACGGCGGGCCAGAGCCTGGGCGCGTTCCTCGCGCGCGGAATCACGCTCGACCTCGTCGGCGAGGCCAACGACTACGTCGGCAAGGGGCTCTCGGGCGGACGCATCGTCGTGCGGCCGACCAACGACTTCCGCGGCGCCGCCGACGAGAACATCATCGTCGGCAACACCGTGATGTACGGGGCGATCGAAGGCGAAGCGTTCTTTTCGGGCGTGGCCGGCGAGCGTTTCTGCGTGCGCAACTCGGGTGCGTCGGCCGTCGTCGAGGGAACCGGCGACCACGGTTGCGAGTACATGACCGGCGGCACCGTGGTCGTGCTCGGCGGCACCGGCCGCAACTTCGCCGCCGGCATGTCGGGTGGCGTCGCCTACGTGCACGATCCCGACGGCAGCTTCGAGTCGCGCTGCAATCTGGCGATGGTCGGCCTCGACCGGGTCGTGGCGACCGCGGCACAGCTCGACGCGAGCGACCCCGCGACGTGGCACGGCGGCGAGTGCGACGAGATCATCCTGAAGAGCCTCGTCGAGAAGCACTTCCAGTTCACCGGGAGCGAGAAGGCGCGAGCGATCCTCGACCACTGGAATCGCGAGCGCGCGAACTTCGTGAAGGTGTTTCCGCACGAGTACCGGCGTGCGCTCGGCGCGATGGTTCCGGAACAGGCCGACCCGGCACGGCAACAGAAGACGGCGGCGTAGCCGCCGCTTCGCAACAGCGGTCCAGGACACCAGATGGGAAAGATCACCGGATTCCTCGAGTACCAGCGGCTGCACGAGGCGGCCGAAGAGGCGAGCCTGCGCGTTCGCCACTACCGCGAGTTCCTCGCCCGCCTGCCCGACGACAAGGCGTCGATCCAGGGTGCGCGCTGCATGGACTGCGGCATACCGTTCTGCCAGACCGGCTGCCCGGTCAACAACATCATTCCCGACTTCAACGACCTCGTTTACCGCGGCGACTGGAAGCGTGCGCTCGACAAGCTGCACTCGACGAACAACTTCCCCGAGTTCACCGGCCGGATCTGCCCCGCGCCGTGCGAAGCGGCGTGCACGCTGAACATCAACGACACGCCGGTGGGAATCAAGTCGATCGAGCACGCGATCATCGACAAGGGCTGGGAAATGGGCTGGGTCGTGCCGCAACCCGCGTCGCGCCGTACCGGGCGCACCGTGGCCGTCGTCGGCTCGGGACCGGCCGGACTCGCCTGTGCGCAGCAACTCGCGCGTGCCGGTCACGACGTCACGGTGTTCGAGAAGAACGACCGGATCGGCGGGCTGCTGCGCTACGGGATTCCCGATTTCAAGCTCGAGAAGCGCCACATCGACCGCCGCATCGAGCAGATGCGCGCCGAGGGCGTGCGTTTCCGCACCGGCGTGCTGGTCGGGCGCGACGACGGCCTCGGGTCCGTGATGAACCAGGCGCAGGAGACGCTGCACCCCGATCGGCTGCTCGCCGAGTTCGACGCGGTCGCACTGACCGGAGGCGCCGAAGTGCCGCGCGACCTTCCGGTGCCGGGGCGCGAGCTCGACGGCGTGCATTTCGCGATGGAGTTCCTGCCGCAGCAGAATCGCGTCGTCGCGGGCGAGGCGCTCGAGGGCCGGATTCTCGCCGGCGGCAGGAAGGTCATCGTGATCGGCGGCGGCGACACCGGTTCCGACTGCGTGGGCACGAGCAACCGCCAGGGTGCGATCTCGGTCACGCAGTTCGAGCTGATGCCGCAGCCGCCGGTGCACGAGAACAAGGCGCTGACCTGGCCGTACTGGCCGTACAAGCTGCGCACTTCGTCGTCGCACGAGGAAGGCTGCGAGCGCGACTGGGCGATCACGACGAAATCGTTCGCCGGCGATGCGCAGGGGCGCGTTCGCGCGCTCGTTGCCGCACGCGTCGATTGGGCGAAGGACGAAACGACCGGGCAGATGCGCATGCGCGAGATCCCGGGAACCGAATTCGAGATGCCGGCCGACCTCGTGCTGCTCGCGATGGGATTCGTCTCTCCGGTCGCCTCGGTGCTCGAATCCTTCGGCGTCGAACGCGACGCACGCGGCAACGCCAGGGCGACGACCGACGGCGAAGGCTGCTATCGCACCAGCGTCGACCGCGTGTTCGCCGCCGGCGACATGCGGCGCGGACAGTCGCTCGTCGTCTGGGCGATTCGCGAAGGACGGCAGTGTGCGCGCGCGGTCGACGAGTACCTGATGGGGGCGAGCGAACTGCCGCGATGACTGCGATCCACGAGCTCGGCGCGGCCGAGCTTGCCGACGCCTATGCGCGCGCGAGCCTGTCGCCGGTCGAGGTCGTCGAGGCGTTGCTCGCGCGCATCGACGCCTGGGAGCCGCGGATCAACGCGATGTACCTGGTGCACCGCGAATCGGCGCTGGCGACGGCGCGCGAATCCGCCGAACGCTGGCGCGCAGGCCGTCCGTTGTCGCCGATCGACGGCGTTCCGGTCACGCTGAAGGAAAACCTCTATACGAAGGGCGACCCGGCGCCGCTGGGCACCGCCGCGGGCGACCTGTCGCCGAAGACCGCCGATGCGCCGCCGTGCGCGCGCGTGCGCGAAGCCGGATGCGTCGTCCTGGGCAAGACGACGATGCCCGACTTCGGAATGCTCTCGTCGGGCATCTCGTCGATCCACGGCATCACGCGCAACCCCTGGCGCCTCGATCGCAATCCGTCGGGATCGTCGTCGGGAGCCGCCGCGGCGGCGGTGGCCGGATACGGCCCGTTGCACGTCGGCACCGACATCGGCGGATCGGTGCGATTGCCGGCCACGCATTGCGGGCTGTTCGGCCTGAAGCCGAGCCTGGGGCGCGTGCCGATCGACCCGCCGTACATGGGCCGCGCCGCCGGACCGATCACGCGCACGGTGCGCGACGCCGCGATGCTGCTCGAGGTGCTCTCGAAGCCCGACGCGCGCGACTTCATGAGCCTTCCGCCGCAGGCGGTCGATTACGCGGCGTCGCTCGAAGGACTCGACGTGCGCGGATTGCGCGTCGGCCTGCTGACCCACATGGGAGTCGGGCTCGCCGTCGATCCGCGGGTGCGCGACGCGTGCACCGCCGCCGCGCGTGCGCTCGAATCGGCGGGCGTGATCGTCGAGACGATGCCCTCGTTTCTCGACGCGCGGATGTTCGATGGAATCCAGCGCTTCTTCGAGGCGCGCTCGTACAACGACGTGCGTGCAATGCCCGACGAAGTGCGCGCGCGCGTCCTGCCGTTCGTCGTCGAATGGTGCAGCTGGCGCGCGGCTTCGTTCAGCGGCAGCGACGTGATGGACGCGTACACGCAGATCGTCGCGATGCGCGAGGCGGCCGTGCGCGCGAGCGCGCCATACGACTACGTGCTGTCTCCTGTTTCGCCGATCCTTGCGTACGACGCCGAATCGCCTGCGCCGGGGAACGACCCGCACGACGCGCTGCCGCACATCGCATTCACCGTCGCCTGGAACATGAGCGAGCAGCCGGCCGCTTCGATCCACTGGAGCTTCAGCGACGACGGATTGCCGATCGGGATCCAGCTGATCGGCCAGCGCTTCGACGACGTCGGCGTTCTGCGACTTGCGCGCGTCGTCGAGGGGTTGCGGCCTGCGCAGTTGCGCTGGCCGTGACGGTGGG
>CAYZYC010000188.1:0-4134 GCA_964481165.1 uncultured Limnobacter sp. | reverse complement strand
GGATGAGCTTCGGGCGCCTGATGCTCGGCCGGCACAACGTGCTGATGCTCGACGAACCGACGAACCATCTCGACATGGAGTCGATCGAGTCGCTGCAGTACGCGCTCGAGAAGTACCCCGGCACGATCTTCGTCGTTTCGCACGACCGGCAGTTCGTCGACGCGATCGCGACGCGCGTGCTCGAGGTACGCGCGGGCGGCGAGATCGTCGACTGGCGCGGCGACTACGAGGCGTACCTGGCGAGCCAGGGCATCCAGTAGCGACGGACGTCGGGGCAGCGTCAGCGATCGGGCCCGCGCGTCCGGCCGCGGGCCCGGCGCGTCGCCGAAGCCTGGCGCAACGCGTTGCGCAGCGCGACGGCGGCCTCGCCGATGTCGCCCCGCTGTCGCAGCAATACCGACGTCGCGCCCAATGCGGGCAGTCCGCGGCCCGAAGGGCGGTCGAGCGCGTAGGCGCGCCCGACGTCGGCGGGCAATGCGAGTATGCCCAGGCCGCGGCGCGCCGCCTCGATGCACATCGCCATGCTCGGCGCTTCGAATACGATGCGGTGGCGTGCCGCGCTGCCCGAGAGCGCCGCGTCGACACGCCGGCGCAAAGGCTCGCCCGGCGGCAGGCCGATCAGCGGCCAGGGTGCGTCGTCGCGCGTCGGGTGCGCATGTCCGTACCAGAGCAGCCGGTCGCGCGAGAGCACGTGCTCGGCTGCGTCCGCGACCTCGCCGTGTCGAAGGAGGATGTCGATGCGACCCGCTTCGAAGCGATCGACCAGTGCTTTCCCGTCTTCGATCTGCAGATGCAGTTCGACCTGCGGCCACGTGTGCGCGAAATCGCAGGCGGTTTCGATCAGACCCAGGCCGAGCGCGACGGACTCCTCGGCGCCCAGGCGCACGCTGCCGGACAGCGGCGGCGCGTCGAGCCGGGTCAGCGCGATCGCCTGCAGGCGCAGCAGTTCGCGCGCGATCGGCAGCAGCCGCAACGCCGCCTCGGTCGGCTCGACCGATCGCGTCGTGCGCTCGAGCAGCGTCGTTCCGATCAGTGCTTCCAGGCGCCTGATCTGCAGGCTGATCGCGGGTTGCGTGGCCCCGAGTTCCTTCGCGGCCCTCGAGAAGCTGCGCGTGTCGACTACGGCGAGCAGCGCCCGCAGCAGGGTTGCCGGCAGGTCTTTCATCACGGCGCCTTATGAGTCCGTGCAAATAGACAGTATGTCAGTGTAGCGTGCGTTCGTTTCCACCCTCACGGGGCGGCTCGAACGCCGGCGCGCAGCCTGCGCCGCACGAAACGGGCCGGATCGATCGAACCCAGCAGATCGACTTCGAGCGGCAACGGCGCACCTTCGGCCATCGCCGGCAGCAGCGTCGCAGCGAGCCAGGCCCACAGCAGTCCGCGCGAACCGAAGGCGAACGCGCCGTACAGGCCGTCGCGACGAGGCAGCGGGATCTTTGCGTTGCGCAGCAGCGCCTCGGCGTCGCGTTCGATCGCGGCCTCGTCGGCGATCGCACCGATCGCGGGCAGGCGGTCGGTCGTAGCGACGCGCAGGCCGAGCGAGGCGAAGCGCGCGTGCGCGAGCCACGCCTCGGCGTCACCGTCGATCACGCGCGCGAGGCGGCGCAGGTTGCCCAGGTCGGATTCGCGCGACAGCAGCATGCGCGCGTCGGCATCGAAGGTGGCGCCCACGAGAATGCGCTCGCCGGCCGGAACGGCCCACGCATCGCCGCCCAGCGCGGTGCGCAGCGGGCCGATGCACTCGCGGGGCAGCCAGGTGCTCTGGCCGCGCATCGCACGGATCGGGAACGATCGCATCGCGCCGAGGCGCACGGCATCGCCGGCGTTGGCGAGCACGGCGACCGAAGCACGTGCCAGCGCCCGTCCCTGCGCATCGAACGCGCTCCACGCTCCGTCCTCGTGGCACAAGCTGTGCACGGGGCAGGCCGTACGCAGTTGCACGGTGCCGGCCGCGAGCCAGGCGTCGATCGTCGCGCGCGGATCGCGCGCTTCGCAGTCGGGCAGCCACAGCCCGCCGCGTGGGAGCCGGATGCCCGCCACGTCGCTGGCGGCGTCGGCGTCGAGGCGCCGCACGAAGGCCTCGGGAAAGCCCAATCTCCCGAGCATCACGGTTCCGTGCGCGGCGTCTTCGTCGTCCGCATCGACGACGAGCTTGCCGATCGGTGCGTCGCCGCGCGCGCCGGTGCGGCCGCGCAGGTTCAGCGCGGCACGCGTGAGCCGGGCGAGCACGTTGTCGTCGGGCGAGAGGTGCGGGTGATCGACGCACAGCGGTTGCGCCGAGCCGCCGCTGCACGGCGTCGCTCCCGCCTCGAGCACCGTGACCCGCCACCCGTTGCGCGCGAACCCGGCCGCCGCAGCCGCGCCGGCCAGTCCCGCTCCGACGACGATCGCGGAGCGTTCGGGCCTTTGCGGCGGCGCTGGCGGCGCTTCGAAAGTGCGCCAGCGCGGCGCGTATCGCGCGCGAAGTCGATGCCGTTTTCCGCCGTGACCGGCGACGCGTTCGACGGCGAACCCCGCTGCCGACAGCGCCTCGCGCACCGATGCCGCGGCCGTCCAGGTTGCCAGCGTCGCGCCGGGGCGCGCGAGGCGCGCGAGCGCGCGCATCAGGTGCGGCTCCCACATCGCCGGATTCCGCGAAGGAGCGAAGCCGTCGAGAAAGAACGCGTCGGCAGCCAGGCGCAGGCGGCGCACCATGGTCTCGGCCGGCCCGAAACACAGGGTCAGCGTGACTTCGGCATCGTCGAAGCGAATGACGTGCAGTCCGGGCAGGGCGCGGGGCCAGCGTGCGCGCAGCCTGCGGGCATCGGCGCCGTCGACGCCGAACGCGTCGTGCGCTGCGTGCAGATCGTCGATCGACAGCGGGTGCGCTTCGACCGAAACGAAGTGCAACCTGCAGGCGCTCTTCGCCACGGCGTCGCGCCACGCCGCGAGCGTCACGAGAAAATTCACGCCGGCGCCGAAACCGAGCTCGAGCACGCAGAAGGGTTGCCGGTGTACGTCGGGCGACGAACCCGGGGCGAGCCAGCGCGCGGGCAGTTCGCAGCCCTCGACGAAGACCTCGCGCGCCTCGCCGACCGCGCCGTGGCGACTGCGAAACACGTCGCCGTACAGGCTGCTGGCCGGCGTCCCGCTTTCGTCGAATTCCAGTGGCGGGTGGACTGCGAAGTCGGGCATCGGCGACATGGTAATGTGCACCATCGCAAGCCGGCACCGGTCCGGCGGGAACGACATCGATGATCAGGGCGCATTGGCAGGACCGCATCGAAGTGGCGCTGGGCCTGTGGCTGGTCGCGTCGCCGTTCCTGCTTGCGCTCGAAGACGTGCCGACGGCCGGATGGGTCGCGATGCTCGCGGGCGTGGCGGTCGTCACGCTGGCCGTCGAAGCGTTCTACTACCCCGAGATCGTCGAGGAGTGGGGCAGTCTCGCGGTCGGCGTCGCGCTGGCCGCGTCGCCGTGGCTGCTCGGCTACCACGCTTCGCGCGTCGCGATGGTCAATGCGCTCGCCTGCGGCGTTGCGATCGCCGCGTTGTCGTTCTCGACCGTCGGCGAGATCCGGCGCGAGCAGCGTCGCGCGCGCTTCGGTCGCGAACCGCCCGAACGCGCGTCGCGCTGAGGCCGCCCCGCCGGCACGCTCGTTTCCCCGCCTTCGCGTTCCTCGCCTTCGATTTCGCCGATGGCCGATCCGGGTTCGCAACGAACGCAGCGCCTGCTCGCGTCGCGCGTCGGCGGCTGGTTCGACCGCACGATCGTCGGGCTCGCGCGCGACATGCGGCTGTCGTACCTGCCACCGCTGATGGTGTACCTGGCGGCAGGAATCTCGGGATTGACCGCGATCGTCGGCACCTTCTTCGTCAAGGAATACCTCGGGCTGTCGGCCGAGTTTCTCGCGGCGCTCGGATTCTGGGCGGGGCTGCCCTGGGCGCTGAAGATGCCGCTCGGGCACCTGGTCGACCTCATCTGGCGATACAAGGCGGGACTCGTCTACGTCGGTGCTTCGCTGATCGCCGCGAGCCTGCTGATCATGATCGGGCTGCTCGCCGATCCGCAGCGCATGACGACATTCATGAGCGCGGAAGCCTGGTACGTGCTCGCGGCGCTGCTCGCGCCGATCGGCTACGTGACGCAGGACGTCG
>CAYZYC010000187.1:0-4138 GCA_964481165.1 uncultured Limnobacter sp. | reverse complement strand
AGTGCGGTCGGCGGGAAGGTCGCGGGGAAACGGGGACCGCGCAGAAGCGCGCGGCAAGCGAAACGGAGCGCGCGGCGGAGGATCCGCCGCGCCCACGAGGCGCCGGCGCCGTCAGGAAGCCGCGGGCTCGGCCGGGCCGGCCGGCTGCGGAGCCGGCGGAGCGATCACGCCTCCGGTGCTCGATCCGCTGCTGCCGCCGCCGGTGGAGCGCTCTTTCGGCGGGCGCGGCGGACGACCCGACATGATGTCGTCGATCTGGTCGGAATCGATGGTCTCCCACTCGAGCAGCGCCTTCGCCATCGCCTCGACCTGGTCGCGGTGCTCCTCGAGGATGCCGCGCGCACGCGCGTACTGCTCGTCGATGATCTTGCGGATCTCGCTGTCGACCTTGCGCATCGTCTCTTCGGACATGTTCGTGGTCTTCGTGATCGAACGGCCGAGGAAGATCTCGCCTTCGTTCTCCGCGTAGACCATCGGGCCGAGCAGGTCGCTCATGCCGTAGCGCGTGACCATGTCGCGCGCGATCGAGGTCGCCCGCTCGAAGTCGTTCGAAGCGCCGGTGGTCATCTGGTTCATGAACAGTTCTTCGGCGATGCGCCCGCCGAAGAGCACCGCGATCGTGCTCAGCATGCGTTCGCGATCCATGCTGTAGCGGTCGCCTTCGGGCAACTGCATCGTGACACCCAGGGCGCGCCCGCGCGGGATGATCGTGACCTTGTGCACCGGATCGGTCTTCGGCACGATGCGCGCGACCACCGCGTGCCCGGACTCGTGGTACGCGGTATTGCGCCGCTCGTCCTCGGGCATCACGATCGAACGCCGCTCGGCGCCCATGATGATCTTGTCCTTCGCGCGCTCGAAATCGTGCATCTCGACGAGTCGCGCGTTGCGCCGCGCTGCGAACAGGGCCGCCTCGTTGACGAGGTTCGCGAGATCGGCGCCCGAGAACCCGGGAGTGCCGCGTGCGATCACGTCGGCGCGCACGTCCGGCCCCATCGGGACCTTGCGCATGTGCACGTTCAGGATCTGCTCGCGCCCGCGGATGTCGGGCAGCGGCACGACGACCTGCCGGTCGAAACGGCCCGGGCGCAGCAGGGCCGGATCGAGCACGTCGGGGCGGTTCGTCGCTGCGATCACGATGACGCCCTGGCCAGCCTCGAAGCCGTCCATTTCCACCAGCAGTTGGTTCAGCGTCTGCTCGCGCTCGTCGTTGCCGCCGCCGAGGCCGGCGCCACGCTGGCGCCCCACGGCGTCGATCTCGTCGATGAAGATGATGCACGGCGCATGCTTCTTCGCCTGCTCGAACATGTCGCGCACGCGCGCCGCGCCGACGCCGACGAACATCTCGACGAAATCGGAGCCGGAGATCGAGAAGAACGGAACCTTCGCCTCGCCGGCGATCGCACGGGCGAGCAGCGTCTTTCCGGTTCCGGGAGACCCGACCATCAGCACGCCGCGGGGAATGCGTCCGCCGAGCTTCTGGAACTTCGACGGGTCGCGCAGGAATTCGACGAGTTCCTGCACCTCTTCCTTCGCTTCGTCGCATCCGGCGACATCGGCGAAGGTGACGGTGTTGTTGTTCTCGTCGAGCATGCGCGCGCGCGACTTGCCGAACGAGAACGCGCCGCCGCGCCCGCCTCCCTGCATCTGCCGCATGAAGAACACCCAGACGCCGATCAGCAGCAGCATCGGGAACCACGAAACGAAGATGTTGAGCAGCAGCGACTGCTCTTCTTCGGGCTTGGCGTTGACCTGCACGCCGTACTTCATCAGGTCGCCGACCATCCAGATGTCGCTGGGCGAATAGACGAGCGCGTTGCGACCGTCTTTCGTGCGCACCCGCAGCGTGCGGCCGTCGACGACCACGCTGTCGATGCGCCCGTCACGGGCTTCGGCCATGAACTGCGAATACGGCATGTCGACCCCGCGCGCCTGGCGCGTGTCGAACTGCTTGAAAACGGTGAACAGGACCAGCGCAATGACCAGCCAGACCGCCGCTTTCGAGAAAACGTTGTTCACTCACCACTCCTTCGGCCCGGTTGGCCGACTGGTTGCCCATTGTCCGGACGCTCTCTTCGTCCCGGTCATTCTACGCGGAACTTGACGGTCGCCCGGTTTGCAAGGTAATGCGCCAACTCGTTGAAATTTGGGTCTTTCAGCCGGCCCGCGCCTTTCAACCGACCGGCGGGCGCCGGGGCTTTCGACCGAGCAGGTACGTTTCGGCAGACGCGCTACGCGATGCTTCGGGTTTACGCGTAGCCACCGTAAGGAAACTGCGCCGAAAGAGCTCGACCAGCTGGCTGTATCCGCTTCCGTGGAAGCACTTGACCAGCAGCGCCCCGTCGTCCTTCAGGTGTGCCAGCGCGAACTCGACTGCCAGCTCCGCCAGGTCGGTCATCCTCGCGGCGTCGGCAGCGGCGACACCGCTCAGATTGGGCGCCATGTCGGAAACTACAAGATCGAGCGGAGCGCCGCCAACCGCGTCTTCGAGCTCGCGCAGCGTCTGCTCGTCGCGGATGTCCCCCTGGACGAAGACGACGTCGGCGATCGGCTCCATCGGCAGCAGATCGAGGGCGACGATCCTGCCGTCGATGCCGGCCCCCGCGCCCGGGGCGCACGCGAGCCGTTCGCGCAGCACCTGGCTCCAGGCGCCCGGCGCGGCACCGAGATCGACGACCGAGATCCCCGGGCGCAGCAGCCGGTCGCGGCGATCGATCTCGATCAGCTTGAAGGCGGCCCGCGAGCGATAGCCGTGCTTCTGGGCGAGCCGGACGTACGGATCGTCGATGTGGCGCGCGATCCACGCCTTGTTGCTGCGGTTGCGCCGCTTCGGCGCTGCCGCTTGCGGACCCGCTTTCGACTTGCGTTCGCGCATGGCGTTCACTGGCGCAAGACCGCCGGAGCATCGCGCGAAGGACGCGCCCCCGGGTAGTCCCGCTTGCATCGCGACGGTCGGCAAGCCCACACTTGCGAATTCGCCGCAAGCGACAACCGACCGACACGATTCGCGATGAGCACGACGCCCTTTCCGCTTCCCATCATGCTGGATGCCGCGGACCGAAAGGCCCTGCGGGCGCGTGCGCACCATCTCGATCCGGTCGTGATGATCGGCGACGCAGGATTGACGCGCGCCGTGCTCGACGAGGCCGACCGCGCGCTGCGCGTCCACGAACTGATCAAGATCCGCGTGCTTGGCGACGATCGCGAACATCGCATGACGCTTTCGACCGAAATCTGCTCGGCGCTCGGTTGTGCGCCGGTGCAGTCGATCGGCAAGCTGCTGGTGCTGTATCGGCCCCGTCCGATCGAAGACACCGATGCGAAGGCCAGGCCGCGCGGACCGCACGTCCCGAAGAAGCGTGCGGCAGCCGGCACCGCCGGCGCGTCGAAGAAGACGGCCGGGGCAGCCGCTCCTCGGACATCGCGCAAGCCGCAACGCGCCGGCGCTCCGGTATCCGGCCGTGCCGCGGGCGACAGCAGGGCGGACGGCCGCACGGCCGGCGGCCGCAAGCCGGCAGCGAACCGCAATGCGGCGAAGCCTGCCGCGCGCAGCACCAAACCGGCTGTTCGCGGCGCCAAGCCGGCCGTGCGCAGCGCCAAGCCGGCCGTTCGATCCGCCAAGTCGACGGCTCGCAGTGCCCCGGGCGCGGCCGCGCAAGGCGCGGCACGGAGGCCCGGACGTGCCGGGGCAACGCGAGCGGCCGCGCCTGCCCGGTCGAAGAAACGCTGAATGGTGCGGGCGCTACTCGTAGTGCACACCCAGGATCTCGTACTCGCGTAGCCCGCCGGGGGCGCGCACCTCGGCCACGTCGCCCACCTCGCGGCCGATCAGCGCGCGCGCGATCGGGCTCGAGATCGAGATCCGGCCGGACTTGATGTCGGCCTCGTCGTCGCCGACGATCTGGTAGCGCACCTTGTCGCCGGAGCCGAGATCCTCGAGTTCGACGGTGGCCGCGAACACGACGCGTCCGTCGGCCTCGAGCCGTGCGGGATCGATCACCTGCGCGTTCGCCAGCTTCGACTCGATCTCGGAAATGCGCCCCTCGATGAACGCCTGCCGGTCGCGCGCGGCGTCGTACTCGGCGTTCTCCGAAAGGTCTCCGTGCGAACGCGCCTCGGCGATCGCCTGGATCACGGC
>CAYZYC010000186.1:0-4152 GCA_964481165.1 uncultured Limnobacter sp. | reverse complement strand
CGATCGCGCGCTTGATCTCCTCGCGTCCGTAGCCGAGGTTGATGTTCCACAGCCCGCCGACGCCGTCGACGACGCGATGGCCGTCGACGTCGGTGACCCAGACTCCGTCTCCCCGCTCGATGATGATCGGCGGCTGTTCCTGCATCTGGCGCGGGTGCGCCATCGGATGCCACATGTAGCGCGCGTTGTCGGCGCGCAGCGATTCGCTCGAACTCATGCCTTCTCCGCTTCGATCCGCTCGATGCCCAGCATGGTGCGCACCTTGCGGAAACTTCCGTCCGGGTCGGCGACGTCGAAGAACACCGCGCTCAACCCGCAGCCGCGCGCTCCCTCGACATTGCGCATCTGGTCGTCGACGAACAGTGTGCGCTCGGCGCGCACGCCGAGCGCGTCGAGCGCGGCACGGTAGGCGCGCGGATCGGGCTTGAGGATCCCGCTGTGCGTCGCGTCGACCAGCGCGTCGACCTCGCGCAGCAGTTCCAGGCGGTCCATGAAGGGGCGCCCCCAGAAGAGCTCGAGTTCGTTCGACAGGATACCGACCCGCAGCCCGGCGGCTCGTACCGCGGCGATCGTATGGCGTGCCGATTCGCGCACCGCGAGGTTCGGGTCGGTGCCGCGGATCGCGTTGAAGAACTGCAGCGGGGTCCAGCCGGGCTGCCCGAGCATCGAACCGACCTCGGAGGCGCGGTTCGCCCAGTAGTCGCGTTCGCTGATCTCGCCGCGCTCCATGCGCTGCCACAGCGCGTCGGTGCTCGGGTCGACCGGCCCGAGCCAGTCGAGCGTGCCGCGCTCGAGCCCGAGCAGCACTTCGGATTCCCGGTGCCGTTCGAATGCCGTGAAGCTGATGACGCTGCCGAAGTCGAGCAGCAGTGCATCGAAGTCGCGATCGGCGTCTTCCGTCGCGGTTGTCGGGGACGTCATGAGATTCGTGCTCCGTATCGCAACGCCTGGCGAACCGGGTCGATCACCCGCGAGCCGGGGCAGCCGCAACGCCGCAGTGTGCAGCACCCGATTTTAGTTGTCAACGCAACGATCTATCGGGAAACGGGTGCCGATTCGCGACGGCTTTCCCTCCGTTTCCTCGTGAAGCACCGCCGCCGAAAGATAGTTGCGAATAAAACGGTCTGATGGTAGAAAGAGCGCCGAGCGGCCGCAGTGTCCGCAGGTTCCGGTTGCGTCGCAGCCGGTGCCGCAGCCGGGAACCATCGAGGGAGACATGATGCAGCAAGACATCGCCAGCCCGGCCGCGCACGGCCACGGCCTGGGACTACGCGCGCTCGTCGCTACCGCCGTCGGCGTGGTCGTCGTGCAGAGCACGATGATCAGCATGCTCAACGGCGCGGGCCTGGGCGCGCTGAACTATCTCGCGGCGATCGGCCTGGCCGCACTGCTCGCGCTGACCTACGTGCTGTCGTTCGCCGAACTCGCGCTGATGCTGCCGCGCGCCGGGTCGGTCAGCGCGTATACCGAGACCGCCATCGGCCCGGGGCTGGCGATCGTGGCCGCGCTCTCGGGCTACGTCGCCGTCGCGATGCTCGGCATTCCGGCGGAGCTGATCCTCGTCGACGCGCTGACCGCCCAGCTGCTGCCGGAGGTTTCGCAGTGGGTCGGACACCCGAGCCTGGTGCTCCTTGCGATCTTCTGCATCCTGAACCTGCAGGGCGTCGACATGTTCGCGCGACTGCAGAGCGCGCTCGTCACGATCATGTTCACCGGCATCCTGATCCTCGGCATCGCCGGCTTCGTGTTCGGAAACGTCCCCGCGGTCCTCACGACGCAGGCCTTCGAGCCCGCGGCCGCCATCTCGCTGGTCGCCCTCGCCATCTGGGGACTCGTCGGCCTCGAGTTCGTCTGCCCGATGATCGGCGAGGCGCGCGTACCGCAACGCGACATCCCGCGTGCGATGTTCCTCGGCCTGGGGCTCATCGTGCTCGCGTATGCGCTGTACTGCACCGCCGGAATCGCGATGATGACGCCCGACCAGCTGACTGCGACCACGCCGCACATGGATCTGGCGCTCGCGATCTTCGGCCCGGCCGCCCGCATCGGCTTCGGACTGCTCGCGATCCTCGGCAGCGCGACCCTGCTGAACACGGTGCTGGCGAGCGTCTCGCGCATGATCCAGGGCATGGCGCAGAGCGGGCAGCTGCCGTCGATCTTCGCGCGGGAGAACAAGCGCGGCGCACCGGCGCCCGCGTTGATCGCGCTCGCGCTCGGCATCGGCGCGGTACGGCTGCCGCTGGGCATGGACGCCGGCTCGATCCTGTCGCTGACCGTCGCCGCGGCGGGCTGCTGGCTGATCGCCTATATCATCGTGCACATCGACCTGATCGTGCTGCGTTTCCGGATGCCCGCGGCACCGCGTCCGTTCCGTTCTCCCCTGTTTCCGATACCGCAGGTCGCCGGCATCCTCGGCATGGGCTACGTGTTCCTGAACATCTCTCCGACCCCCGAGCTCTCCGGCCCGATCTACCGCAACGTCGTACTGATGCTCGGGATCACCTGCTCGTTCAGCCTCGTCTGGACGCTGCTCGTGCAGCGGCGCAATCCGTTCCGCGCACAACCGATCGTTGCCGCGCCGGTCCCGGACTGAAGCGATGCCGAGAGCGTCCACCGAACGCCGCCGGACGAGCATCGTGCATCCGGTTCCCGATCGCGGCGACGCGCTGTGGCTGCACGAGTTCATCCCGTACAAGCTGGCCGTCGTGGCGAACCGCCTGAGCCAGTCGATCGGATCGCTGTTCGAGGAGCGTTTCGGAATCCAGATCCCCGAGTGGCGCATCCTGATGGCGCTGCACGCGCACGGACCCGCCGCCCCGAACGAGGTCGTCGAGCACACGAGCATGGACAAGGCGCGGGTCAGCCGTGCGCAGCGCCGCCTGCTCGAACTGGACCTGGTGGCGGTCAGCGAAGACCCGCGCGACCGCCGGCGGCTGGTGCTGTTCCTGACCAAGAAGGGAACCGCGATCTGCCGGTCGATCATCCCCGAAGTGCGGCGCATGGAGCAGTGGTTCCTCGCGGTCCTCGATGCGCGCGAACGCACCGCACTCGACCAGACGCTGACGCGCCTGCTCGAGCGCAGCCAGGAACTGCGCGCGCTCGGCGGGCGCATGCCCGACGACGAGCCGCGCGGATAGGCGCGGCCTCCGCACGGCCGCTTCGGCAACGAGCGGGGGTTGCCGGCGGCTAGAATGGCGCGAGCCGCGTCGAGCGCCGCGCATGTCGATCGATCGACGCGCGCGTCGTTTTCGTCCGGGATCACGCCCGCCCCCCGAGCCAGCCGCCCGCCTTGCGCACCACCCGCCTGATCCGAATCCTGTACGTCGCGTGGCTCTACGGCCTCGACGAGATCGCGGCATCGGGCGCTGCCGCGACGACCGGATCCCGCTGGGCGATCGCTGCAGGACGCGTGCTGCGTTTCGGACGCCGGTTCCGCGCGCCGCCCGGCGCGCGCCTGCGCATGGCGCTCGAGCGACTCGGCCCGATCTTCGTGAAGTTCGGGCAGGTCCTGTCGACCCGGCGCGACTTGCTCAGCGCCGAGATCGCCGACGAACTCGCGATGCTGCAGGACCAGGTGCCGCCCTTCCCCGGCGACCTGGCCGTGCGCGAGATCGAACGCGGACTCGGACGCCCGATCGACCAGGTGTTCGCCGAATTCGAGCGCGTCCCCGTCGCTTCGGCGTCGATCGCGCAGGTGCACCTCGCGCGGCTGCACGACGGCCGGGAAGTGGCCGTGAAAGTCGTGCGCCCCGGCATGGCGCAGGTCATCGGGCGCGACCTCGAGCTGCTGCGCACGGCGGGCAGCCTGCTGATACGCGTCTCGGCCGACGCGAGGCGCCTGCGCCCGCTCGACGTCATCGACGAGTTCGACACCTACCTGCACGACGAGCTCGACCTGATCCGCGAAGGCGCCAACGCGAACCAGCTGCGCCGCAACTTCGAGGGGACGCGCCTGTTGCGCGTGCCGGAGATCCACTGGGACTGGTGTGCGGCGAACGTGCTGACGATGGAGCGCATGCACGGCATCCCGATCAGCCAGATCGAACGGATGCGCGAAGCGGGCATCGACCTGAAGCGGCTGTCGCGCGAAGGCGTCGAGATCTTCTTCACGCAGGTGTTCCGGCACGGGTTCTTCCACGCCGACATGCACCC
>CAYZYC010000185.1:0-4180 GCA_964481165.1 uncultured Limnobacter sp. | reverse complement strand
TACGTGATCGCGTCGAAGAAGCAGCTGCTCGACGACGGATACGAGGATTTCCTCGAAGCGCTCGGCCTCGCGTTTCTCGGCGCCTGCCGATGATCTTCGAGAATCCGTCCGGCGCGCCCGAGCTCGCCTGCAACCACTGCGGCTGCCGCTGGTTCGACCGGATGACCGGCGCGTGCTACGAATGCGGCGAGCTCGTTCCGGCGGAAGACATCGAGGCGTATCGGCAGGCGCTCGCCGCTTTCCACGCCGGCGCCGGCATCCGGCCGAACGATCCATCGAAGGAGGCGCAGATGACGCAACGCTGGTTCGAAGACTACGTGCCCGGCTCGGTGCACGAGCTGGGCACCGTCGGCGTCGAGGAGAACGAGATCCTCGAGTTCGCGCGCAGCTTCGATGCGCAACCGATGCACACCGACCCCGAACTCGCCGCGCGTTCGCCCTTCGGCGGCGTCATCGCCAGCGGATGGCACACCGCTTCGCTGATGATGCGGCTGTACGCGGTCAAGTACCTGTCGTATCCGTCGAGCATCGCGTCGCCGGGAATGGAAGAGCTCCGCTGGCCGCGCCCGGTGCGCGGCGGCGACACCCTGTCGGTACGCGTGACCGTCGTCGACGCGCGCGCCTCATCGACCAAGCCCGATCGCGGCGTCGTGAAATCGCTGGTCGAGGTGTTCAACCAGAACGCCGAGCTCGTGATGTCGATGCGCGCTACCAACATGATCCTGCGCCGGCCTGCCGCATGACCGTCGTGCGCACGCCGCGAGAGCGCGACGGCGTGAGCGACCTCGTCCGCGTGTCGATCGACGTCGCGCGCATTCGCGCCGCCTTCTCGCGCGAAAAGCCGCCGGTTCTGGACGACGAATGGGACGCCGACGCGTACGTTGCCGATCGCGCCGCCGCGTATCTCGCCGCGCTCGAGCAGTGCGCCTGCAAGGCCGGCGTCGTCGTCGACGCGCCGGACGAGGCCGGGCACGACAGCCCGACGGGCGTCGACGTGGCCTGCCCGCCGTCGACCGCCGATCGCGTGCGCGTCGTTGCGTCCCGGCTCGATGGCGCTTCGCTCGAAGACCGGATCGCCGCGGTCGCGCTCGCGCTTCGGCCGGTGTTCGCCGACGCGGGCGCGTGGCGTCGTTTCCTGTTGCCGGCCTACTTCGCGCGTCATCGCGCGTGGCGCGCCGCGGTCGGGAACCCGATCCAGCACTGACGACGGAAGCCGACGATGCGCGAAACGTGGCTGCTGCTTCACCTGGTCTCGGTCGTCGTCTGGATCGGCGGCATGACCTTCGCGCACCATTGCCTGCGCCCGGCCGCGCTGGCGACGCTGCAGCCGCCACAGCGCCTGCCGCTGATGTCGTCGGCGCTCGGCCGGTTCTTCCGGCTCGTCGGCTGGTCGCTGCTGCTGCTGTGGGGCAGCGGCATCGCGATGTTCGCGCAGTTGCACGCCGCGGGCGGCAGGCCGCCGTGGTCGTGGAACGCGATGGCTGCGATCGCCGCCGTCATGACCGTCGTATTCGCCGTCATCGCATTGCGCCGGCATCCGCGGATGCGCGAAGCACTCGAATCCGGTGAACTTCCCGCCGCCGGCGCGGCGCTCGACGGCATCCGCCGCCTCGTCGTCCTGAACCTCGTGCTCGGCTGGGCGACCGTCGCGATCGCCACCGTCGGCCGACTCGTCTAGGCAGCGACCCGCGCCTGTTCACAGCTGAAAAGCGACGGCGCGCACGATTCCCTCGAGCACGTCGCGGTGCCACGACGGCGCGCGCCACTCGTACGGACTCGCGGCCGACGCGTTTCGCGCCGCCCATCGGGCAAGCCAGTCGATCTCGTGCCTGCCGTAGAACGCCGTCATCAACTCGAAATTGAGCAACAGGCTGCGGCCGTCGACATTGGCCGAACCGCACAACGCGAGTTCGTCGTCGACGACGACGAGCTTCGCGTGCAGCATCCGCGGGTAGAGCCGGATGTGCGCGCCGGAGGCCGCGAGCGCACGCAGCGCGCGTTCGCGCGCCCAGTCGGCCATCCGGTGGTTCGACCGCAGGGGCACGAGCAGCTCGACGCGAACGCCCCGGCGGCAGGCGATCGCCAGCGCCGAGAGCAGCGCGTCGTCCGGCACGAAGTACGGGCAGACGACGACGATCCGCGTATTCGCCCGCCACGCGCACGCGAGCAGCAGCGCATACAGCGTGTCGTCGGCACGATCGGGACCGCTGGGCACGAGTTGCGCTGCGACAGGCCCCGTCGCATCGGGTCGCGACCCCGCGGCCGGAGCGTTGCCGTCGATGCGCCCGCGCGCCGCATGCCAGTCCTGCGCGAAGACCTCGTGCGCCTGCGCGGCGATCGGACCGCGGACGACGAAGCTCAGGTCGATCCAGCCCTGGTCGGCATCGGTGAAATACTCGACTGCCAGGTTGCGTCCGCCGCTCCACAGCGCCTCGCCATCGACCGCCACGAGCTTGCGGTGGTTGCGCAGGTTGGTTCGCCCGCGAACCGGGTTGCGCAGCACCGGCATGAACCGGCGAACCGTCACGCCGTCGCGGCGCATTTCGCGGACGAGCCGACGCGAGCGCAGCAACCCCCCGATCGCATCGACGAGCAGGCGCACCTGCACGCCGCGCCGCGCGCTGCGGCCGAGCGCCTCGGCAACCGACGCGCCGAGCGCGTCGTCGCCCATCACGTACGTGCACACGTCGATTCGCTCGCGAGCGTTTTCGATCAGCGCGAGCAGTGCGTTGCGCGATGCGTCACCGACGTCGTGGAACTCGACGAGCCTGTTGCACGCCGGCGGCGCGACGTCGAGCGCGGCGAGCAGTTGCACCGCCCACGCCGGCCCCGGACCCGCGGTCACCGGGTCGGTCGAGCGGAACACGCGCGGCGCACGAACGAGCTTGCGTGTGCCGAACATCAGGAACAGCGGCGCGCCGAGGTACGGCAGCAGCGCGATGAACAGGACCCACGCGATCGCCGCCGACGGATGCCGATGCTGGCGACCGATCCGCGTCACCATCACGTAGATCAGCAGGCCGACGAACACGAACGTGCCGTGCTCGAGCGGGGAGAGCCGAAATGGCGGGTTCATGCCCGAATGCCCCGTGACTGCGGTGTCGGCGAACATAGCACGCGCCGACAGGACGCCGGGCGACGAGCGAGCCGCCCCCGGATCGACGCCGTGAGCGGCGTTCAGCGAGCCTTCGCGAGCAGCGTTTCCACCTTGCCGAGCACGCGCGTGAGATCCTGCTTCCGATCCCCGTCGTCGTGCCGGGCCGGGTCGAGCTCCTGCGCCATGTAGCAGACGGTCATCCGGACGTACGCGCTGTCGAGCGCCTTGCGGACGGCGGAAAGCTGCTGCGCGATCTGCAGGCAGTCTTCGCCCTCGGCGATCATCCGCTGGACGCCGCGCAACTGCCCCTCGGCACGACGCAGCCGGTTCAACAGGTCGGTGCGCGATTCTTCGTCGTGCAACGCGTCCATGCGATCTCCCTTTCGGAGCGGCGCGGTCAATGCGCGCAGGTCGACGGTGTATCGCGCACGCCGAGCCGTTTCAGGATCATGCCGAGCGGACATATGTTGCTGAAGCCGAACTGCAGCAGGTTCAGCCCGACGAAGGCGGTGAACGCCAGGAACCATTTCGAGACGAAGAGCGGACTGCCTTCGACGCCCAGGACGAGCGAAGCGAGGATGAACGTGCCGGCGAAGATGCGGATCAGGCGTTCGATGTTCATGGTGAGGATGCCCCCTGGATGGATGCGGCCCCGTTCCGGGCCGCGGTCGATGCGAGCCGACGACGTCGGACCGCGTAATACAGCACGGGAATCACGACCAGCGTGAGCATCGTCGACACGAAGATGCCGAAGATCAGCGACACGGCGAGGCCGTTGAAGATCGGGTCGTCGAGAATGAAGAACGCGCCGATCATCGCGGCAAGAGCCGTCAGCACGATCGGTTGCGCGCGCACCGCGGCCGAACGGATCACCGCTTCGCGCAAGCCGACGCCTTCGTCGATCTGCGCCTCGGCGAAGTCGACGAGCAGGATCGAATTGCGCACGATGATCCCGGCGAGCGCGATCATCCCGATCATCGACGTGGCGGTGAACTGCGCGCCGAGCAGCGCATGCCCCGGCAGCACGCCGACGATCGTCAGCGGGATCGGCGCCATGATCACCAGCGGCGTCGTGTACGAGCG
>CAYZYC010000184.1:0-4189 GCA_964481165.1 uncultured Limnobacter sp. | reverse complement strand
GCGTCAAGCAGCGGGCCTCGCTCGCGCCGACTTCGGCGGTCTGGCAACGTTCATCGCTGTCCTGGATCGGCGGCGTGCAGGCGCTGCCGGTTTCGTCGCCGATGAAGTAGCGATCTACGTTACCGAGTCTCGCTGTCTGTCGCGGTATCGAGGAACAGCGCCGGATCGACCATCGTGCGGTTCAGGCTCACCGACCAGTGCAGGTGCGGTCCGGTGACGCGGCCGGTGGCACCGACCTCGCCGATGCGCTCGCCGGCGGCGACGGCGTCGCCGGGCTTCACTGCGACTGTGTGCAGATGGCAGTACATCGTCAGCAGGCCGCCGCCGTGGTCGAGCCAGATCGTGTTGCCGTTGAAGAAGTAGTCGCCGACGTCGATCACGCGGCCTGCGGCCGCCGCGACTACCGGCGCTCCCGTCGGGGCCGCGATATCCATTCCGCTGTGCGGACTTCGCGGTTGGTCGTTGAACACGCGGCGCAGGCCGAACGAACTGGAGCGTCGCCCTGCCGTCGGCTGGAGCATCCGCAACGACGCAGGGATCACGTCGCTTCGTGTCTTCACCACGTCGACGAGGTGCGCGCGTTCCCGCTCGTAGCGCGCGAGATCCTCGGCGGACAGGTCGACCTTGCCGGGCGGCACCTGCAATCGCTGCTCGGCGTAGCGCACCGGTTCGACCGCGAAGTCGACGCGTTCTTCGGCGCCACCGTCGCGTCGAACCGTGACGTGTCGCGTGCCGGGCTTCGCGGCGAGCGCGATGCCGACGATCGCGGTCCAGCGCGCCGGGCTCCCGACGACGAGTACCGGAACGGCATCCATCGTGACCTGGGGCGGTTCGTTCGACGCGCCGAGGTCGACGATCGCGACGCCGCCCGGCACGCTGCGTTGCTGCGGCAGTTCGAGAGCGGTGGCCGGAACGGCGACCAGAGCGGCCAGGGCGAAGGCCATCGCGCGCAGCGTGGCGGGGCGCCAGATCGATACGAACCCGGGTCTTCGTGCGTGTTGCGCGTCCTTCTTCGTCACGGGCCGTATGGTGCAGCGGTCGCGTGCCGACCGCAAGCGAACCGCCTCAACCCGTGGGCTCGAAGATCAGGAAATACTGATTCGGCAGGAAGTCGTGTTCCTGCGCGAGACGGTAGCCCGCGCTCTCCACCTCGTCCTTTACCCGATCGGCGGCAATCCGCGTCGCTCTCGGCGGACCCATCGGTGCGTCGAGCCGGAAATCGACGATCGCGATGCGCCCGCCCGGCCTCAGGTACTCGCGCAGCGAACGGAAATACCGGACTCGGTCCTCGACGTGGTGATACACGTCGACCAGCAGGATCAGGTCGACTTTCCCCGGAAGCCTCGGGTCGTCGGGCGCACCGGCGACCGCCACCAGGTTGTCGTGTTTCTCCCGCTTCGCACGCTCGGCCAGGTAACGGACCATGTCCGGTTCGATGTCGACGGCGTAGACGCGTCCCGAGGGGAGCATGTTAACCAGGCGCACGGCGAAATAGCCCGTGCCGGCACCGACGTCGGCAACGATCGCGTCGGCTTCCAATGCGAGCGCACGGATCACCTCGTGCGGCTTCTGCCATGCATCGCGCGCCGGGTCGTCGAACACGTGCGCCCAGCGTTGCGCGTCGCTGAAACGGTGCTGGTGTGTCGAGGGCGACTGCGCGAGCGCAGGAAACGTCGAAATGCTTATGCAGGTCGTGAAGGCCAGCACGAGGCCGAGCGAAGGGCCGCGGATCATGTTCGGTTCCTCCGATCAAGCAACTGCCGAGCTGATCGCCTGCCCGACACGCGCGCTCATCTCCCTTTCACCGCCCGCGCGACGAAATCGGCGACCGCTTCGATCTGTTCTTCGCTGAGCTTTCCTTCGAAGCTCGGCATCACGCCGATGCCTTCGCGCACTGTGGCGCGCACGCGTTCCTCGTCCGGCTTGATCTCGTCGAGCGACGGGCCGACGGCGCCGGTGGCGCCGGCCGCCTCGAGTGTGTGGCAAAGCGCGCACGGCGGCTGCGCGATCTTCGTGAAGACTTCCAGTCCGAGCTCGTTGCCGACGGCCGCGCCGGGCGGCGCGAGCCAGAACGCCAGTCCGAGCGCCAGCCCGAACGAGCGCGGCGACCTCACGATACGGTGACCGCAACCGCGTGATCGCGCCAGCCGTTGTGCGCGTAGCCTCGTTCGTTCTCGACGCGAAGCTCGGGCTGAACGGTGCCGTCGACCGCGATGGCGCGGCTCGTGATCACGTGCGAGCCTGGGGGCAGCGTCACCTGGGCCATGAACTGACGCCAGGCGTGCGGCCCCAGGTACGGCCCGTAGAACTGCGCCATCTGCCAGCTCCTGCCGCCGTTGGTCGACACTTCGACCGCCTCGAGCGGGCTGCCTCCGGTGAATGCGACGCCGTGCACGGGCATCGTGCCTGCGCGGATCGGCGCGCCGCCGCCCGACGGATGCGTCATGAAGGATTTCAGGTTCATCTGCCACATCGACGGTTGCGCGGGGCTGCCCTTCGAGCCGATGTCGCGCACGCGATAGCCGGATCGCTGGATGTTCGCTGCGGTTTCTTCGGGGGTGAAGGCGACGCTCTTCACGTACTTGATGTTGTTGATTCCGTAATAGCCGGGAATGATCAGGCGCACCGGGCCGCCGTGCGCGAGCGGAATCGGCATGCCGTTCAACTCCCACGCGAGCAGCGCGTTCTCGAGGGCGGTCCACGGCACCGATCGCTCGACGACGACGGTCTTCGGATCGATTCCCGCCGGGAACGTCTCGCCGCCGGTGCTCGTCATGTAGCGCATGCCCTGGCGCACGCCGCCGAGCGTGCGCACGACATCGCGCACCGGCACCCCGCTCCACAGGGTGTTGCCGCACGCTCCGACGGTCCACTGCGAGCCGGACGCCTTGTGGTCGAAGAAACCGCGTCCGTTGCCCGAGCACTGTAGGACCATCGCGACGTTGTCGAGGCCGATGCGCTTGAGTTCGGCCAGCGTGAGCGTGCGCGGCGATGTAACGCCGTCGATGCTCACCTGCCACGCGTCGGCGTTTTCGACGACCGACGCGTTCGGAGGATTCGCATTGTTGCGGAGGAAAAGCGATTCGACGTCGGTGATGCCGCTCGTGCCGAATGCGCTGCGCCGGGTTTCGATGCCGTTGGCGCTATGCACGATGAGACGGTCGAGGTCCTTGAACTGTGCAACCGGTGGCAGGGTCTTCGCCTGCGCTCGGCCGGCCGGGCTCCAGCCGCCGATTCCGGCGGCCGCGCCGCCGGTGCCGGCGGCGAGCAGCCAGCGGCGTGCAAGATCGATCTCGGACGCGGTCGCTTTCATCGGATGGCCCTCCATTCGCGTGCACGGGAGACCGGCATCTGCGTCGACGGGGACGCCGGGCGCCGATCCGCTGAGGAAAACCTAACACGCACCCGCTGGTGTCAGGATGTTGACCCTGCCGCCGGAGACGTCGGGTCTGCCCGTCAGAGCTGCGCGAGCACCGCGTCGACCGTCTCGAAGCTTACCGGCTTGATGAGGTGGAAATCGAACCCGGCCCGGCGCGTGCGGCGCTTGTCGTCCTCGGTGCCCCAGCCGGTGAGGGCGACCAGTACCGTGGCGGAGGAACGCGGGTCGGCGCGCAGCGCGCTGGCCACCTCGTTGCCGTCCATGCCCGGCATGCCGATGTCGCAGATGACGACGTCGGGCGCGAACTCGGCCGCGGCGGGCAACGCGTCGACGCCGCGGTACACGGTTCGCGTCTGATGGCCGTTGTGCTCGAGTTGCAGGGACAGCGAATCGGCTGCGTCGACGTTGTCGTCGACGACCAGCACGCGGACGCGACGGCCTTTCCCGCGCCGGGCTCCGGCCGTGGCCGATTCGACGGCTTCGGGCGCGACGGTCGGCAGCCGGATCGTGAAGGTGCTGCCGCGGTCGATGCCCGCGCTTTCGGCTTCCACGGTTCCGCCGTGCATGCGCATCAGCCGTCGTACGAGCGACAGCCCGATGCCGAGCCCGCCCCGCGAACGGTCGAGCGTGCGATCGACCTGGGTGAACATCTCGAACACCGCGTCGGTCATCTCGGGCGGAATTCCGGCGCCGTTGTCGCTGACGCGCGCTACCGCCTGGCCGTCGCGCTCTTCCATCGACAGCGTGATCCGTCCCCGCGGCGGCGTGTACTTCGCCGCGTTGTTGACCAGATTGCCGAGCACCTGCGCG
>CAYZYC010000183.1:0-4328 GCA_964481165.1 uncultured Limnobacter sp. | reverse complement strand
CGTGCCTAGGGAAAACCCGCCGCCGGTACGGCGCATCGGCCGATCGCCGCCCGGCCCTTTCCGCGGTCGGCCCTTGCGCGGTCAGCCCTTGCCGAGCATCAGGTCGGGCAGCGCGAGAACGACCTGCGGGAACACCCACATCAGCGCGACGCAGACGAAGTACGCGACGAGGAAGTAGCCGACCCCGAGGAAGATCGTCTGGATCGGAACGTCGGGCACGAGCCCGTTGACGATGAACACGTTGACGCCCACCGGCGGCGTGACCGCTCCCATCGTCGTCACGATGGTCAGCAGGATCGTGAACCACGCCGGGTCGTAGCCCAGCGCGATCGCCAGCGGAAAGAAGATCGGCACCGTGACGACCAGGAAACCCAGCGCGTCCATCAGCATGCCGCCGACCAGGTAGATCATCACGACCACGAGCAGGATCGCCGCCGGCGATACCGGCAGCGACGATGCCCAGTCGGCGAGCTCGAACGGAAGGCGCGAGACGGTGAGGAATCGCCCGAACAGCACCGCGCCGGTGATCAGCATCACGACCATCGCCGAGATGCGCAGTGTCTCGGCGGCCGACTGCACGATCGTGCGCACCGAGAGCTTCCGGCGCGCCAGTCCGATGACCAGCGCGCCGAACGCGCCCGCGGCACCGGCTTCGGTCGGCGTGAACCAGCCGACGTAGAGCCCGCCGATCACCAGCACGAACAGCAGCAGCGTCTCGACGACGCCCGACAGCGACGCGATCTTCTCGCGCAGCGTCGTCGACGGCCCGGGCGGCCCGAGCGCCGGCTTGCGAATGCACATCGCGAGCACGGTCGCGAGGAGCAGCACCGTGAGGATCAGGCCCGGAACGATCCCGGCAAGGAACAGCCGCAGCAGCGACTGCTCGGTCTGCACGGCGATGACGATCATGACTACGCTCGGCGGGATCACGACGCCGAGCGTGCCGCCGACCGCGACCGCGCCGGTGCTCAGCGCGTGGTCGTAGCCGTAGCGGCGCATCTGCGGCAGCGCGATCGTTCCCATCGTCGCCGCGGTCGCCGAGTTCGAACCGCAGATCGCCGAGAAGCCCGCGCACGCCGCGATCGTCGTGCCGGCGAGGCCGCCGGGCAGCCGCCCGACCCACTTGTACGCGGCGTCGTAGAGCCGTTCGGTGATCCCCGCGCGGTACGCGAACTGGCCCATCAGCACGAACAGCGGAACGACGCTCAATCCGTACGACGAGAACTGGTCCCAGACATTGGTCGCCAGCAGGTGCGTGGCCGCCGACGTCGAAAGCAGGTACGCGTTGCCGAGCACGCCGGCGAGCAGCATCGCGAAGCCGATCGGCATCCCGACGGCCATCAGCCCGAACATCAGCACCAGGCCTGCAACGGCCGCGACAACCGGATCCATGGAGGCCTGGGAGGTTCAGTTTTCGGAAGCGGCGGTGCCGGGCGGTCCGCCCGAGACCAGCCGCGAGGCGGCACGCAGGAAATCGACGAGCAGCGCGAGCGCGAGACCCGCGCATCCCGCCGCGACGACGTACACCCACGGATAGACGATCGCCTTCAGTGTTTCGGACAGCGAACCGGTCTCGTGCAGCACGACGCCGTAGCGCGCGACGTACCACGCCACCGCCGAGAACAGCAGCAGCGACATCAGGCTCGTGGCGACGTCGACCAATGCGCGCCCGCGGCCGGGAAGCCGTTCGACGACGAGGTCGATCGCGACGTGGCCGCGGTGCAGTTGCGTGTAGCCCAGCGCCAGCGCCATCGCCGCGGCCGACAGCCACCCGATCACTTCGTAGGAACCTGCGATCGGGTGGCCGAAGCCGCGCGTCACCATGTCGGCGACGGTGAGAAGCATCATCGCGATCAACGCCAGTCCGGCGATCCACGCCAGCGCGCGATTGACGAACGCGTTCAGCTTCCCGAGAAATGCCATGCGCGGTGCGTGCCGGGGATCACTGCTTCGAGAACTGGTCGCGCAGTTCGCGCAGCCGCTTCAGGTACTGCTCGGCCGGGAGTCCCTTCGCTTTCATCTCGGCGATCCACTTCTGCGTCATCGGTTCGAGCTTGGCGTCCCAGCGTTTCCGCTCGTCGGCCGCCACCGGAACGATCTGCAACTGGTGTTCCTTCTTCGACCATTCGAGCGCCCGCGCGACGTTCTCGTTGTCGTGGTAGTTGCCGGTCCAGACCGCCATTTCAGGGCCGAGCTCCTCGATCACCTTCTTCACGTCGGCCGGCAGCTTCTCGAACTTGCCCTTGTCCATCACTGCCGCGAAAGTCACCACGACGGTCGGGTAGTCGGTCACGTACTTCAGCGTCTCGGCGAGCTTGAAATCCTGCAGCACTTCCCGCGACGTCATCGTTCCGTCGATGACGCCGGTCTGCACCGATTGCGGCACTTCGGGCATCGGCATGCCGACCGGTGCCGCTCCGAGCGCTTCGAGCACCGGCACGCCGGTGCCCGCGGCGCGCAGTTTCATCCCCGCGAGCTGCGCGGCGTTGCCTGCCGGCTTGCGCGACTGGATGTAGCCGGGTTCGGTCGTGAACATCGCGATGACCTTGAAGTTCTCGTACTCCTTCGGCTGGAACTCTTTGGTCAGTTCCCACAGCGTGCGGCTGGCGACCGTCGCGTTCGGGAAACCCACCGGCAGCGACACGCCCGAGGTCAGCGGGAAACGTCCCGGGTCGTACGAGGGCGCGCCCAGCCCGATGTCGGCGACGCCTTTCGTGACGCCGTCGTACATCTCGCGCGCGCCGAGCAGCGTCGATGCCGGGAAGGTCTTGACCGCGACCTTGCCGTTCGTGCGCTTGGCGATCTCGTCGGCCCAGTGCTGCATCTGCTTGCCGGGAAAGGTGCCGGCCGGAGCGAAGAACGCGTAGGTCAGGTTGATGTCGGCGGCGTGCACGGCGATCGGCGCCGCCGTTGCCAGCGCGGCGGCCAGCGGCACTGCGAATCGGAGGAGCGGATAACGGGCCATGGCTTTCCCCTTACGGTTGGCGGGCTGCAGCGGAGCCTGGAACGACGATGTCGTGCCCGGCCAGGTCGACTTCGCGCACCTTCGCCCGGTCGTAGGCGGGCGTATGCGGAAACGGACGAGTCGCGTCGAAACCGACCTTGCTGCCGAAATAGTCCGGGAACGACGGATTGAGCCCGTGCCCGAACACCTTGTCGATCCGCAGAATCCCGTGCTGCGGATCGAGCCGCGTCGCCATCGCCCACTCGATGTCGGACGGATCGCGGATGTCGACGTCGTCGTCGACCACCGTGACCATCTTCAGCGGCGGGAACGCAGCAAAGGCCGCCATCAGCGCCTGCTTGGCCCAGCCGGCGCGCTTCTGCGACATCTGCACGATCGCGTGGTAGAAGCCGCATCCGCCGTGCGAGAAGTAGACGTCGCGCACTCCGGGGACCTGCTTCTGCAGCAGCGACAGCACGTTCGCCTCGCCGAGCAACCCGACCGAATTGAACACCTCGACGCCCGACAGGATCGTCTGGAAGACCGGCTGGCGACGCCGGTGGATGCGGCGCACGTGCACCAGCGGACGCGGTGCGACCGTTGCGTAGTAGCCGGTGACTTCGGCGAACGGACCTTCGTCGTGCACTTCGCCCGGGATCATTTCGCATTCGAGCGCGAACATCGCGTGCGCGACCATCTCGACCGGCGACACGGTGCCCGCGACCAGTTGCAGCGGCTCGCCGTGGAACTCGCTGGCAATGCCGAGCTCGTCGGTGTCGATCGGTGCGGCTTCGGCCGGCGTCGCCGCGCAGAAGTGCAGCCCCGGTCCGACGCCGACGTTCAGCGTGAAGGGCAGCGACTCGCCGCGTGCGGCCGCCTTCTCGAGGTAGGTTTCGAGGTGCCGTCCGGAGTCGATGTTGACGACGAGCCGATCGTTGCCGATCACCATGAAACGCTGGATCGACGCATTGCGCACGCCGGTCTCGGGGTCGCGGGCGATGACGACGGCTGCATCGAAGTACCGTCCGCCGTCCTTCTCGGCGTGCAGCGGGATCGGAAGCTTCGACAGGTCGACCGTCTTCTCGCTGACCTGCAGCACGGGTCCGGTGTCGACGACCACCGGCGCGACCGGACGCTGCTGCCAGTCGCGGATGCACTGCGACACGTACTGCGGCAGCGCGCGTTCGGGGCGCCCGAAAAGGTCGCCGAGCAGTTCGCGCGACCAGTACAGGCCGGTGAAGACCGGGTATCGGCTGCCCTTCACGCGCTCGAACAGCACGGCGCTGCCGGCGCCTTCGAACCGTGCGGCGATCCCGGCGAGTTCGTGCGCCGGATCGACTTCGGACCGCACGCGAATCAGGCGGCCGTGACGGTCGAGCCACTG
>CAYZYC010000182.1:0-4386 GCA_964481165.1 uncultured Limnobacter sp. | reverse complement strand
CGCCGCCACTGCTGCCGCCGCCGCCACCACGAACGCCGGAACATGCCCGCCCGCACGAATCCGCCCGCTCGATGACCTGGATCGCCGCCTACCTCATCGCGGGCGCCGGTGTCGGCTTCCTTGCCGGCCTGCTCGGCATCGGCGGCGGCATGACGCTGGTGCCGATCCTCGCGACGATGTTCGGCCTGCAGGCGCTCGCACCCGACTACACCGTGCATCTCGCGCTCGGCACCGGCATGGCATCGGTACTCTTCACGTCGAGCGCCAGCGTGCGCGAGCACCACCGTCTCGCCGCGGTCGACTGGGGCATCGTGCGGCGCATGGCGCCCGGCATGCTGCTCGGTGCACTGTCGTCGACGCTGGCGGCCGGATGGATCGCGCAACGCACACTGGCACTCGCATTCGCCGTAATCGTCTTCGCGGGAGCGACGCAGATTCTCGTCGGACGAAGGCCGAAGGCGGCACGCGAAATGCCCGGACGCGTCGCCACCTCCGTCGTCGGCTACGCAATCGGCGTCATCTGCGGGCTCGTCTCGGCGGGCGGCGCCTTCCTCACGATACCGTTCATGCTCTTCTGCGGCGTCTCGATGCACCGCGCGATCGGAACCGCAGCGGCGATCGGACTGCCGGTCGCGCTCGTCGGCACGATCGGCTACGTTGTCGGCGGCTGGCGCATCGACACCCTGCCTTCGACCGCGCTCGGCTTCGTCTACCTGCCGGCGCTCGTCGCACTCGTGGTCGCAAGCATGCTCACCGCACGATGGGGCGCACGCAAGGCGCACACGCTGCCCGTAGCGACGCTCGAGCGCGTATTCGCCTGCCTGCTGTACCTTCTGGCGACGAAGATGGCGCTCGGTGCATGGTGAAGCCGATGGCCGCACGACGCGAGTGCGTCCATGACGCGAAAGGAGACCGATCGATGATCAGCGAGCTCGTCTGGTTCGACCTGCCCGCGGCCATGAGCCGCGAGCAGGTGATCGAAGGAATGCGCGAAGTGGCACCGAAGTGGCGTCGCGACCCGCAGTTGATCCGCAAGACCTTCCTCTACGACGCCGATAACGCGCGCACCGGGGCGCTGTATCTGTGGAAGACCAGGGCCGCCGCCGATGCGGCGCACGGCGACGAGTGGCGTCGGCGCATCCTGGAGAAATACGGCAGCACCCCGACGCGGCAGTTCTTCGAAACCCCGCTCGTCGTCGACAACGCGCTGGGCGAGACGATCGAAGACGCGGGGTGAGCGGGCGCGCCCGTGCCCGCCCTCTACAGCCAGCCTCAGCTCAGCGCACGACCTGCGCCAGTTCCCCTTTCCGGTACCGGTCGATCATCACCGACATCGCGGTCGGCTTGATCCGGCTCGCCTGCCCCTCGCAACCAAACTCGCGATAACGCGCAAGACACACCTTCTTCGCCGCCGCGTTCGCCGGCTTCAGGTACTCGCGCGGATCGAACTTCGACGGCTGCTCGGCGAAGAAGCGCCGGATCGCACCGGTCATCGCGAGACGGATGTCGGTGTCGATGTTGATCTTGCGCACGCCGAACTTGATCGCCTCCTGGATCTCCTCGACCGGAACGCCGTAGGTCTCCTTCATGTCGCCGCCGAACTCGCGGATCTCGGCGAGCAGTTCCTGCGGCACCGACGACGAACCGTGCATCACCAGGTGCGTGTTCGGAATGCGCCGATGGATCTCCTTGATGCGATCGATCGCGAGGATGTCGCCGGTGGGCTTGCGCGAGAACTTGTAGGCGCCGTGCGAGGTGCCGATCGCGATCGCCAGCGCGTCGACCTGCGTCTTCTTCACGAAGTCGGCCGCCTGCTCCGGGTCGGTGAGCAGCTGCTCGCGCGTCATCGTGCCCTCGGCGCCGTGCCCGTCCTCCTTGTCGCCCTTCATCGTCTCGAGCGATCCCAGGCAGCCGAGTTCGCCCTCGACGGTGACGCCGACCGCGTGCGCCATGTCGACGACGCGCTTCGTGACGTCGACGTTGTACTCGTACGATGCGATCGACTTGCCGTCCTCCTGCAGCGACCCGTCCATCATCACCGACGAGAAGCCGAGACGGATCGCCTGCAGGCAGATCGCTGGCGACTGCCCGTGATCCTGGTGCATCACGACCGGCACGTGCGGGTAGCTCTCGACCGCCGCCTCGATCAGATGCCGCAGGAAGATCTCGCCGGCATACTTCCGCGCCCCGGCCGACGCCTGCATGATCACCGGCGCATCGACCTCGCTCGCCGCGGCCATGATGGCCTGCACCTGCTCCAGGTTGTTGACGTTGAACGCCGGAATTCCGTAGCCGTTCTCGGCCGCGTGATCCAGCAGTTGACGCATCGAAACGAGGGGCATGACGACCTCCGAAGTGGAACTTGGCGCAATCCCGTGCCGCCCGACGCGGAGCGGACAGAGCCTGCGCGAAATTCCCTTTCCTGTGCCGGGCCCGCATTATCGCCCACGCAGCGTGCCGGCCGCGGTGATGCCCGGCGGACAAATGCGCGGCGGCGTGAACGACGTCACGCACAGAAATGGCTGCATCTTGCTGCTGACGGATCCGTGACAGCGAGGAAAGAAAAGATGAAACGGTACTCTGCCGAGTTTCTCGGAACGTTCTGGCTCGTGATCGGCGGCTGCGGCAGCGCGGTGCTGGCCGCGGGGTTCCCCGAACTGGGCATCGGCCTGCATGGCGTCGCACTTGGCTTCGGGCTGACCGTGCTGACCATGGCGTTCGCCATCGGTCACATTTCGGGATCTCGAAAACTCCGAATCCGTTAGTCATCCGTTGGTTCCCGGTCCGTAGTGTTCGCCCCGTGGTCCTCGTCGAATCCAGAGACGTCGCCACGAACCGCAAACACCCTTCGAGGAACCGACCATGAAAAGCGTCTCTTTCGTTTCTCTTGCCGCCGTTGCCGCAGCGCTGCTGGCGCAGCCGGCTTTCGCCGAAGCCCCGTCCGTCGAGATCCACGGCGCTCCGGCAGCAATCGCCGGGTACGCCCCGGAAGCGCCCGCGGCCGCGTTCGACCGACTGTTCGCCTCCCGTACCGCGACGCCGGTCCGGCCGCTCGCGGTGCGATCGGCCGACGAGCTCGAGCGCCATTTCCAGCTCGCCCTCTGGAGCACGGAAATCGCGACCCCGACGCTCGCGGCGACGGCCGGACAGCATCCGGTCGAGGTCCGGCGGTGATGCTGTACCCGACACTGCTGCTGGTGCACGTGGCCGGCGCGCTGGCGCTCGGCGCGGGAATCGTCGGCGGACTCCGTGCCGACGAGCGCGCGCGCCGCGCGCCCACGCCGGGGCAACTCGACGAGGCGCTCGAGCTTGCCGGGCGGTGGCAGCGCCGCGTGCTGATTCCCGGCACGGTGGCGCTGCTCGCCTCGGGCGTCGGACTGGTCGTCCTGTACTACGGCTGGGCGTTCGTGGCGCTGCCCTGGCTCGCGGCGATGGCCCTGCTCTATGTCGTCGAGGCCGTGCGGGCGAACACGCTGACGCGCCGGCATGCCGTTCGGCTCGCCGAGCTCGCAGGCCAGGCGCGCGCGCGTGGCCGCTTTCCGCCGGAGCTCGAGCGCGTGCGCCGCGACCGTGCGGCGGCGTTCCTGCGCTGGCTCGAACTCACGGTGTTCCTTCTCGTCGTCGCGCTCGGCCTGTACCGTCCGATGGAGTGGTCGACGATTGCCGTCGGTGCGGCAGCGGCGCTGCTCGCGCCCGTCGTGCCGGCGATCTACGTCGCCAAGCCCGAGCTCGCGGCCGTGAGCTCCTTCAGAAGCGCTTCGGTGGACGGCGACGGCCGCACCTGAAGCGACGAGTCGAGAACCTGGCGGCATCGCCGGTACGTGCCCTGCACTTCGGCGATCCGACCCAGGCGCGCCTGCAGCGTCATCAGCTGTCGATAGAACGTCTCGACGGTGTCGTCGACCTGCAGCGCGTCCTCCAGGCACGCGATCGCCTGCTCTTCGCGATGCTGCAACGCGTTCTGCCCGGCCAGCGCCGTTGCCATCTGGACGAAGCGCGCACGCAGGCGCTCGCGCGGCGCGATCGCCCAGACCGCCTCGTCACCGGCGAGGAACGCGCCGCGATAGAGCGAGGCCGTGCTTCGGAGATCTTCGAGATCGCCCGCTCCGGGATCGACCGATTCGAATGCCCAGGTGTCGACGTGGCACAACTGCGGATCGAGGCTCAGTTTTCCTTCCTGCAGCCGCAGCGCATCGCGGTGCACGAGCATCCTGCGCAGGCGCTGCAGCGTGGTGACGAAAGCGTTGTGCGCGTCGTCGCCCTCGGCGTCGGGCCACAGCGCCTGCGCGAGCTGCGCCTCGTGGACGGATGTCCCTCCGAACGCGACCAGCGCCCTGAGCAGTTCGAGCGGGCGCTTCTGCACCTTGCCGGTGAAGCGCAGCGGCT
>CAYZYC010000181.1:3254-4387 GCA_964481165.1 uncultured Limnobacter sp. | reverse complement strand
GCTGGTCGACGCGCACCATCTGCTGCACGTACGGCAGCAGCAGGATCAGCCCCGGACCCTTGACTCCGGTGAAACGGCCGAGCGTGAACACGACACCGCGTTCGTATTCGCGCAGGATCCGGATCGACGTCGCCAGGATCGCGCCGAGGATGACGAGGATCGGCAGGTACAGCGCAAGATCGAAGAACATGGCCAGGTTCCCTCCGGGGCTTCTGCGTTTCAGGAATCGGGCGCGACGTGCAGCACGAGCCCGTCGAGCGAGACGACCCGGATCGCCTGTCCGGGAACCAGCGGCGCGTCGGACGCCGCGCTCCAGCGTTCTCCGACGACCAGCACCCGCCCCCGCCCGGCATCCCATTCGAGGACGGTGCCGCGTTCGCCGATCATTCCCTTGCGCCCGGTGAGCGCCGGGCGCTTGCGCGACTGCCACAGCATCCGCAGCACGAGCAGCGAGAACGCCAGGCTCGTCGCGACGATTCCGCCGATCGCCGCCCACGGCATGCCGAAGCCGGGCGCGTCGGTGTCGATCAGGATCGTCGCGCCGAGCACGAACGCGATCGCGCCGCCGATCGCCGCTGCACCCGCCGTCGGCGTGAACGCCTCGGCGACCATCAGCGCGAGCCCGAGAATGATCAGCCCGAGCCCCGCGTAGTTCACCGGCAGCACCGACAACGCATAGAGCCCGACCAGCAGGCAGATCGCGCCGATCGTCCCCGGGTATACGGCGCCCGGATGCGCGAACTCGAGGATCAGCCCGTAGAAGCCGATCGTCATCAGGATCAGCGCGAGAGCCGGATTGGTGATGACGGCGAGCAGCCGCGAGCGCCAGTCGGGTTCGATCGCGCGTTGCGCGAGCCCGCGCGTCTGCAGCGTGAGCTTGCGTTCGCCCAGCGACACCGTGCGGCCGTCGGCCTGCGCGAGCAGGTCGTTCACGTTGGTGGCGACGAGATCGACGACGTTGCGCTCCTTCGCTTCGCTGGCCGACAGGCTCGACGCGTCGCGCACCGCGCTCTCGGCCCAGTCGGCGTTTCGTCCGCGCAATTCGGCGAGCGAACGGATGTACGCGACCGCATCGTTGATCGCTTTCGCCTCCATCGCCGAACCGGGCGAGCCGCGCGAAGGCTCCTTGTCGC
>CAYZYC010000181.1:0-3154 GCA_964481165.1 uncultured Limnobacter sp. | reverse complement strand
GTCGCCGCGCCCAGGTTCGTCCCCGGCGCCATCGCCGCGACGTGGCTGGCATACAGGATGTAGGTGCCGGCGCTCGCCGCACGCGCGCCGCCCGGAGCGACGAACGAGAGAACCGGAATCGGAGAAGCGAGAATCCCGCGGATGATCTCGCGCATCGACGTGTCGAGTCCGCCGGGCGTGTCGATGCGCAGCACGACGACCGCCGCACCGCTTTCGCTTGCGCGACGAATGCCGCGCACCACGTAGTCGGCGCTCGCCGGACCGATCGCGCCTTCGAGATTCAGCACCACCGCACTGCGCGACGGCGCATCCGCTGCGCGTCCGGCGATGGCGATCGCCAACCCGGCGGCCAGCAGTACAAGCCAGGCCAGCGCCCGCAACCGCCGGCCGCTTCCTGCCTCGTTCGAGGTCATGATCCGGCCTTCACGTTGCTACCCGCCCCATGATACGCGGGCGATCCGCATGAATCGCGCGGCTGCCGGAGTTGGCACTCGTTATATACGGTCGTATACTTCGGTTGGGCACTTGCCGATCCCCTCCGTTTCCGGTTCTTCCCATGTCCACCTGCCCGATCCTCGCCAGCCTGCGGCGCTTCGCCGTGGCCCTCGCAGCAGTACTCGGAATGTCGCCCGCCGTAGCCGGCGAGCTGACCGTTTCGGCGGCAGCGAGCCTGACCGACGCCTTCGAGGAAATCGCCGCCTCGTTCGAGAAGCAGCACCCGTCGACCACCGTTCGACTGAACTTCGCCGCCTCGGGCGTACTCCTGCAGCAGATCGCCCGCGGCGCACCGGTCGACGTGTTCGCCTCGGCCGACCTGGCCACGATGGACCGCGCGCAATCGCAGGGCCTGATCGTCGTGCCGCAGCGCAGGAACTTTGCGGTCAACACGCTGGTCCTCATCGTCCCGATCCAGGGCGGCAACATCGCGGCGCTGGACGACCTGACGGGTTCGTCGGTGCAGCGCATCGCCGTCGGCAATCCCGAGAGCGTGCCGGTCGGGCGATACACGCGCATCGCATTGACCAGGGCGAAACTCCGGGAATCGCTCGCGCCCAAGTGGATCCAGGCCCAGAGCGTGCGACAGGTGCTCGACTACGTCGCACGAGGCGAAGTCGACGCCGGCTTCGTCTACGCCACCGACGCGGCGTTGATGAAGGACAAGGTACGCACCACCCTCACCGTAGCGCTCGATGATCCGGTGACGTACCCGATCGCGCCGGTCGCCGCGGCCGCGGACCCGGCGACGGCGAAGGTTTTCGTCGACTACGTGACGGGACCCGAGGCGCAGGCGATCCTCGCGCGCTTCGGCTTCTCGAATCCGTAGTCTCGTACCGCAGTGGAGCAGGCATGGATCCCGCTCGGTCTGTCGCTGCAGGTAGCCGGATGGGCCACCGCGCTGAACCTGGTCTTCGGCATCGGCGCGGGCTTCGCGCTGGCACGGATGCGATTTCGCGGCCGCGATCTGCTCGACGCGATGCTCACGCTGCCGATGGTGCTTCCACCGACCGTGCTGGGTTACTACCTGCTGGTCGTCATCGGGCGGCGCGGCCCCGTCGGCGGCTGGCTCTACGAGCATTTCGGCATCCAGCTCATCTTCACGCTGCCGGGAGCGATCATCGCCGCGACGATCGTTTCGTTCCCGCTGGTGCTCAAGTCGGCGCGGGCAGCATTCGAGTCGGTCGACCCGCAGCTCGAGAAGGCCGCGCGGGTGCTCGGAGTCTCGGAACTCGCGCTGTTCTTCCGCGTCACGCTGCCGCTGGCGTGGCGCGGCATCCTCGCCGGCCTGCTGCTCGCCTTCGCGCGCGCACTCGGCGAATTCGGCGCGACGCTGATGGTCGCAGGCAGCATTCCCGGGCGCACGCAGACGCTGTCGATCGCCGTCTACGAAGCCGTGCAGGCGGGCGACGACGCCACCGCCAACCTGCTCGTGGCGATCGTCTCGATCACCTGCATCGTGGTGCTGTTGACGGTGGGACGATTGTCGCCGATGCCGCGCACGACGAGTTGAGAGCGCGATGAGCACCGCCGCCGGCACCACGCTCGCGATCGACATCGCCAAGTCGCTGCGCACGCGCGCGCGCAGCTTCGACCTGGAAGTCCGTTTCGCGACGTCGGCCAAACGCGTCGTCATTCACGGGCCGTCGGGAGCCGGAAAGAGCCTCACGCTGCAGGCGATCGCCGGTCTGCTCACGCCCGACCGCGGGCGCATCACGCTGCGCGGCCAGCGTCTTTTCGACAGCGAGTCGGGGATCGACCTGCGCCCGCGCGAGCGCGCGCTGGGGTATCTGTTCCAGGACTACGCGCTCTTTCCGCACCTGACGGTCCGGCAGAACGTCCGCTTCGGGCTCGTGCGTTCGATCTTCAATCCAAGGATTTCGCGCCGCGATCCGCGAACGGAGCACTGGCTGGCCGCGCTCGGCATCGACGGTCTCGCCGAGCACTATCCGTGGCAGCTCTCGGGCGGCCAGCGCCAGCGCACCGCGCTCGCGCGGGCACTGGTGTGTTCGCCGCGGGCGCTCCTGCTCGACGAACCCTTCTCGGCACTCGACGCACCGCTGCGCGCGCGACTGCGCGACGAACTCGACGCGCTGCAGACCCGCCTCGACATTCCGATGGTGCTCGTCACGCACGATCCCGTCGACATCGAGCGCTTCGGCGACGACACGCTGGAACTCGACCACGGGCGCCGGGTCTTCCGTGGGCAGAACGAGCGCCCCGGCGGATACGGCGCCGAGATGGCTGTCGCCTAGCGCGGATGCGAGAATGGCGGCTCCTTTCGCCCTCGCCCGGAAAGCCGAAGAACCGATGACCCCATCGCTGCAGGTGCAGGGATTGCTGTGGCTGTCGTGCGGCGACCGCAACTTCGGCGGTCCGGGACGCATCGCGCTGCTGGAGGCCATTCGCACGGAAGGTTCGATCACCGGCGCCGCACGCCACGTCGGCCTGAGCTACAAGGCCGCGTGGGATGCGATCGACACGATGAACAACCTGGCCGGCGAAGCGCTGGTATCGCGTGTCACGGGCGGAAAGGGAGGCGGCTCGACCCGCCTGACCGAGCGCGGCGAACGATTGATCGCCAACTACCACGTCATCGAAGCGGAGCATCGGCGCTTTCTCGAACTGTTGTCGCAGTACACGCGCGGCATGCCCGACG
>CAYZYC010000180.1:0-4405 GCA_964481165.1 uncultured Limnobacter sp. | reverse complement strand
GCGTTCGCTGCGCTCGTCGCGCTGTCCCCGGCCCTTGCGATGGCCGACACGGCGCTGCCGCCGATCGAAGTCGATCTGCACGTCGGACAGGTGCACGTGATCCGCGCCGGAGAGCTCAAACGCGTTGCCGTCGGCAACGGCAAGGTGATCCAGGCGACCGCGCTCGACGGCGGACAGGTACTGGTGATCCCGGAGGCGCCCGGACAGAGCACGTTGCATCTGTGGGGGAAGGACGGAACCGAAAGCCGCTTCGCGATCCACGTCGTGCCGGCCGACGCGAACCGGCTTCTCTCCGAGGTGCGGGCGATGTTCGGCGAGAACAGCCGCGTGCGTTCGCGGATCGTCGGCGACAAGGTCGTGCTCGAAGGCAACGAATTGTCCGAGGAGGAGGCGGCGCGCATGACCGAGGTCGCGCGGCGCTATCCGCAGATCGTCAACCTGATCAGCCGGGTCGGCCTCGAGCGGATGATCGAGATGGACGTGCGCATGGTCGAGATCCGCCGCGACCGGCTCGACGACATCGGCGTTCGCTGGAACCCGAGCCTGCAGGGGCCGACGTTCTCGATCCTCGGCGACCTGCACCGAAGCGACGCGTTCCGGCCGGGTGGCGTGGCGGCAGAAGCCGGTCTCGAGATCCGCACGCACGTGGCGCCGTTCGCCACCGCGTTCAGCGTCGCCAGCTCGATCGGTTCGATGATCAACCTGCTGGTCAAGAACGGCGATGCGGTGGTGCTGGCCGAGCCGCGCCTGTCGTGCCGCAGCGGCGGTTCGGCGCGTTTCGTCGCCGGCGGCGAACTGCCGGTGCCGTTCGCCAGCGGACTCGGTACCGTCTCGGTCGGCTTCAAGGAGTTCGGCGTGAAGTTCGAGGTGAGCCCGGTCGCCAGCGAGAGCGGCGTCATCGCCGCGAAGATCGCGACCGAGATCTCGTCGATCAACTTCGAGATCCAGGTGCAGGACGTTCCGGGGCTGACCAAGCGTCGCGCGGAAACCGAGGTCAACCTGCGCGAGAACGAGACGCTGGTGATCGCCGGACTGCTCGCCGAGGAGACGTCGAAGTCGATCGACAAGGTGCCCGGCCTCGGTTCCCTGCCGGTACTCGGCGCACTGTTCCGCTCGCGCGAGTTCCGCGACGCGAAGACCGATCTCGTCGTGTTCATCACTCCGCGTTTCGTCGACGCCGGAAGCGATGCGCAGCGCGAGGCGCGCGAGTCGAGCGCGCTGCGGCTCGGACAGGCGCGCGAACAACTGCGCATGGCGGATTGACGGAGGCCGCCGCAATGCTCACGGTGACCATCGAGGCGGCGGGCGAGTCGATGCGCACGCTGCGCATCGCGCGCTTCCCCGGACGGATCGGCCGCCATCCGTCGAGCGCGGTGCACCTGCCGAGCTGGCGTGTGGCACGCATGCACGCCGAGATCCATCGCATCGAACACGGATTCAAGCTGATCGACTGCGGAAGCCTCGGCGGGACCTGGGTCAACGGCGAGCGGATCGTCGAGTACGCGCCGCTGGGCGAAGACGACGAAGTCGTCGTCGCCGGCTATCGGCTGCGGATACGGCCTGTCCCGGCGGCGCCCGGGGCGGCACGCGCCGGGCCCGAAGGAGTCGACACGGACGATCCGGGCGGTGCGACCGCGTCGGCATTGCGGAACGGCGAGTTGCACGGCGACGAGACGCACGGTATCCATTGGCGTCGCCTGTTGCATCGCCGACTGCTCGCGGCGATCGACCTGCGCCGCCAGGACATCCGCCAGCTCAGCGTTGCACAGTTGCGCGACGAGGTGCAGGCGCTGCTGCGCGAAGTGCTTCGCGGTGAAGCGTCCTTTCCGGAGACGCTCGACCACGACCGGCTCGTTCAGGAGGTCCTCGACGAATCGATCGGCCTCGGTCCGCTCGAGCCTCTGCTGCGCGACGACACGGTCACCGAGATCATGGTCAATGCGCCCGACGAGATCTTCGTCGAACGCGCAGGACGTCTCGAGCCTACCGGCGCGGCGTTCACCGGCGAGGAGGCGGTGCGCGCGACGATCGACCGGATCGTGACTCCGCTCGGACGACGCATCGACGAGTCGTCGCCGATGGTCGACGCGCGCCTGCCCGATGGGTCGCGGGTCAACGCGATCATTCCGCCGCTCGCGATTCGCGGACCGGCGATTACGATCCGACGTTTCAATCACCGGATGTTCGGCCCAGGCGATCTGGTGGCGAACGGCTCGCTGTCGCAGCCGATGCTCGCTTTCCTCGGTGTTTGCGTGCGCACGCGGCGCAACGTCGTCGTGTCCGGAGGAACCGGATCGGGCAAGACGACGTTGCTGAACCTGCTGTCGAACCTGATCGAGAACGAACACCGGGTCGTCACGATCGAGGACGCGGCCGAGTTGCGCCTGGGGCACGCACACCGCGTGAGTCTGGAAGCACGGCCGGCGAACTCCGAGGGGAGGGGCCACGTGTCGATCCGCGACCTCGTGCGCAATGCGCTGCGCATGCGGCCCGACCGGATCGTCGTCGGCGAGTGTCGCGGCGGAGAAGCGCTCGACATGCTGCAGGCGATGAACACGGGACACGACGGATCGCTGACGACGGTGCACGCGAACAGCCCGCGCGACGTGGTGTCGCGGCTCGAGACGATGGTGCTGATGGGCGACGTCGAGATGCCGGTGGCGGCGATTCGCGAGCAGATCGTCGCGGCGATCGACGTCGTCGTGCACCAGGCGCGGCTGGCCGACGGGCAGCGGCGTGTCGTCGAGATCGTCGAACTGACCGGACTCGAGGGGCCGCGCGTGCTGATGCAACCGCTGTTTCGCTACACGTCGGGGCGCTTCACCGGTTGCAACAACGTGCCGCAGTTCTACGACGAGCTGCGCAGCGAAGGCGAGTCGCTCGACGTCTCGATCTTCGCGCAGACGGCATGAACCCGAGCGGACTCCAAACCCCCATGAACCCGAGCGGAGCGCAGACCACATGAACCCGAGCGGAGTGCAAACCCCATGAACGCGAGCGGAGCGCAGAGCCGATGAATCCGGGCGCAGCGGAGGCGATGCTGTGGGCGACGCTGATCGGCGCATTTGCCGCGGCCGCCGCGTCGATGGCGCTGGTAGCCGCGTCGATGCGCCGCCATGCGCAAAGACACCGGGAGCGGTTCGATCGTGCGGTCGGTGCGACGATGCGCGAGTCGTTCCTGTTCGTCGACACCGGACGGCTGTTCGCTCTGCACTATGGCGGCGCTGCCGCGCTCGCGGCGATCGCGTGGTTCGTGTTCGGCACCTGGGAGTCGGCGCTGGGCGTCGCACTGGTTGCGGGCGCCCTGCCGCGGCTGTTGCTCGCACGTCTGCGGCGCAAGCGTCGGAGCGCGTTGCGCGACCAGATGCCCGACCTGCTGATGCTGATCGCCGGCGGGCTGCGATCGGGCAGCGGCCTGGGGCAGGCACTCGCACAGGCGGCCGCCGAGATCGAGCCGCCGGCCAGGCAGGAGCTGGGACTCCTGCTGCGCGAGCAACGGCTGGGCGTCGGGCTCGAACAGGCACTTGCGTCGCTCGTGCGTCGCGTGCCGATCGAAGAGACGACGCTCTTTGCATCGGCGCTGCGCATCGGCGCGCAGGCAGGCGGCAGCATGGCGGGAACGCTCGAATCGCTGGCCGACGCGACGCGGCGAAAGATCGCGATCGAGGGCAAGATCCGCGCGCTGACCGCGCAGGGACGCCTTCAGGCGTGGATCATGGGGGCGCTGCCCGCAGTGCTGGCTGCGCTGCTGTTCATCGTCGAGCCCGTCGCGATGCGCGCGCTCATCGACACGTGGCAGGGCTGGTCGGTTTGTGCGGCAGTCGTCGTCCTGCAGTCGATCGGCATCGTGCTGATCCGCCGCATCGTGGCGATCGACGTATGACGCCGGCGACCGACCCGATCACCGCGGCGCCCGGGGCAGTGACGTCGGCGATCGACTTCTCGCTCGCGCTGCCGCTGGGGGCGATGTTCGTCGCCGCGGTCGCACTCGCGGCAGCGCTCGCACGCATCTGGGTGACGACCGTTGCCGACGATCCGCAAGGCGCCGACGCGCATCCGGCGCTCGCGTGGCCATGGCGCGCCGCCTGGCCGATCGTGCGGAGACTCGCCCCGGCGCTCGCACCTGCGATCGGCGTGCTGCAGCGCGAGCGATTGCGCGAATCACTCGCGCGGGCGGGACTCGACGGTGCATTGTCTGCCGAGCAGTTCGTCGCCGGCCAGTTGCTCTGCTGTGTGACTGTCGCGCTTGCGCTCGCGTTGGCCGCGAACGCAAGCGGCATCGTATCGCCGCTCGCCGTGCTGCCCGTGGCGGTTCTGGGGGCGCTCGCGCCGCGCATCGCACTGAGCGACCGGATCGCGCGGCGCCGGCACGCGATCCTGCGGCAACTGCCGCACGACCTGGACC
>CAYZYC010000179.1:0-4527 GCA_964481165.1 uncultured Limnobacter sp. | reverse complement strand
CGCCAGTTGATGCTGTTCGCGCAGGACGTGCTGTCGCGCGTGCCCGGCGCCGAGATCATCTACGATGTGAAATGCAGTCGCAATGTCGCGACGTTCGTCCGTGCCCACGGCGGCAAGCCGACGATGTGGCGTACCGGGCACTCGCTGATCAAGGCGAAACTGAAGGAGACGGGCGCACCGCTGGCCGGCGAAATGAGCGGCCACGTTTTCTTCAAGGAACGCTGGTACGGCTTCGACGACGGCCTGTACACGGGTGCGCGTCTGCTGGAGATTCTCTCGCGCCACGCCGATCCGAGCGCGGTGCTCGATGCGCTTCCGGATTCTCCGACGACGCCCGAACTGCACCTGAAGACGGCCGAGGGCGAGAACTTCGCGCTGGTCGAAAAGCTGAAGCAGCTGCCGTTCGACGGCGCCACCGAAATCATCCGGATCGACGGAGTTCGCGTCGAATATCCCGATGGTTTCGGGCTGGCACGCCCATCGAATACCACGCCCGTGGTGGTCATCCGCTTCGAGGCCGATACACAGGCGGCGCTGGAGCGGATCCAGCGCGATTTCCGCCGTGCGATTCTCTCGGTAAAACCCGGCGCCGAGTTGCCGTTCTGATCCGGTCGATTCAGATCCGGTAGTCTTCCCGCGACTTTCCCTGCGCCTCCAGCGCCGCGAGCCAGCGCGGCGTGCGCCCGCGTCCGGACCAGGTGTCCCCGGTCTTGGCGTTGCGGAATTTCGGCGCCACCGGTTTTCCGACGCGCTTTTTCGCTGCCTTCTTCGCCGCTTTCTTGGCGGGTCGACCGCGTGTCGACCGCGGGCGGTGCGCACCGAGATCTTCCGGCGTGACGCCGAGTTTTCTCATCAGGGCGACCACCTGTCCGACTGCCTTCTTTTTCTTTTCGCCTTCGGCGGCCTCGATCCTTGCGGCGCGTGCTTCGAGTTTCTCGATTTGTCTGCGGATCGAGTCGTAGGATTGGCGCGGCATTCTTCTTCCCGTTCGAGTGGGTTCGGGTCGTGATACTGCCACGGAAAATTGCATCGCGTATACAAAGGAGAACCCGGATCGGTGGGATTCGCGCTAAACGCTTCCGCTCTCGAGGGGAATATCCGAATAATGTTCAATTCCTGGAGATCGGGGCAAGAGCAAAGCGGATCGCTGCTCTCCATTCGGGCAACGTTCGTGCAAAACATCGCTCGTAGTTTTTCGGGTCGAGCGCAGACCAGGCGGGCCGCCTTGCGGGCCTTTGCAGCGTTGCTTCACGGATCGCTTCGATTCGCGGCGCGTTTTCGGGGCGAAGCAGGCCGTGTCGGATCGCTTCTTCGACGAAAGCGACGCCGAACTCGTACCACGTGGTCGCGCCATGGCACGACAGGTGCCAGATGCCCGACGGATACCGCGAGGGCCGGTATGCATCGCCCGCTCCGCCTTCCGTAATCGCTTCGACGACTTCGGCGGCGAGCAGTTGCACCGGGTTCGGAGTGCCGAAGCGGTCGTCGGCGAGCCGGATCGTGCGGCGCGCGTTGCGCGGCGCCAGAAGGTCGGACGCCAGGTTTGCGCTCGCCGCGCCGTACAGCCAGCTCACGCGAAAAATCCAGTGCGCAGGAACTTCCGCCACGATGGCGTGTTCGCCGTCGAGCTTGGTTGCCCCATAGACGGAGATCGGCTTCGCCGGATCGTCTTCGCGATACGGGCGGCGCAAGGCGCCGTCGAACACGAAGTCGCTCGAGAAATGCACCAGCCGCGCACCGGTGTCGCGCGCCGTGCGCGCCAGCGCCGTCGGCAGCGCTGCATTCAGCTGCCATGCGTGGACGGGCTCCCGCTCGCATCGGTCGACGTCGCTGATTGCGATGCAGTTGACTACGACGTCGGCGGGCCATCGCAGCAGCCATCGATCGGCAGCCTCCTGCGGACGCGCCGGATCGAGAGCGAGCTCGGTGCGCGACGGCGCCGCGACCGCAGCGAACTGGTGCATACGCGAACGCAGCGCGGAGACGATCGCCGCTCCCAGCCGGCCACTTGCGCCGAGAAGCAGGACACGCGGACCCCGGGCTGCGGCTGCGTCCTCGTGACGCGGCGCGATCATCGTGCGGGTGCGGGCGCCGAATCGCGCAGCCGGGCGCGAACGGTCGAACGCAGTCCCTCGTCGAGAGCGACGCGCGTCGACCACCCGGTTTCGTTTCGCAGCCTGCGATCGTCCAGCGCATAGCGCCGGTCGTGGCCGGGTCGATCGGGTACGTACCGGATCCATTGCGCGGGGTCGCGATCCACTTGTCCCAGCTCACGGTCGATCGCCTGGAGCAGGCGATCGACGAGCGCCCGGTTCGTCATGCCCTGGTTCCCTGCGATGTTGTACGAGCGCCCCGGGGTGCCGCGATCGAGCACCGCGCGCAATGCCGATGCGTGGTCGCCGACATGGAGCCAGTCGCGTACCGCCAGTCCGTCTCCGTACAGCGGAACGGGTTCGCCGGCGAGCACCCGTTCGATCGCGAGCGGCACGAGCTTCTCCGGGTACTGTCCCGGACCGTAGGTGTTCGCGCCGCGGGTGATCAGCGCAGGAAATCCGTGCGTCGCGTGGAACGCGGCGACGAAGTGGTCGGCGGCGGCCTTCGAAGCCGAGTACGGGTTGCGCGGCCGGTACGGCGCTTCCTCGGTGCACGGAGGATCGTCGGCCGCGAGCGATCCGAACACCTCGTCGCTCGAGCAGTGCAGGAACCGGAATGCGGCCGCCTGTGCCGCATCGAGTGTCGCCAGGTACGCCAGCGTCGATTGCAGCAGCGTGAGCGTGCCCAGCACGTTCGTTCGCTCGAAGGCGCTCGCGTCGGCGATCGATCGGTCGACGTGCGTCTCGGCGGCCAGGTGCACGATCGCGCGCGGCCGGTACTGCGCGAGGAGCGAGTCGACCAGCATGCGGTCGGTGATGTCGCCGTGGACGAACGCGTAGCGTGGATCGCCGCGCAGTTCGGCAAGCGCCTGCGGGCGCGCCGCATAGGTGAGCGCGTCGAGGTTCACCAGCGCTTCGTTGCTGCCGGCGAGCCAGTCGAGCACGAAACGCGCGCCGAGAAATCCGCAGCCGCCTGTGACGAGAATCATCGATAGAGGATAACGAATCCCGTCGGGCGCCACAGCGGGGTCGCCGTGCAACAGCGCCGTCGGCCGTGTAACAGGCCGCTAGAATACTCGCCACGAAATCTGCGCACGGATCCGTTCACGCGACATGGCACGGTGGCTCTACACGATCGCCTGGTTCCTGGCGATTCCGCTGTTGCTGGCCTACCTGCTGTGGCGATCGCGTCGCCAGCCGGCGTACCGCCGGCACCTGGGCGAACGTTTCGGCGTGTATCCGCCACGATCCGGCCTGCAGCCGCTGATCTGGGTGCACGCGGTCTCGGTCGGCGAAACCCGCGCGGCGCAACCGCTGGTCGAGGCGCTGCTCGAGCGGTATCCGGAACACGACGTGCTGATCACGCACATGACGCCCACCGGCCGCGAAACGGAGGCGACGTCGTTCGACGATCCGCGCGTGCACCGCGCGTACCTGCCGTACGACTTTCCGTTCGCGGTTCGGCGTTTCCTGCGCGCATGGCGGCCCTCGCTCGGCGTGTTGATGGAGACCGAGCTCTGGCCGAACGTCGTTGCCGTTGCGCGCGCCGAAGGCGTGCCGCTCGTCCTGGCCAACGCGCGTCTTTCCGAGCGTTCGATGCGCAAGGGGCGTCGCTGGTCGTCGTTGATCCGCCCGGCGCTCGCGTCGCTGGACCTGGTGCTCGCGCAGTCGCAGGCCGATGCCGCGCGCCTGGTGCAACTCGGCCGCGCCGATGCCAGGGTGCTCGGCAACCTGAAGTTCGACGTGGCCCCGGCACCGCAGCTCGAGTCGCTCGGCCACCGGTGGCGCCTCGACTGGCTCGCGGCGCAACGCAAGGACGATCTGCCGCGCTTCTGCGTGGTGGCCGCGAGCACACGCGACGGCGAAGAGGAGCTGCTGCTCGATGCCTGGTCGGCCCAGTTGCAGCCGCCATCGCTGGCGAGTCGCTTTCCGCCGCTGCTCGTCATCGTGCCGCGGCACCCGCAGCGCTTCGACGCGGTCGCCGCGATGCTCGGCGCGCGCGGCTGGCAGTTCGCTCGCCGCAGCGAGCTCGCCGAAGGACAGCGCTGCGACGCGCAGGTGATTCTCGGCGACTCGATGGGCGAGATGCCCGCCTGGTACGCGCTTGCCGACGTCGCGATCGTCGGCGGATCGCTGCTGCCGCACGGCGGCCAGAACCTGATCGAGGCGTGCGCAGCCGGCGTTCCGGTCGTCGTGGGGCCGCACACCTTCAATTTCGCCGATGCCGCCGAGCGCGCGATCGAGGCCGATGCCGCGGTTCGCGCGCCCGACGCTTCGCGTGCCGTGCAGCACGCGCTCGACATCGTGCTCGATGCCGAACGTCGACAGTCGATGAGCGATCGCGCGCTCGCGTTCAGTGCACGGCACCGCGGGGCGACCGAGCGCACGGTATCGGCGCTCGCGCCGTTGCTGTCGTGAAACCTCAGGGTTTCGT
>CAYZYC010000178.1:0-4532 GCA_964481165.1 uncultured Limnobacter sp. | reverse complement strand
CGATCGGCACCTGCGTGGGCGTGCGCGGCTCGCGCGTGCAGGCGGTCACCGGCGAACTCGCCGGCGAGCGCGTCGACATCGTGCTGTGGTCCGACGACCCGGCGCAGTTCGTCATCGGCGCGCTGGCGCCGGCGAACGTGTCGTCGATTCTCGTCGACGAAGACAAGCACAGCATGGACGTCGTCGTAGACGAGGACAACCTCGCACTTGCAATCGGCACCGGCGGGCGCAACGTACGCCTGGCGTCGGAGCTCACCGGCTGGCAGATCAACATCATGAGCGCCGAGGAGTCGCAGGCGAAGAGCGAAGGCGAACGCGACTCGCTTCGCCAGGTGTTCATGAGCAAGCTCGACGTCGACGAGGATCTCGCCGACGTCCTCATCGAGGAAGGCTTCACCACCGTCGAGGAGGTCGCCTACGTCCCGATCAACGAGATGCTCGAGATCGAGGGCTTCGACGAGGACACGGTGAACGAGCTGCGCACCCGTGCGCGCAACGCGCTGCTTACCGAGGCGATCGCCACCGAGGAGAAGCTCGGCACCACCGCAGAGGACCTGCTCGCGCTCGAGGGCATGGACCGCGAGCTGGCGGCGAAGCTGGCCGACTCGCAGGTGTACACGCGCGACGATCTTGCCGAGCTGGCCGTCGACGAACTGGTCGAGGCCACCGGCATCGACGACGAGCGTGCGCGCGATCTCATCGTCAAGGCGCGCGCGCACTGGTTCGAGGAGCCGTCGCCGGCGGGCGATGGGCAGGAGGGTGCACGGGCGTAGCGGCGCGGCACGACACGCACGCGGCGACCTGCCGCGCCGCACACCAGCGCGCATCCGCGCGGGGGCGGCGAATGCGGCAGGGATCAACGACAAGGTTTCGGGAAGGGAATACATGGCGAGTACGAACGTGGCGAAGTTTGCGGCGGAGCTGAAGATGCCGGCCGAGGCGTTGCTCGAGCAACTGCGGGCTGCCGGCCTGGGCAAGCAGTCGCCGGATGACGAGCTGACCGAGGTCGACAAGGAACAGCTGTTGACCGCACTGCGTCGCGCGCACGGCTCGGACGAGAGCGCGAAGCGCAAGATCACGCTCACGCGCAAGCAGACGTCGGAGATCAAGCAGGCCGACGCCACCGGCAAGGCGCGCACGATCCAGGTCGAGGTCCGCAAGAAGCGCGTCTTCGTGAAGCGCGGCATCGGCGACGGCGCTGCCGTGGAGGTGCCGGCATCCGAGCCGACCGAAGTCGCGGCACCGATGTCGGTCGTCGACGAGGAACAGAAGCGGCTGCGCGAAGCCGAGGAGGCGCGCCAGCGCGACCTGCTCGAGCGCCAGGCTGCCGAGCTGCGCGAGAAGCAGCTGCGCCTCGAGCGCGAACGCGAACGCGAAGCCGAGGCTGCCGCCGAGGCGCAGCGCCGCGAGGAAGAAGCCCGGCGCGAGGCCGAGCGCGCGGCCACGATGGATTCCGAGGCACAGGCCGAGGAACGCAAGCGCGCCGACGACGAGGCGCGCATTGCCGAAGACGCTGCACGCAAGGCCGCGGCGGATGCCGAAATGCAGGTCAACGCACGCCGTGCGGTAGAGGCCGAGGTCGCCGAAATCAACCGGTTGATGAGCCTGCAGCGGCGCCCGCAGCCCAAGCCGGAAGAGGCGCCGGCGCAGGCGCCCGCCGCAGCTGCCCAACCCGGGCAGCCAGCTGCCGCGCAACCGGCCGGCGACGCGAAGGGTGCCGTCCGCGGCACTTTGCACCGTCCGGCCGGCGGCCGGCCGGCGGGCCCCGGCGCGACCACCGCCGACGCGACCAAGAAGCACGTCAAGAGCGCCAAGCTCTCGTCGACCTGGTCCGACGACGCCGGCAAGAAGCGCGGCATCAAGACGCGCGGCGACACCACCGATGCAGGATGGCGCGGCGCGAAGGGCGCGCGTCATCGCGGAGGCGAGCGCCACGACACGAGCCGCATGCCCGCGATGTCGAGCGAGCCGATCGTGCGCGAAGTGCACGTGCCGGAAACGATCACGGTCGCCGACCTCGCGCACAAGATGTCGGTCAAGGCGGCCGAGGTCATCAAGACGATGATGAAGCTCGGCCAGATGGTGACGATCAACCAGATGCTCGACCAGGACACGGCGATGATCGTGGTCGAGGAAATGGGCCACAAGGCGGTCGCGAGCAAGCTCGACGATCCCGAGGCGTTCCTCGTCGCCGAGCCCTCGGCCGACGCTGCGGCCGAGCCTCGTCCGCCGGTCGTCACGGTCATGGGCCACGTCGATCACGGAAAGACCTCGCTGCTCGACTACATCCGCCGCACGAAAGTCGCGGCGGGCGAGGCCGGCGGCATCACGCAGCACATCGGTGCCTACCACGTCGAAACGCCGCGCGGGGTCGTCACGTTCCTCGATACGCCGGGCCACGAGGCGTTCACGGCGATGCGCGCCCGCGGCACGAAGGCCACCGACATCGTGATCCTGGTCGTAGCGGCCGACGACGGCGTCATGCCGCAGACGATCGAGGCCATCAACCACGCGAAGGCGGCCGAAGTACCGATGGTCGTCGCCGTCAACAAGATGGACAAGCCGGAGGCCAACCCCGACCGCGTCAAGCAGGAGCTGGTCGCGCACCAGGTCGTTCCCGAGGAATACGGCGGCGATGTCGCCATCGTTCCGGTGTCCGCCAAGACCGGCGACGGGATCGACGCACTGCTCGAAAACGTGCTGCTGCAGGCCGAGGTGCTGGAACTGAAGGCGGTGCGCGAAGGCGCGGCGAAGGGTCTGGTCATCGAAGCGCGCCTCGACAAGGGTCGCGGTGCGGTCGCCACGGTGCTCGTGCAGTCGGGAACGCTCAAGCGCGGCGATATCGTCCTCGCGGGATCGTCGTTCGGTCGCGTGCGAGCGATGCTCGACGAGAACGGCAAGCCCGTCACCGAAGCGGGGCCGTCGATCCCGGTCGAGATCCAGGGCCTGCAGGACGTTCCGGGCGCCGGCGAGGAAGTCATCGTGCTCGGCGACGAACGCAAGGCGCGCGAGATCGCGCTGTTCCGCCAGGGCAAGTTCCGCGATGTGAAGCTGGCGAAGCAGCAGGCGGCGAAGCTCGAGAACATCTTCGAACAGATGTCGGGCGGCGAGGTGAAGGTGCTGCCGCTCATCGTCAAGGCCGACGTGCAGGGTTCGCAGGAGGCGCTGTCGCACGCGCTGTTGAAGCTCTCCACCGACGAGGTGCGCGTGCAGATCGTGCACCAGGGCGTGGGCGGCATCACCGAGAACGACGTGAACCTGGCGACCGCGTCGAAGGCGGTGATCATCGGTTTCGACGTGCGCGCCGACCAGCTCGCGAAACGGCTTGCCGAAACCAACGGCATCGACATCCGCTACTACAACATCATCTACGACGCCGTCGACGAGGTGAAGAACGCGATGTCCGGGCTGTTGTCGCCCGAGCAGAAGGAAGAGGCGCTCGGCCTGGTCGAGATCCGCCAGATCTTCCGGGTGCCGAAGGTGGGCAACATCGCGGGTTGCATGGTTCTCGAAGGCGTCGTACGCCGCGGCGCGAAGGTGCGCCTGCTGCGCGACAGCACCGTCGTCTGGACGGGCGAGCTCGACTCGCTCAAGCGCTTCAAGGACGACGTACGCGAAGTGCGCGAGGGTTTCGAGTGCGGCCTGTCGCTGAAGGGTTACGACGACATCCGCGAAGGCGATCAGCTCGAGGTGTTCGAGATCAAGGAGGTCGCGCGCACGCTGTGAAGCGGGCGCCGCAGCCATGGCAAGGCAGCGCAGCACGGGCGGCGTCGGTCGCGGAGTACGGGTAGGCGAGCAGGTCCATCATGAGCTCGCCGAACTCGTGCGTGCCGAACTGAAGGATCCGCGCATCGGCATGGTGACGATCACCGGGGTCGAACTGACGCCCGACTACGCGTACGCCACCGTGTACTTCAGCGTCCTGCCGGACGACGAGGCGAGCGTGGCATCGACGCTCGCGGGGCTGAAGCGGGCCGCAGGGTTCCTGCGTTCGCAACTCGGGCGCAGGGTGCGCATCCATACGACGCCGGAACTGCGTTTCGTGCACGATGTATCGATCGGCCGCGGCATGGCGATGTCGCGGTTGATCGACGAGGCGAACCGGCTCCAGGCCGAAGACTGACGTTGCCGCTCGCGCAGGCGCGGCGAAGCGCCCCGGCGCAGTCGCCGGGACACACCGTGCGCGCAGGCATCGACCCGTCGGGCGACGAACGAAGCAGCATGACTCCAGGCAAGACACCCCGCGAAGCCGTCGACGGCATCCTGTTGCTGGACAAGCCTTCGGGGACGAGCTCGAACGACGCGCTGGTGCGCGTGCGCCGGCTGCTGAACGCGCGCAAGGGCGGCCACGGCGGAACGCTCGATCCGATGGCCAGCGGCCTGCTGCCGCTGTTCTTCGGCGAAGCGACGAAGTTCGCGCACGACTCGCTCGACGCCGACAAGACGTACCTGGCCGAACTGACGCTCGGCGTCGTCACCGACACCGGCGACGCGGAGGGGCGCACGATCGAGCGGCACGAGGTGCGCTGCGA
>CAYZYC010000177.1:0-4540 GCA_964481165.1 uncultured Limnobacter sp. | reverse complement strand
CTGCCGAAGAACGCCCGGAATCCGGGCATTCCGGCGCGCGTGGGTGCAGCGTGCTACGCCGGTGCCGATACCGACGCCGAAGCGAACACCGACGCCGACGCCAACGCCAACGCCAACGCCGAACACCTGCGACCGTGCTGCACGTTGCATGGGTCGGCGTCTCGCTCCGGCGCCCGACCCACCGCCTTGCGCGCGGCGTCGTCGCGCTCGCAGCGCCCTGGCGTTTCCTTTCGTGCGCCACGACCGTTGTTCGCGCGGCAGGCGGCAGCGGGCCGAGAGCGGGGGCGCCGCGGGCGCCGAGCGCGCCGAGCCGAGGGCGCGTGCGACCGGGCGACTTCTGCGGCGCCGAGCAGCGCAGTCTCGGGGTCGGCGCGCGCAGCGCGCTTCGTTCCTCTGACTTGCGGCCGCATGTCCGAGCGGAGCGCGCGAAGCGCGCGCAGCGAGTTCGGCCGCACGACCCCGAGGCGAGCAGCGCAGGGGAGTCGGTGCGCAGCACCGACCGCCGCAGTCGTCGCCCGGTCGCACGCGCCCTCGGCTCGGCGCGCCCGGCGCCCGCGGCGCCCCCGCTCTCGGCCCGCTGCCGCCTGCCGCGACGCGCTACGTCACGAAGTACGCCACCGCCTTCACGCCGGCAACGGCGCCGCCCGCGTCTCCTGCGGCCGCTGGTCGATCGGCGCGTGCATCGCCGCGGCGAACAGGCCGAACACGATGATCATCGCCCACGCGTAGTCGTAGCTGCCGTAGACGTCGAAGAACCGGCCGCCGAGCCACGCGCCGAGGAAGCTGCCGATCTGGTGGCCGAAGAAGACGACGCCGCCGAGCAGCCCCAGGTACTGCACGCCCCAGCGCTGGCCGACCAGCGCGTTGGTCAGCGGAACCGTCGACAGCCACAGCAGTCCCATCGCCGCGCTGAACAGGTACACCGACGAAGACGTCAGCGGCGCGAGCAGGAACAGGCTGATGACGATCGAACGCACGATGTAGATCGCCGCCAGCAACCACTTCTTCGCGTACTTCTGGCCGAGCACGCCTGCGGTGAACGCACCGATGACGTTGAACAAACCGATCAGCGCGACCGCGTTCGCGCCGACGTTGGCGCTCAGGCCCTTGTCGAGCAGGTACGCCGGAAGGTGCAGCGCGATGAACACGACCTGCAGCCCGCAGACGAAGTACCCCCAGAAGAGCAGATGGAAATTGCGGTCGCCGACCGCGTTGCGCAGCGCTTCGCGCAGGCGCACCTCGCCGTGATGCGCGTGCGCCTGCTCTCCGCCGCGCACGCCGAAAGCCAGCAGCACGATCGCCGCGGCGATCGCCGCGTGCACCAGCAGCGCATCCTGCCACCCGATGCGCTGGATCAGCTGCCCCGCCAGCGGGAGGAACAGGAACTGGCCGAACGATCCGGCCGCGACGCCGACGCCGAACGCCAGGCTGCGCTTCTCGGCGGGAACCACGCGCCCGAGCGTCGCGAGGATGATGCCGAAGCTCGTGCCGCCGATGGCGATGCCCATGATCACGCCGGCCGACATCGACAGCGCGATCCCGCTCTCGGCCCACGCCATGCCGAGGAAGCCGATCACGTAGAGCACGCCGCCCAACAGCAGCGTGCGCAGCGATCCGTACTTGTCGGCCATCGCGCCGAGGAACGATCCTCCCAGGCCCCACATCAGGTTCTGCAGCGCGATCGCCAGCGAGAAGGTTTCGCGCGACCAGTCGCGCGCCTGCGTCATCTCCGGCAGGAACAGCCCGAACGACGAGCGCACGCCGGTCGAGACGACGAGGATCGCGCAACCGAAGAACAGTACCGGCAGGTACGAAGATGCGCCGCTCTTGCCTTGCACGCGTGACCCCGTCGACGTCGCGACTCGCTCAGCCGAGGCCGGCGAGAACGCGCTTCGCGGCAGCGATCGTCGCGTCGATTTCGGCTTCGCCGTGCGCGCTCGAGAAGAAGAACGCCTCGACCGGCGACGGCGGCAGGTAGATGCCTTCGTCGAGCATTCCGTGGTAGAAGCGCCGGAAGCGTTCGACGTCCTGCGTGCCGACCTCGGCGAAGCTCGTCGGCGGCGCCTCGCGCATGTAGAGCCCGGCGAGGCCGCCGACGTGCTGCGCGCACATCGCGACGCCGGCCGTTCGCGCCGCGTCGTTCAGGCCGTCGATCAGCCGTGCGCCCATCGCGCCGAGCCGCCGGTAGAAACCGGGCTCGGCGATCAGGTCCATCGTCGCCAGTCCGGCGGCCATCGCCAGCGGATTGCCCGACAACGTGCCCGCCTGGTACACGGGGCCCAGCGGCGCCATCCGCTCCATGATCCGCGCCGGGCCGCCGAGCGCGCCGACCGGCATTCCGCCGCCGATCACCTTGCCGAACGCGGTGAGGTCGGGAACGACGCCGCTGAGTTCCTGCGCGCCGCCGAGCGCGACGCGGAATCCGCTCATCACTTCGTCGAAGATCAGCAGCGCCCCGTGCTTCGTGCACAGCGCGCGCAGGCCTTCGAGAAAACCCGGCTGCGGTCGCACGAGGTTCATGTTGCCGGCGATCGGCTCGACGATCACGCAGGCGATCGCATCGGGATTCGCGGCGAACAGCGTCTCGACGCTCGGCAGGTCGTTGAACTGCGCGACCAGCGTGTGCCGGGCGAGATCCTCGGGTACTCCGGCCGAGCTCGGCGTTCCGAAAGCGAGCGCACCGGAGCCGGCCTTCACGAGCAGGCTGTCGGCCGTGCCGTGATAGCAGCCTTCGAACTTCACGATCCGGTCGCGCCCGGTGTAGCCGCGCGCAAGGCGCAATACCGACATCGCCGCCTCGGTTCCCGAACTGGTGAAGCGCACGCGTTCGACGTGCTCGAACAAGGCGCAGATGCGTTCGGCGAGCTCGCTCTCCATCACGTTCGGCGCGCCGAACGACAGCCCGCGGCGCGCCGCGCGTTCGACCGCCTCGACGACGTGCGGATGCGAGTGTCCGGCGATCATCGGGCCCCAGGACCCGAGGTAGTCGATGTATCGACGGCCTTCGACGTCCCACATCGCCGCGCCCTGCGCTCGATCGATGAACCGCGGCGTGCCGCCCACGGCACGGAATGCGCGTACGGCCGAATTGACGCCGCCGACGAGAACTTTCGACGCGCGCTCGAACTCCGAGACGTTGGTGCTCATGCGGATGCAGGGAAACTGGATGACCGGCGAGGCAGCCAGTCTACTGGATCGCCGAAGAAGCAGCTGCGCGCTGCCATGGCACGCCGGGATCACGCCTGCGATGAACAGCATCGCGACGTCGCGCGGCAGCCGCGAGATCACTTCGAACAACGCGGCGCACTCGTTCGACGGGAACCCCGCGGCGGTGCGCGCGTTCAGGTCGCCGCGATCGGCTTCACCCGTTCGGCTGTCTCGACACGCACCGCGCAGTACTTGAACCCGGGAATCTTGCCGTACGGGTCGAGCTGCGGGTGCGTGAGCACGTTCGCCGCCGCTTCGGCATAGGCGAAGGGCACGAAGACGCTGCCGGACGCCACGCCGTCGTCCTCGCGCACGAACAGCTCGATCGCACCGCGTCGCGAAACCAGCCTTGCGCGCGCTCCGGAGCGCAGCCCCAGTCGACCGAGGTCCACCGGATGCAGCGACGCGGTCGCTTCGGGTTCGATCGCGTCGAGCGCCTGCGCGCGCCGCGTCATCGCGCCGGTGTGCCAGTGCTCGAGCTGGCGGCCGGTGGTGAGCACGAACGGGTAGTCGGCATCGGGCGTCTCGGCCGGCATGCCGGGCGAGGCGGGAACGAAGCGCGCGCGCCCGCCGGGCGTCGGGAAGCGCTCGCGGAAGACCACCGGCTGCCCGGGATCGTCGGCGCTCTCGCAGGGATAGGTGACGCTGCCCTCGCGCTCGAGGCGCTCCCAGTCGATGCCGCGGATCGAGTCCATCGACGCGCGCATCTCTTCGAATACCTCGCGCGGTTCCCGGTAGCGCCAGTCGAGCCCCAGCCCGCGCGCCATCGCGACGAGGATGTCGAGATCGGCGCGCGCCTGCCCGGGCGGCTCGACCGCCTTGCGCGCGAGCTGCACCATGCGGTCGGTGTTCGTGAAGCTGCCGGTCTTCTCGGGGAACGCCGATGCGGGCAGGATGACATCGGCGAGATACGCCGTCTCGGTCGGGAAGATGTCCTGTACGACGAGCAGGTCGAGCGTGGCGAGCGCCTTGCGCGCGTGCCGCACGTCGGGATCCGACATCGCAGGGTTCTCGCCCATGACGTACAGGCCGCGGATGCGGCGCTCGGCGGCGGCCAGCAGGATCTCGACCACGGTGAGCCCGGGACGCCGGTCGACGCGCGTACCCCACAGCCGCTCGATGCGCGACGCGACACCCTCGTCGTCGACGCGGCCGTAGTCGGGCAGCATCATCGGGATCAGGCCGACGTCGGAGGCGCCCTGCACGTTGTTCTGCCCGCGCAGCGGATGCAGTCCCGCGCCGGGGCGTCCGACCTGGCCGGTGGCCAGCGCCAGCGCGATCAGGCAGCGCGCATTGTCGGTGCCGTGCACGTGCTGCGAGACGCCCATGCCCC
>CAYZYC010000176.1:3538-4613 GCA_964481165.1 uncultured Limnobacter sp. | reverse complement strand
CGTGCCGACCAGCGGTCCGAGCGCCCACGTGCGGCTCGCGCTGCGGAACAGGTCGCCGAGGTCGCCCGACTCGAAGCCGAGCAGTCCGGTCAGCGACAGGCGCGGGAAGTACGCGGCGCGCGCGACGCCGATGCGCGCGTTGGCGGCCGCCACGGCACGCTCGGCCGCGGCGATGTCCGGCCTGCGCTCGAGCAGCGCCGACGGTACGCCGGCAGGGATGTCGATCGGGCGAAAGACGATCGGTTCGGGAGCCAGCGTCAGTTCGGCCGGAGCCTTGCCGACCAGGACCGACAGCGCGTGCTCGATCTGCGCGCGACTGCGCGACAGTGCGATGCGATCGGCACGCGCCACCGACAACTCGGTCCTGGCGCGCGCGAGATCGATTTCGCCGGCCTCGCCTGCCCGGAAGCGCCGGTCGACGAGATCGACCGCGTCTTCGCGCAATCCGACGGTTTCGTCGAGCATCCGGATCTCGGCGTCCACCCAGCGCAGCAACAGGTAGTTCTGCGCGACATCGGCCTGGATCGCCAGCAGCAGCGAACGCTGCAGCGCCTCGGCCTGCTCGGCATCGGCGATCGCCGCGTTCGCGGCGCTGGCGACCCGGCCGAACAGGTCGACCTCGTAGCTCGCGCCTGCCGTCGCGCGCCACAGCGTCTGCGGCGAAGTCCCGGCGTCGGCGGGCAGGTCGCGCGAGGCCGGCGAAGGACGAAAACGCGTCGCGCCGACACCGACATCGACCTGCGGGAAGCGATCCGCGCCGGCGATGCGGGCGAGCGCACGCGACTGCTCGACGCGCGCGATTCCCGCCTTCAGCGTCTGGTTGGCCTGCGCCGCCTGCTCCTGCAACCGGTCGAGCTGCGCGTCGCCGAAGACGATCCACCACCGCCCGCGCGCCGTCGCATCGGCGGGTTCGGCCGCCTTCCAGGCGGCTGCGTCGGCTTCGGTCGGCGCCTCCTTGAACACGGCAGGGACCGCGAACTCCGGCTGACGGTACGGCGGCGCCACGCTGCAGCCGCCGAGCACCAGGGCAACCGTGGCCACCCCGATCACGTGGACGAGCGCGTTCGTCCGTTCC
>CAYZYC010000176.1:0-3438 GCA_964481165.1 uncultured Limnobacter sp. | reverse complement strand
TCTCACTCTTCGCGACGCGCTTCGTAGACCGAAGCCGCACCGGCCCCGCCCGGATGCGCCGGTGCGCGCTCGAAACGCTGCGCAAGCCTGCGGAACAGCACGTAGAACACGGGCGTCAACACGAGGCCGAACAGCGTCACGCCGAGCATCCCGTAGAACACCGCGATGCCGATCGCGCGACGCATCTCGGAGCCGGCACCGGTCGATATCGCGAGCGGGACCACGCCCATCACGAAAGCGAACGAGGTCATCAGGATCGGGCGAAGCCGCAGGCGGCTTGCCTCGATCGCTGCCTGCACGATCGAACGCCCGCGCCGCTCGAGCTCGCGGGCGAACTCGACGATCAGGATCGCGTTCTTGGCCGCCAGCCCGACCAGCACGATGAGCGCGATCTGCGTGAACACGTTGTTGTCGCCGCCGGTGAGCCAGACCCCGCCGAGCGCCGACAGCAGCGTCATCGGAACGATCAGGATCACGGCGAGCGGCAGCGTCCAGCTCTCGTACAGCGCCGCGAGCACCAGGAAGACGAGCAGTACCGCGAGAGGGAACGCGAGCAGTCCGCTCGTTCCGGCGAGAATCTCCTGGTAAGTCAGCTCGGTCCACTCGAAGTCGATTCCGGCGGGAAGCGTTTCGGCCGCGATGCGCTCGGCCGCCTGCCGCGCCTGTCCGGAGCTGAATCCCGGCGCGGGCCCGCCGTTGATGTCCGCCGACGTGTAGCCGTTGTAGCGCATCACGCGATCGGGTCCGAAGCTCGGCTGCACGTCGAGCAGCGCCGACAGCGGAACCATCTCGCCGCGTTCGTTGCGCGTCTTGAGTCGACCGATGTCTTCGGCGCGCGCACGATACGGCGCATCGGCCTGCAGCTTCACCTGGTAGGTGCGCCCGAAGCGGTTGAAGTCGTTGACGTACAGCGAACCGAGGTAGATCTGCATCGTGTCGAACACGTCGCTGACCGGAACGCCGAGCTGCCTGGCCTTCACGCGATCGACGTCGGCGTACAGCTGCGGAACGTTGATCCGGTACCCCGAGAACGTCGCGGCGAGCGCCGGTTCGCGCGCGGCTTCGGCGACGAAGGCATCGGCCGCGTCCTGCAACGCCTCGTAGCCGAGCGCCTTGCGATCCTCGATCTGCAGCTTGAAGCCGCCGATCGTGCCGAGCCCCTGCACCGGCGGTGGCGGGAACACCGCGATGAAGGCGTCCTCGATCGCCGCGAACTGCTGGTTCAGTGCACCGGCGATCGCGAACCCCGACAGTTGCGGCGCGCGCCGCTCGTCGAAGGGCTTCAGCGTCACGAACACGATGCCGGCGTTCGAGCTGTTGGTGAAGCCGTTGATCGACAGGCCCGGAAATGCCACCGACGCCTCGACGCCCGGCGTCTTCAGCGCGATGTCGGACATGCGCCGGATCACCTCGTCGGTGCGGTCGAGCGATGCGCCGTCGGGCAGTTGCGCGAAGCCGACGAGGTACTGCTTGTCCTGCGCCGGTACGAAGCCGCGCGGAACCGCATCGAAGACGACGACGCCGAGCGCGACCAGCACGAGATAGACGAACATCGCAGCGGACTTGCGCCCGAGCACGAAACCGACCGTCGTGCCGTAGGCGTTCGACGCGCGGCCGAATACGCGGTTGAAGCCGCGGAAGAACCAGCCGAACGCGTAGTCCATCCCGCGTGCGAGACGATCCTTCTTCGCTCCGTGTGGCCGCAGCAGCAGCGCGGCCAGCGCCGGCGACAACGTGAGCGAGTTGAAGGTCGAGATCACCGTCGAGATGGCGATCGTCAGCGCGAACTGGCTGTAGAACTGTCCCGTCAGTCCGGGGACGAACGCGAGCGGGACGAACACGGCGACCAGCACCAGGCAGATCGCGACGATCGGTCCGCTGACCTCCTCCATCGCGCGATACGTCGCCTCGCGCGGCGCCAGGCCGCTCTCGATGTTGCGTTCCACGTTTTCGACGACGACGATCGCGTCGTCGACGACGATGCCGATCGCGAGCACGAGACCGAACAGCGTCAACGCATTGATCGAGAAGCCGAACGCGAGCATCAGCGCGAACGTGCCGACGATCGACACCGGCACGGCGAGCAACGGAATGATCGACGCGCGCCACGTCTGCAGGAACACGATCACGACGAGAACGACGAGAACGACGGCTTCGAGCAGCGTCTTGACCACTTCCTCGATCGAGCTCTTCACGAATCGCGTCGTGTCGTAGACGATCTGCCAGGTCACGCCCTCCGGCATGTCCTTGCCGAGTTCGGCCATCGCATCGCGGACTCCGTCGGCGACCTGGATCGCATTCGATCCGGGCGCCTGCGAGATCGCGACCGCTACCGCGGGCTTGTTGTTCAGCAGGCTGCGCAGCGAATAGTCGGCCGCACCGAGTTCGATGCGCGCGATGTCGCGCAGGCGCGTGACGGCGCCGTCGGGCGCGGTGGCCACGACGATGTCGGCGAATTCGTCCTCGGTGGCCAACCGTCCGCGGGCATTCACCGACAGCTGGAAGTCGACGCCCGAAACCGAAGGCGGCGCGCCGACGACACCGGCGGCGACGTTCGCGTTCTGCTCGCGGACCGCACGAGCCACGTCGGAGGCGGCGAGCCCGCGCGCGGCGACTTTCTCCGGATCGAGCCACACGCGCATCGAGTAGTCGCCTGCGCCGAACACCTGGACCTGCCCCGTTCCCTCGATGCGGCCGAGCACGTCCTTGACGTTGAGCACCGCATAGTTGCGCAGGTAATTGACGTCGTAGCGGTCGTTCGGCGAAACGAGGTGCACGACGAGCAGCAGGTCCGGGGCGCTCTTGACGGTCGTCACGCCGATCCGCCGCACTTCCTCGGGCAACCGCGGAAGCGCCTGCGACACGCGGTTCTGCACGAGCTGTTGCGCGAGGTCCGGATCGGTGCCGAGCGCGAACGTGACGGTGACCGCGAGCTTGCCGTCGGCGGTCGCCTGCGAACCCATGTACAGCATGCCGTCGACGCCGTTGATCGCTTCCTCGAGCGGCGTGGCGACGGTCTCGGCGATGACCTTCGGATTCGCCCCCGGATAGCTGGCATGGACGACGATTGCCGGGGGCGCGACCTCCGGGTACTCGGAGACCGGCAGGTTCCAGATCGCGATCGCTCCGGCGAGGAAAAGGACGATCGACAGCACGCCCGCGAGGATCGGGCGATCGATGAACCAGTGCGAAAGCTTCATCGCACCCTCGCGACTGCGCCTGCGCCCGACGCGTCGGCGAGTTCGGCAGCGGCAACGCCGCGATGCGCCGGCACGTTCGCGTCCATCGCGACCATCCGCGGCGTGATCGACATTCCCGAGCGCACCCGGTGCAGCCCGTTGACGACGATCCGTTCGCCCGCTTCCAGCCCCTTGCGGACGATGCGCAGGCCGTCGACGATGCGCCCGAGCTCGACCTCGCGCCAGGCGATCGTGTCGT
>CAYZYC010000175.1:0-4619 GCA_964481165.1 uncultured Limnobacter sp. | reverse complement strand
AGTTCGACGTCGTCACGGGCCCGAAGGGCAAGCAGGCGTCGAACATCCAGCTGCCGTCCTGACCCGCAGCGGAGCGCCGCTCCCGCGGCGCTCCGCTTCGACCCGCGGACAGGCGGCGACGCGAAGCTGCGTCAGGAGCCTTCGCCCCGCCGCCGGTTCCGCGGCTTCAGCCGTGCGTCGGAAGGCTTCCTGCGCAGGACTTCGTTGACGCCGTACGGACTCTCCCCGGGGATTTCTTCGGCGCCGAGCCGGAGTTCCTCGATGGCGAGCGCGTGGTAGCGCAGCGCCTTGCGCACGGTCCAACGCCGCGCCGTCTGCACGAGCGCGTCTTCCTGCGCTTCGCCGTCGATGCGCACGATCAGCATCGCCGCGCCGTCGTCGGCGAGCTTACGCATCACCGAGGCATTCTTCAGCTCGGCGCGCACGATGCGCGACAGCATCCCGGCCTGTTCTTCGGAATCGCGCATCCGCGCAGCCGCCTCGCGCGGCGCAAGCAGCCGCGTGTCGCCGGAGCCGAAGCCCGCGTCGGCCAGCGCGTCGCGCAAGGCGCGGGCATCGTCGGGCGCGAGCAGCAGCACTGCGTGTCCGCCCGGGTAGAAAACGCCGTCGCGCGTGTTCAGGAAAGCGTCGTCCGGTTCGGGAGCGCCGGTGGCGGGGCGTTCGTCGCTGCGTTCGCTCTTCTCGTCGGGGTCGCGGTGGGAGGCGGCTTCCTCCCAGAGCTGACGCCGGGATTTCCCGTGGTCGGCAGAACGGGGGCGTGCGGGCATGATCTTCTCCTCGTATGATCTTCGCTTCGGCGGCAAGCGCGGTTCCCGATGTGCAGCGGTCGAACGCAGATCCATCCGGAGGGGGTCGCAGGCGCGATCACGATCGGCAATTCGCTGTCGGAGATGGCTGCGGTGGCAGGCGAGTGCCGCCGCGTCGCCCTGGATGCCGGGCTCGACCCGGGCGCGCACGCCGACGTCCAGGTGGCCATCGACGAAATCGTGTCGAACGCAATCCGCTATGCGTTTCCCGACGGCGGGCAACACCCGATCACGGTGCGCTTTCGACTCGTCGGCGCCGCGCTCGAAGTCACGATCGAATACGGCGGCGTGCCGTTCGATCCCGCCGAGGCGCCGTCGCCTCCCGATCGCGGCACGCCGCTGGCGGACCGCCCGGTCGGAGGGCTCGGCGCACATTTCGTACGGAAGCTGATGGACGAAGTTCGCTATCGCCGAATCGGCAACCTGAATTGCGTGACGTTGACGCGCGGGCCGACGCGGCCCGCAGGAGCTTGAGCCGATGGACCTGCACGAGGAGCTGATCGGGCGCACGGCGCTGCTGGCGCCGACGGGACGTGTCGACAGCGGCACGGCCCCGGCGCTCGGCGAACGACTCGCAACGATGCTCGGCGCTCCGATCGATGCGCTGGTGCTCGACCTGAGCGGACTCGAATACATCAGCAGCGCGGGTTTCCGCGCGCTGCTGATCGCGAACCGGACGGCGCAGTCCCAGCGCGTTGCGTTGCACCTGTGCGGCCTGTCCGACAAGCTCGAGCAACTGTTCGACCTCGCCGGCTTCCTCGACCTGTTCACGATCCACGCAAGGAAGACCGAGGCGATCGCGGCTGCCTCGGGCGGTTCGTCGGCCACGGCCTGAGCCGATGCCGAGGTCCCCGACTTCGTTCTGGGGGCCGCTCGATTCCGCGCCGTTCGTGCTCGTGCTCGTCTCGGGCCTGCAGCACTTCGTCGCAGCAACCACGCTGCTGACCTACCCGCTGCTCCTCGGCCGGGCGGCCGAAGCCAGCCCCGAGACGATCGCGTCGCTGATCAGCCTGACGCTGCTCGCAGCGGGCGCGGCAACCCTGCTGCAGGCCCATCGCATCGGGCCGATCGGCTCGGGCTTCCTGTGCTGGCCGACGGCGACGATCCTCTACCTCGTGCCGTCGCTGGCAGCAGCGAAGATCGGCGGCTTGCCGCTGGCGCTCGGCATGACGCTGACGGCGGGCCTGATCGAGATCGGGCTCGCGCCGCTGATGCGCCGGCTGCGACCGGTGTTTCCCCCGGAGATCGCGGGCATCGTCGTGATGCTGGTCGGAATCGCCAGCGGCGCGATCGGCGTGCGGATGATGGCGACTCCCGAAGCGGTCGCCGGCACGGGGATTTCACCGATTGCCGTGGCGCTCGTTGCGCTGGCGATCATGACGGCACTGAACGTCTGGGGCAAAGGCGCGCTGCGCATCGGCTGCGTGCTCGTCGGCTCGGCTGTCGGCGTGCTTGCATCGGTGCGCATCGGCACCGGCGCCGGCACCGATGCCGTCGCATCGGCAGCGTCTTCGGGCGCTGCTGCGCTGTCCGGTCCGCTGTTCGCGTGGCCCGACGCTTCGCACCTCGGGTGGTCTTTCGACGCGGCGCTGCTCGTCCCGTTCGCGATCGGGGCGCTGGCTGCCACGATCAAGACGGCGGGCAACGTCGTGATCCTGCAACGCGCCTGCGACCCGAAGTGGGTTCGCGCCGACATGCGCAGCGTCAGCGGCGGCGTGCTGGCCGACGGCCTCGGGACGGTGTTGTCGGCCGGCATCGGCGGGATCGGCATGAACTCGGCCTCGGCGGCGGCAGGCATGGCTGCGGCCACCGGCATGCACAGTCGCCGCGTCGCGATGGTGATCGCGGTCGTCTGCATCCTGCTCGGCCTGTCCCCGATGCTCGGCATGCTGATGCTGAAGATCCCCGCCGGCGTTCTCGGCGCGACGCTGGTCTTCTCGGCCGCCTTCATGATCGTGAACGGGGTCCAGATCATCGCTTCTCGCCTGCTCGATGCGCGGCGCACCTTCGTCATCGGCCTGGGACTGCTCGCGGGGCTGTCGGTCGAACTGGCGCCTGCGATGATCGAGGCGCTCCCGCCGGGAGCGCGCGCGATGTTCGGCACACCGCTGGTGTTCGGCACGCTGGTCGCGCTGCTGATGAACCTGGTCTTCCGGATCGGCGTCAAGCGCAGCGGGCAGTTCCGCATCGAGCCGCGCGTGCGCGACACGGCGGCAGTCGAAGCCCGCATTCACGAGCTCGGAGCGCTCTGGGGCGCACGCCGCGACGTCATCGAACGCGTCGGCTTCGGCGTCGCGCAGGCTGCCGAGATCCTGTGCGACGGCGGTGCCGGCACCGACGGACCGATCGACGTGAACGCGTCCTTCGACGAGTTCAACGTGCGCGTGCGCATGTCCTGGGAAGGTCCGCCGATCGAGTTCCCCGATCGGCGGCCGAGCGCCGACGAGATCATCGCGTCGGACGAAGCGGCCCGCAACCTCGCCGGTTTCCTGCTCAAGCGCGTCGCCGATCGCGTTTCCTGCGTCGAACGCGCCGGCCGTTCGACGCTCGTGCTGCACTTCGATCACTGATCAGAAACCGAAGCGCACGATCGACAGGTCGTCGTCGGCATCGCCGCCGTGCCCCTGGGCGTGCAGGTAGTCGAGCAGCCGGTCGAGCGGCGCGCCGCGGTCTTCTGCGTCGGCGGCGGTCGCGTCGAGCGAGCCGATGAAGTCGACGAATTCGCCGAACGGCAACATCGAGCCGTCGCGGCGAAACACCTCGAACGCGCCGTCGCTCAGCAGATAGAGAACGCTTCGCTGCGCAAGCGTGACCGAATCGGCGCACCAGGTGTCATCGACGACGGTTCCGATCGGCCGGCTGCGCGTCCCGAGCAACGCGGGCGAAGGCGACTGTCGACGCACGAGCAGCGCCGGCGGATGCCCGGCCGACGCGAAGTCGAGTCTTCGGGTCGCCGGCGAGTACACGCCGTACCAGATCGTGAAGAAGAGGTCGTTGTGCGCCTGCATCCGGTAGATGCGGTTCAGCCCCGCCATCACCTGCACCGGGTCGCGCAGATCGACTTCCGGCAGCGCGCCGCTGCGCAGCGTATTGAGCACGCCTACCGACATCAGCGAAGGCCCGATGCCGTGCCCGCAGACATCGAGCAGGTACAGCGAGAAGTGCGACTCGTCGATCCAGTGGTAACCGAAGCAGTCGCCGCCGAGCGCCGCCGACGGAACGAATCGCCAGTCGATGTCGAACGGCGTGGTCATCGGCGCCGGCAGGATCGAGCGCACGTAGGCGGCCGCCTCCTTCAGTTCGAGCGATAGCCGATCGTGGACCCGCTGCAAGGCCGCACGCGAGGCTTCGATTTCGCCCCGTGCACGGACCAGTGCGGCGTTCGCCGCTTCGAGCCTGCGATTGAGCTGCGCTTCCTTCTCCTCGAGCAGCGTCATCTCGTAGGCCTTCTGCTGCACGCGGCGCGCTTCGTCGCGTTCGGCGGTCACGTCGAGCAGCACGATCCAGGTATTCCCCGCGTGCGCACGAAAGTGCAGGTCGGCCGCGCAGCCGCCCGACAGTTCGACCGATCGGATCAGCATCGGCGACTCGACGAGCGGAAGGAATCCCTCGAGGAACGCCACCTGTTGCGACGCGGGTTCGCCGATGCGCACCGCATCGAGACCGTAGCGCGTGAGAAAGCCGCCGCAGCCGGCCAGGCGCAACGACGGATCGACGTGCAACCAGGCGAGCCAGCGCCCGGAGCGAAGTTCGGCAAGCAGCGCCCGCTCGACACTTGCCGGCAGGGCGCTCATCGCGATCAGGCCATCACGC
>CAYZYC010000174.1:0-4706 GCA_964481165.1 uncultured Limnobacter sp. | reverse complement strand
TCTCGCCGACGCAGGCGTGCGCGATGTATTCGTCGGCGATGCGCCGGATCGTCTCCGCCGGCACGTCGCACTCTTCGGCGGCCCAGTCGGGCGTGTAGCGCGCCATGTGATCGATCATCACGCCGAAGGCGGGCCGCGCGCGTGCCTGCTCGTGCACGATGCGTTCGCCGTCGGCGCCGTGTTCCTCGCCGGCGAGCGTGTACTCGCCGTCGAGCGCCGGATCGACGAGGTCGGCTGCATCGTGCGTCTTGGCGCGCCCGTCGGAGCAATCCCAGACGAGCGGCTTGCCGCTCTGGCGGTCGCGCAGGAACCAGCCGTTGGGGCCGACGAGATACGGCGAACCGGTACGGTTCTTCAGGTATGGCACGTCGCAGACTTCGCGCCAGCCGCGTTCGATCACGATCCGGTGGATCAGGCCGTACAGGAACGCCGCGTCGGTCTTCGGCCTGATCGGCACCCACTCCGCCGCCATTGCACCGGTCACCGACATGTGCGGCTCGACCTGTACCTTCTTCGCCCCACGCACCCGCGCGTCGGCCTCGCGCCAGACGCCCACCACGCCGCCCGAGGCTTCGACGTTGTTCCCGCAGTTGAGGATGAAGTTCACGTACGGCGTGTCGGGCGACACGATGAACGCCCGGTGCCACAACTCGCCGTACAGGTGCTCGGAGTGGTCGCACTTGACCCCCTGCCCCGCACCGTATCCCTGGTCGATGGGCCCCCACGCCTTCATGAACGCCGGAAACGTGCCCATGTACTGCACCGGCGTACCGCCGCCTCCGGTGGTGCTCGCCAGGCGGGGGACGCCCTCTTCGTTCAGGAGCCCCTTCGCGCGGATCTCGCGCATCTTCGCTCCGACGATGTCGAGCGCCTCGTCCCAGCCGATCGGAACGAACCCGGGATCCTCGTTGCGCCCCTTCTTCGGGTTGGTGCGCTTCATCGGCTGGCGGATGCGATTCGGGTTGTACATCTTCTGGACCAGCCCGTACGCCTTGACGCAGACGCGGCCGCCGCCGGGATGCTGTCCGCCGATGTCGTAGTTCGACTCGACGCGCGTGGCCACGCCGTCCTCGACCTCGACCTTCATCAGGTCCGGGCCCGCTACGCACTGGTAGCAGTAGACCGGTACCTTTCTCGATTCGCCCATCTGGCCACCTCCCGCAAGGTTCCAGTCTCTCACGCCGGTGTCGACCGACGCCAACGGCCGGGGCGTCACCGAAAGCCGAGCGCGTGCGGCAGCCAGGTCGACAGCGCCGGGAACAGCGTCAGCAGCGCCAGCACGACGAGGTGCGCGACGAGGAACGGCGGCAGCTCGCGAATCAGCTGCGTCACCCCCACCTTCACGGTCACCGAGGTCACGAAGATCAGCCCGCCTACCGGCGGCGTGATCATTCCGAGCGTGAGGTTCACGATCACGACGATCGCGAAGTGCACCGGGTCGATGCCCAGCGACGCGGCGATCGGAGCGAGGATCGGAACCAGGATCATCACGCCGGGCAGCGGCTCGAGAAAGATCCCGAACAGGAGGAGCAGCACGTTTACCGCGAGCAGGAACGCGAGCGGATCGAGGTTCCAGCCGACCAGCGTCTCGGCGAGGAACTGCGGGACACGCTCGATCGTCAGGATCCAGGCGAACGCCGCCGATGCGCCGACGATCAGAAGCACCGCAGCGGTGAGCAGCGCCGCGCGCGACAGGATCGCGGGGACCGCGCTCCAGCGCAACGTGCGGTAGATCCACTTGCCGCAGAACAATGCGTAGAACACCGCGAAGACCGAAGCCTCGGTCGGCGTGAACACGCCGAAGCGGATCCCCACGAGGATCAGCACGATCAGCAGCAGCGCGGGCAACGCCTGCCAGGTGTTGCGCAACATCTCGCGCAGGGGCGGCAGTCCGTCGGTCGCGTGCCCCGCGCGCTTGCGGCAGGCCCACCAGTTGGTCGCCGCCATCGCCAGCGCGATCATCGCTCCGGGCACGAAACCGGCCATGAACAGCGTGCCGACCGAGACGTTCTCGTCCTGCAGCGCGTAGATGATCATGATGATCGACGGCGGAATGATCGGGCCGACGATCGCCGTGCTGGCGGTCAATGCCGCGGCGTAGCTGCGCTCGTAGCCGGCTTTCTCCATCATCCGCGACATCATCGCGCCGGGACCGGCGACGTCGGCCATCGCCGATCCCGAGATCCCGGAGAACAGCGTCAGCGACAGCACGTTCGCGTAGCCGAGTCCGCCGCGGAGGTGGCTGACGAACTGCGCGGCGAAGCGAAGCAGCACCACGGTGAGCGCGCCTCCGCTCATCAGTTCGGCGGCGAGGATGAAGAACGGCACCGCCATCAGCGGAAAGCTGTCCAGCCCGGTGAACATCTCCTTGAACACGACGAGCTGCGGATACCGGCCGCCGGCGAATACCGCGATCGATGCCGCCATGGCGAGCGCGAAGGCGATCGGAACCCCGATCGCGAACAGCACGACGGTGGCGATGAACAGCGTCAGCGCCACGGCGCAACGCGGCGCTCGAGCGCGGCTTCGGGTCGCGGGGCCTCAGCCCCCGGCGCGTCCGCGAGCATTCCGATCAGATGGTGGCGGCCGTCTCGGCATCGATCTCGTCCGATTCGATCGCACGCCGCTCGAGCACGTAGCGGCGCGCAACCAGCAGCAGGTGCACGATCAGCAGCACGAAGCCCAGCGGCATCGCGAGGTACACCCAGCCGAACGAGATGCCGGTCGCTGCGGTGGTCTGGAATCGCATCATGCTGGTGTAGATCGCCCCCTGCCACGCCATCACCGCGAAGAACACGAGCAGCGAAACGACGATGAGCACGCGCAGCGCGCGTCCGACACGTCCCGGCAGCACGTCGTGCAGGTTCTCGATCGCGATGTGCCCGCCGAAGCGCAACACGAGGCCCGCGCCGAGGAACGTCAGCCAGATCATCAGGTGCCGGGCGACTTCCTCGGCCCAGACCAGCGAGTCGTTGGTCAGGTAGCGCAGCGTGACGTTGGCGAACACGATGCACGCCATCGCCGCGAGCAGCACGACGAGCAGCCAGCGATTGGCCGCGACGAACGCGCGCTCGAGCGCCTGCATCGGTGCGTGCGCTCGCCGGATCCCGAACTGCCGCAGGCCTCGGGACTACCGGGCGTTGGCGATGCTTTCGATCAGCGCCTTGCCGTACTTCGCGTGGTACTGCTCGTACGCGGGCGCGAGCGACTTCTGGAACGCGGCCTTGGACGGTTCGTCGAGCACGACGACCTGCATGCCCGCAGCGCGCACCGCCTCGACGCCCTTGCGTTCGACGTCGTCGACGTACGCGCGCATCGCGACGACCCCGGCTTTCGCGCCATCGGCGAGCGCCTTCTTGCCGGCATCGTCGAGGCTGTTCCACAGCTTCGCCGAAACGAGCATCGCGGCCGGCGAATACACGTGGCCGGTGAGCGTCAGGTGCTTCTGCACTTCGGCAAGCCTGGCAGAGACGATGACCGACATCGGGTTCTCCTGCCCGTCGATCGTGCCCTGCTGCAGTGCGCCGATCACCTCCGGCCAGGCCATCGGCGTCGGTGCGGCGCCCAGCGTCTTGAAGGCCGTGATGTGCACCGGGTTTTCCATCGTGCGGATCTTCAGCCCTTTCATGTCGGCGGGGGTCTGCACCGGATGGCGGCTGTTGGTCAGGTGGCGGAATCCCTGCTCGCCCCAGGCGAGCGCGATCAGGTTGCGCGCCGTGAACTTCTTCAGCAGGTCCTGTCCGACCGGGCCGTCGAGCACCGAACGCGCATGCGCGAGGTCGCGGAACAGGAACGGGATGTCGGTCACGCCGACCTCGGGCACGAAGTTGCTCAGCGTTCCGCTCGACACGATCACTGCCTCGAGGGTGCCGAGTTGCACGCTCTCGACGGTTTCGCGCTCGCCGCCGAGTGCGCTCGACGGAAACTGCTTGAACTTCAGCTTGCCGCCGCTCGCCTTCTCGGCCGTGTCCGCCCACGCCGCGGCGCCGGCGCCGTAGTGCGAGTTCACGGCCAGCGCGTAACCGAGCTTGACCTCGGTCTGCGCGTTCGCCGGTGCCGAAACCGTGAAAGCCGTGGCGAGCATCGCCGCGAGCGCCGAAATCCGCGAAACCAAACGCATGAACGTTCTCCTGACTGGTGAGTGCCGCCGGAGCCGGCGATTATGTCACGCGTCAGGCGGAGATCGGCGGTGCGACCTTCAGGACCTCTTCGAGCGTCGTCTGGCCGGCTGCGATTCTCTGTGCGCCGGCGAGCCGCAGCGGGCGCATTCCGGCCCGCATCGCGCGCTGGCGGATCGCCGCCAGATCGGGGCGTTCGTCGATCAGCCGTCGCAGTTCCGGATCCATGCGCAGCAGTTCGTACAGGCCGCTGCGTCCCCGGAACCCGGTCATCCGGCACTCGAGGCAACCGACGGGCCGGTAGACGCGCGCGGGATTCGGTGCCCGGTACGGCTGGATCAGCGCCGCCCATTGTTCCTCGGGCAGCGAACCGGTGGCTTCCCGGCAGGAGTCGCACAACGTTCGCACGAGGCGTTGCGCCATCACGCCGATCAGCGTCGCGTTCAGCAGGTACGGCGGCACGCCCAGGTCCAGCAAGCGCGTGATCGCCGAGGGCGCGTCGTTGGTGTGCAGCGTCGACAGCACCAGGTGTCCGGTCAGCGCGGCCTGGATCGCCATCTCGGCGGTTTCCAGGTCGCGGATCTCGCC
>CAYZYC010000173.1:0-4730 GCA_964481165.1 uncultured Limnobacter sp. | reverse complement strand
GCGTCGCGCGCCTCGACCCAGCGATCGCCCTGCGGGGTCGATTCCTTCTTCCAGAACGGCGCCTGCGTCTTCAGGTAGTCGATGATGAATTCGCATGCGTCGAACGCTTCGCCGCGATGTGCCGACGTGACGACGACGAGCACGATCCGGTCGCCCGGCGCCAGCGGGCCGACGCGGTGCACGACCAGCGCGTCGAAGATGTCCCAGCGCCCGCGCGCCTGCGCGCAGATGTCCTCGAGCGCGCGCTCGGTCATTCCGGGATAGTGTTCGAGCGTCATCGACGCGACGCCGTCGCCTTCGTTGACGTCGCGCACCGTGCCGACGAAGGTCGCGATCGCTCCCACACGAAGATTGCCGGCGCGCAGCGCGTCGATCTCGGCGCCTACGTCGAAGTCTTCGGTCTGCACGCGAATCGGCATGTCACACCCCGCTGATCAGGACGTCGAGCGCGGCGACGATGTCATGGCGCCGATCGGCGAGCGTGGCGACGCGCTCGCCGATCGCCTTGCGCGGAACACCGGCGATTTCGGCCGTGCGCATGACGACGCGCCGGCCATCGACCTCGAAAACCGGCATCAGGCCCGCGACCGGCAGCACGTGGTCGTTCGCTGCGGCCAACGGAACGACCACGCGCGTTGCGAGCGTGTCCAGCAGATCGGACTGCACGTCGAGCAGCAGCGGAAAGCGCCGGCGCGAAGCGGCGTCGGGGTTGCGGTGCACGTCGAACTGCGCCACCGAAGCGTGTCCGCGCGCTAGAACGCGCGCAACGTGTCGGCGAAGCAGCCGTTTCGCTCGACGTCGCGGTTGTAAGCATCGATCGCATCGCGATTCTCGTCGAGCCATCGTTCGCGCGTGCGCAGCACGACTTCGGCGACGAGCGCGCTCTCGAGCGTGCGCGACAGGTTCACGTCGAGTTCGCGCGCGCGGCGCAGCAGGTCGGAGTTCACGGTGACGTTGGCCGCACGTTTCGGTGCGCTGACGTCGTACAGGACGCTGCGCTCGCGGACGACATGTTTCATGCGCATAAAGTACGCGCATGGAAATCGGACGTCAACCGCCGGTGACCGGCGGAAAGAACGCCACTTCGGCCCCGGCGCGCAGCGGCGTGTCGGGACGCGCCATCGCCTGGTCGACCGAAATGCGGATCGAGCGCCCGTCGGCGAGCGCTTCGGCCCACGCGCCGCCGCGCTCGCGCAGCCAGCCGCGCAGCTGCGCGGCCGTGGCAACGCCGCACGGCAGTTCGATGGTTTCGCGGCCGGTGCCGAGCGCTTCGCGCAGTCCGGCGAAATACAGAATCGTGATCGACATGTCAGCCCAGCAATACCGAGAACGGCAGGTATCGAACGACATCGCCGGGGGCGATCGGTTGTTGCGCCGGATTGTCGACGAGACCGTCGCCCCACACCGTCGATGTCAACACGGCGGAGCTCTGGTTCGGAAAGAGATCGAGCCCGCCCCGATCGTTGATTCTAGCCCGCAGGAACTCGCGGCGCCGGTCCGGCCTCGGCCAGTCGAAATCGGCGCGCATCGGCAACGCGCGCGGCGTGACGTCTGCGATGCCCTGAAGGCGCTGGATGAAAGGCCGCACGAGCATCACGAAGGTGACGAAACTCGACACCGGGTTGCCCGGCAGGCCGACGAAATGCGCGGTGCCGCGCGCCCGATGCACGCGCCCGTACGCGAGCGGCTTGCCGGGCTTGATCGCGACTTTCCACATCCGCAGTTCGCCTTCGGCTTCGACCGCGGGCTTGACGTGGTCTTCCTCGCCGACCGAGACGCCGCCCGAAGTGACGATCAGGTCGTTGCCGTCGGCGGCGCGCCGCAGCGCGTCGCGCGTAGCCGCGAGCGAATCGGGCACGTGTCCGAGATCGAGCACGTCGCAGCCGAGCGCGCGCAGCAGCGCGACGAGCACGAAGCGGTTGCTGTTGTAGATCGCCCCCGGACGCAGCGGTTCGCCCGGCATCGCCAGTTCGTCGCCGGTGAATAGGCACGCGACGCGCAGCCGCCTGTGCAGCGGCAGCGTCGCGAGGCCGACCGACGCGGCGAGTCCCGTCGCCTGCGGCGTCAGGCGCGTGCCGGCCGCGAGGATCACGCTGCCGGCGCGGATGTCGTCGCCGATGCGGCGGATCCACTCGCCCGGCTTCGGACACCGCGTGAACGCGACCGTCGTGCCGTCGGCGTCGGCTTCGGCCTGTTCCTGCATGACGACCGCATCGGCGCCCTCGGGAATGCGGCCGCCGGTGAAGATCCGGGCTGCCTCGCCTGCGGCGAGCGCGCGTCCGACGTGGCCCGCGGGAATCCGCTGCCCGATCGGCAGGCGCACCGGACTCTCGCTGCTCGCCGCCGCGAGATCGGCGCGGCGCACCGCGTAACCGTCCATCTGCGTGTTGTCGTGCGGCGGCACGTCGATCGTCGACCGGATGTCTTCGGCGAGCACGCGTCCGGGCGCATCGAAGGTGTCCACCGTCTCGATCCCCCCGATCGCGGCGGCCTGCCCGAGCAGCGCGGCCAGCGCGTCATCGAACGGCAGCAATCCGGGTTTCATGGACGCGGTCCAGATGATCGATGATGAAATCGACGATCGCATCCGGATCGTTCAGGTCGAGCAGCGGCAGCGGCACGTCGATCGCCGCGTCGCTCGCGACCGCGACGATGTTCGGATCGGTCGGATGCAGCGGTTCCTTTCCGATCGAAGGCCGGTAGACCTCGATCTTCGGAATCGACGCGCGCTTGTAGCCTTCGACGAGGATGATGTCGCACGGCGCGAACCGCCCGAGCTGCTCGTGCAGCGACGGTTCGTCCTCGTCTCGAAGTTCGTGCATCAGCACCCAGCGCTGGTCGGAAGTGATCAGCACCTCCGATGCGCCGGCTTCGCGGTGCCGGTACGAGTCCTTGCCCGGCTTGTCGATGTCGAACAGATGATGCGCGTGCTTGATCAGCGATACGCGCATTCCGCGCATCACGAAGCGCGGAATCAGCTGTTCGATCAGCGTCGTCTTGCCCGAACCGGAATAACCCGCGAATCCGAAGACTTTCATGTGCGTCGTCAGGAGCCTCGTTCGAGTGTAGCGCTTCGCCGCAATGCCCGCGCCCGCGGCCACACGCCTGGCGATGACGCCCGCCGCCGTCAGGCGCCGCCGACCTGCCAGCTGTGATCGTGGCTCGACGACAGCGGCCTGCAGCGTTCGGCGATGTAGCGCTTGAGCCGATCGACGTCGACCGGCATGCGATCGAAACGCTGCGCATGCGACTCGAGGCCTTCGTAGCCCGCAGGGCGCGGCGCCTCGATGCCGATCGCCTCGCGGATCGTGTCGCCGAACTTCGCGGGCTGCGCCGTCTCGAGGCAGATCATCGGCACGCCGTTCTCGCGCCAGGCCTGCGCGACGTGCAGGCCGTCGGCCGTGTGCGGATCGACGATGACCCCGTAGCGCCGGTGCGTCTCGCGGATCGTCGCCAGCCGATCGGCGTGCCGGCTGCACCCCGAAGCGAAGCCGAACGAAGGCAGACGACCCGCTTCGGGGCTGCCTCCGATGTCGAACCGGCCTTCGCTGTCGAGCTGCTGCCACAGCGCGCGCACGCGTGCCGGGTCGCGCCCGGCGAGATCGTGGACGAATCGCTCGAAATTCGATGCCTTCGAGATGTCCATCGAAGGGCTGCTCGTGTGGTGCGTTTCGGCGGCCACGCGCGGGCGGTAGCGACCGGTGCGCAGGAACTCGTCGAGCACGTCGTTCTCGTTCGTCGCAACGACCAGTCGCGCGATCGGCAGGCCCATCTGGCGCGCGATGTGCCCGGCCAGCACGTTGCCGAAATTGCCCGAAGGCACCGAGAACGCGACCTGCTCGTCGTTGGACTTCGTGGCCGCGAAATAGCCCTTGAAGTAGTAGACGATCTGCGCAGCCACGCGTGCCCAGTTGATCGAATTGACGGTGCCGATCGAATAGCGATCCTTGAACGCCAGGTCTCCCGAGACCGCCTTGACCATGTCCTGGCACTCGTCGAACACGCCGTCGACCGCGATGTTGAAGATGTTCGCGTCGGCCAGCGAATACATCTGTGCGGTCTGGAACGCGCTCATGCGCCGGTACGGCGAAAGCATGAACACGCGGATCATCGGCCTGCCGCGCATCGCGTATTCGGCGGCGCTCCCGGTGTCGCCCGACGTGGCGCCGAGGATGTTCAGCTCGTTGTCGTGCTCTTCGAGCACGTGCTCGAAGAGCGCACCGAGCAACTGCATGGCGACGTCCTTGAACGCGAGCGTCGGACCGTTCGACAGGCGCAGCAGGTGCAGTCCCGGCTCGAGCTCGAGCAGCGGCGTGATCTCGTCGGAGCCGAACACGTCGGCCGTGTAGGTATCGCGGATCAGTTCGCGGAGTTTCTCCGGTGCGATGTCGCTCGCGTACGGACGCAGGATCTCGAAGGCGAGATCGGCGTATCCGAGCTGCCGCCACCGGGCGAGCGTCGCGTCGTCGACCTGCGGGTAGTGCTCCGGCACGACGAGACCGCCGTCGGGAGCCAGCCCGCCGAGCAGGATCTCGGTGAAGTGCGCCGGCTGCATGCCGCCGCGGGTCGAGACGTATTTCATCGGCCGCGGTCTACTGCAGGTCTTCGAGCCGGATGCGCACGACGCGCGAGAGCACCGTGGACAGCGCCTCGATGCGCTCGATCGCCGTGACGATGTGCTTCTCCACGGTGCGATGCGTGAGCAGGATGATGTCGGTCTGGTTCTCGCC
>CAYZYC010000172.1:1595-4736 GCA_964481165.1 uncultured Limnobacter sp. | reverse complement strand
CCCTTGTAGTCCTTCAGCGCGAACTGGCTGCTGCCGATCCAGAACAGCACGCCCGGCAGGTACGGGCTCTCCGGGTACTGCGTGCGGAAACCCTGGAACGCCGCGAGCGCACCGCGATAGTCGCCCGCGCGGAACAGTTCGAGTGCCGCGTCGAACGCACGCTTCTCGCTCTGGTCGACGGTGACCGATCGTCCGTCGATCTGCGCGTTCACCGGCTCGAACTTCTTGATGCGCGTGTCCACCGTTGCGAGCTGGTCGCGCAGCTGGCGTTGCGTCGTCGCGAGTTCGTGCGACTGCACCTCGAGCTGGCCGCGCAGGCTGGCGATCTCCTGTCGCATCGTGTCGAGCTGCGATTGCAGTTCGAACTGCCCGCGCGTCGTCTGCTCGATGCGGTCGATGCGTGCGGTCAGGTCGGCGACCTGCTTGCCGAGCTCGTCGAGCCGGGCGCCGTTCTCCTGCTGCATCACCTGGACACGACCGCGCAGGTCGAGAATCGCCCTGCGCGCTTCGTCGTCGGAAAACAGCGCCGCCTGCGCGCCCGACACCGTCGTCGCGAGTGCGAGCGCTGCGACGAGGAACGACGAACGCAGCGACGGGGCGCGATCCGCGTTCATGGATAGACGAGGTCGGCGCGGCGGTTCTCGGCGAATGCGGACTCGTCGGTGCCCATCGCGCGCGGGCGTTCCTCGCCGAAGCTGACCGCTTCCATCTGGCTTTCGGGGACGCCGAGTGCGGACATCGCACGGCGCACGGCTTCGGCGCGCTTCTGCCCGAGTGCGAGGTTGTACTCGCGGCTGCCGCGCTCGTCGGTGTTGCCCTGGATCATCACGCGTCGCGAGTTGTTGCCGAGCAGGTAGCGTGCGTGCGCTTCGACCGTTCCGCGGAACTCGTCGCGGATCACGAAGCTGTCGAAGTCGAAGTAGATGCTGCGCTTGGCCAGCGGGCTTGCCGGATCGTCGAGCGGATCCTTCTGGTCGATCTGCACCTGTTCGATTCCGCGACCGTCGGCTCCGCCGGCGGTTGCTCCGCCGGCGCCTGCAAGCCCCGAGCCGTCGCGGCTTTCGATCGGCGCCGGCGCCTTCGACGCGTCGTCCTCGAGTTTGACTCCGCTGCCGCAGGCAGAAAGGGCGGCCATGACGACGGCCACCAGCGCCATCCGGATCGTGTTCTTCATCGTGCTCCCCGCTTCGTTTCAGGTCTGTTCTGGAAAGGGTTCTGGCTTCGGAAAAGTATTCGGGACGAGGTCACCGGGCGAACGGCCCCCACGTCGGTTCGCGAATGTCGCCGGCGCCCGAGGTCAGTCGTTGTCGCACCCGGCCGTCGACGGTAACCGCAACCAGCGAATCGCGCCCCGCGTTGTGCGTGGCGAACATGACCCAGCGGCCGTTCGGCGCGAAGCTCGGCGATTCCTCGCGTCCCGTCTCCGACAGGATCGTTTCGCCGTCGGGCGAAGCGATGTCGCGCACCACGATCAGGTACCGCCCGTCGCGCCGCGTCACGTACGACAGCAACCTGCCGTCGGGGCTCACGCGCGGACTCACGTTGTACGACGCGCTGAAGGTGACGCGACTGGCCCCGCTGCCGTCGCTCGCCATCCGGTAGATCTGCGGCGATCCGCCACGGTCGGACGTGAAATAGATCGACTTCCCGTCGGGGGAGAACGCCGGCTCGGTGTCGATTCCCGGCGAACTCGTGATCCGGCGCGGCGCTCCCGAGCCGTTCGAGTCGATCAGATAGATCTGCGACAGTCCGTCGCGGGTGAGCGCAACGGCGAGCGTGCGTCCGTCGGGCGACCAGGCCGGCGCGCTGTTGCTTCCCTTGAAGTTCGCCACCGGCATGCGCTGCCCGGTTGCCAGCGTGTGCACGTACACCACCGGCTTGCGGCTCTCGAAGGACACGTAGGCGATGCGGGATCCGTCGGGCGACCACGACGGGGAGATGATCGGCTCGGGGGAGTTCAGCGGCGAGACGACGTTCTCGCCGTCCCAGTCGGCGATGTTCAGGCGGAAGCGGTTGCCCTGTTTCGAGACGAACGCGATGCGCGTGGAGAAGATGCCTTTCTCGCCGGTGATCTTCTCGAAGACCCAGTCGGCCACGCGATGCGCGCCGTAGCGCAGGTCGGCCTCGCTGACGACGAGCGACTCGCCGCCGATGACGTTCTGGCGCACTGCATCGCTGAGCCGATAGCGGATGTCGTAGCGGCCGTCGGCCAGCCGTGCAACCGATCCGCCGAGCACGGCGTCGGCGCCTCGCGCGCGCATCCCCGCGTGGTCCGGCGTTGCGGTGTCCGACAACGTGGCCTGCGGATCGATGACGCGAAACGCGCCGCTGCGCGCCAGGTCGCTGCGAACGATGTCGGCGATCTGCTGCGGTACGCGGCTGTCGGCGGCGAAGTTCGCGATCGCGATCGGATACTGCGTCGCGCCCACGCCGGAGACGTCGATGCGCATCTGCGCATGGCCGGCCGGCAGCACGAAGGCGAGTATCCACGCGAGAAGCAGATGCCTCATGTAACTCCCTTTGACAGCGACGCACGATTATAGCGATCCGCTTGCACGACCCTGACGCTTCGGCGACGACCGTTGCAACGAGTCGTCATCGATCGTCTCTCGGCCCGCGCGTGATCTCGATCTCGGGCGGGCACGTTCCGTCGCGCTGGCGCGGCAGCGGATCGGAACGTTCGATTCCGCGCTCGGCCGCGTGGTCCCATGCGGGAATGCCGCTCGAGCGACGCAGTTTCACCGAGGTGATGCGGCACTCGGGCGAGACCGTCACGACGAACACGGCCTTCGGATTGCCGGCCAGATCCTGCGGAATCGCGTAGATCGTGTTCGATCGGATCAGCGACGACAGGCGCGACGCGTAGCCGGCGTCGATCCCGCTGCCACCGCCGCCGCCGGTTCCGCTTCCGGACCCGAGGCGCGCGATGTCGCCCGGCGAGCCCGCCTTCTGGCGCAGCTGCTCGAGGTACTGCGCACGCTGTTTCTCTTCGCGCTCGCGCTGGGCTTTCGCCTGGGCTTCCTGCTTTGCCTTCGCCGCCGCTTCCTGCCTGGCTTTCGCTTCGGCCTCCTGTTTCGCCTTCGCTTCCGCTTCCCGTTTCGCCTTCGCTTCGGCCTCGCGCTTCGCCTTCGCTTCGGCCTC
>CAYZYC010000172.1:0-1495 GCA_964481165.1 uncultured Limnobacter sp. | reverse complement strand
GCTTCGCCTTCGCTTCGGCCTCGCGTTTCGCCTTCGCCTCGGCTTCGCGCCGCTCGCGTTCCTCGGCCGCCCGGCGCGCCTTTTCTTCCGCCTCGCGTTGCGCCTGCGCTTCGCGCCTCGCCTTCTCCTCGGCTTCGCGCTGCGCCGCGAGTTCGGCTTCGCGTCGCTCGGCGGCAGCCGCCTCGGCACGCAGTCGCTCTTCCTCGGCACGCCGCTCGGCCTGCTCGCGCGCCTTGCGCTCGGCTTCGCGCTTCTGCTCGAGCACGATGTCGGGCCTGGGCGCCTCGACCGGTTCGGGTGCGGCCTGCGCGATCGGCGGCACCGGCGGGGGCGGCGCAGGTTGCGGCGGCTGTTGCGGTTTCGGCGTCTCGACCTCGGGCCGCGGTTTCGGTTCGGGAAGCGGCTCCGAAGGCGCCACCGGAGTCCACAACTCGGCGGCGACCGGATCGGGCTCCTGCGTCTGCCAGCGGATGCCGATCACCAGCATCAGCAGCAGCAATCCGTGCATCAGCAGCGCCAGCGCGAAGGCGCGCCCGCGACCCTTCGGCTTCGGCGGCTTCAGCAGCGGACCGGCGCCGCCCGAGCGCGGCATCGCGTCGTCGTCGGAGTCGGTTTCCTTGCGGGTTGCCACTGCCTTGCTGCTCAGGTCGCCGGCTTGACCATCAATGCGATCCGCTCGATGTTCATCCGGCGCAGTTCGGTCATGACGTCGATCACCGCTTCGTACTTGACCGCGCGATCGCCGCTGATCACGACGGCCGTCTGCGCGTCGTCGCCGCGCAACTGCTCGATCGCCCCGCGCAGGTCGCCGCGCCCGACGCGTCGTTCGGAGGGATCGCCGGTGTTGACGCCGCGAACGCGCATTTCGCCGTCGGCACGGACCTGCACCTCGATGTACCGGTCGGGACGCGCGCTGCTGCTCCCGGCGGTGGGCAGGTCGATCGCGCCGGGCGGAAGGAGCGGCGCCGTGACCATGAAGATCACGAGCAGCACGAGCATTACGTCGATGTACGGCACGACGTTGATCTCGTTGACCAGGCGCCGTCCGCGACCGGAATTGCGCGTGCGGGGACCGAGCGCGGACATCGCCTTCCTACCTTGCCTGCCGCTGCAGGATGTTCGAGAACTCGTCGACGAAACTGTCGAAACGCGTCGACAGCCGATCCATGTCGTACGCGAAGCGGTTGTACGCGACGACCGCGGGGATCGCGGCGAACAGTCCGATCGCGGTCGCCACCAGTGCCTCGGCGATTCCGGGCGCGACCGCCGCGAGCGTCGCCTGGTGCACGTTCGCCAGTCCGCGAAACGAATTCATGATTCCCCAGACGGTGCCGAACAGGCCGATGTACGGGCTCACCGAACCGGCCGAGGCGAGAAACGCCAGGCTCGACTCGAGCGCGTCCATCTCGCGCTGGTATGCCGCGCGCATCGCCCGGCGCGAGCCGTCGAGCATCGCGTTGACGTCGCCGGGCTTCTGCTGGCGCGTCTTCAGGAA
>CAYZYC010000171.1:0-4814 GCA_964481165.1 uncultured Limnobacter sp. | reverse complement strand
TCGGCGAGCACCGCGCGCGCCGCTACTTCCTCACCGCCGAAGTGTTCGACGCCGCGGAGGCGTACCGGATCGGGCTGGTGCACGACATCGCGCAGACCCCGGAGCTCGACGGCACGATCAACGTCGTGCTCGGCCAGCTCGCGCTCGGCGGCCCGAAGGCGCTCGCCGAGGCCAAGCAGCTGATCCGCGACGTCGCCGGACGTGCGATCGACGATGCGCTGGTCGGCGACACGTCGGCGCGCATCGCGCGCATCCGCGCATCCGACGAAGGCCAGGAGGGCATCGCGTCGTTCTTCGAGCGCCGCCGTCCGGCGTGGGTCCCGAAGGACCTGTGACCATGTTCGACAAGCTGCTGATCGCCAACCGCGGCGAGATCGCCTGCCGCATCGCCACGACGGCGCGGCGAATGGGCGTTCGCACCGTCGCCGTCTATTCCGACGCCGACGCGTCGGCGCGGCACGTCACGCTGTGCGACGAGGCGTGGCGGCTCGGTCCCGCCCCCGCGCGCGAGTCGTACCTGAACGCGGCGCGTGTGCTCGAAGTCGCGCGCGGCAGCGGCGCGCAGGCGATCCATCCCGGCTACGGGTTTCTTTCGGAGAACGAGTCCTTCGCGCGCGCGGTGGCCGATGCCGGCCTCGTCTTCGTGGGTCCGCCTGCATCGGCGATCGCCGCGATGGGCGACAAGGCGGCGGCCAAGCGCCTGATGGAGCAGGCCGGCGTTCCGCTCGTGCCCGGTTATCACGGCACCGAACAATCCGATGCGCGACTCGCCGCCGAGGCCGGGCGCATCGGCTATCCGGTGCTGATCAAGGCGAGCGCCGGCGGCGGCGGCAAGGGCATGCGCATCGTCGAGAACGCCGCGCAGTTCGAGGCGATGCTCGCTTCGTGCCGGCGCGAAGCGAAGAACGCGTTCGGCGACGACACCGTGCTCGTCGAACGCTACGTCGTGCGACCGCGGCACATCGAGATCCAGGTCTTCGGCGACACGCACGGCAACTGCCTGCACCTGTTCGAGCGCGACTGCTCGGTGCAGCGCCGGCACCAGAAAGTGATCGAGGAAGCTCCGGCCCCCGGCATGACCGAAGAGCGCCGCCGCGCGATGGGCGAGGCCGCCGTCGCGGCCGCGCGCGCGGTCGGCTACGTCGGTGCAGGCACCGTCGAGTTCATCGCCGATCCGTCGGGGGCGTTCTACTTCATGGAGATGAACACCCGGCTGCAGGTCGAGCATCCGGTCACCGAAATGATCACCGGCTTCGATCTCGTCGAGTGGCAGCTGCGCGTCGCCGCGGGCGACCCGCTGCCGGCCGCGCAGCACGAGCTGCGCATCGACGGACACGCGATCGAGGCGCGCATCTACGCGGAGAACCCCGACAAGGGCTTCCTGCCGTCTACCGGCACGCTGCGCCACCTGCGCACTCCGCCGGCGGTCCAGTTCATGCGCAGCGAACTGCCGGGCGCCGGAGCGCCGACCGCGCCGGTGCGCATCGACAGCGGCGTGCGCGAAGGCGACACGATCACGCCGCACTACGATCCGATGATCGCCAAGCTCGTCGCGCACGGGGCCGACCGCGAGACGGCGCTCGCGCGCATGGCGCGCGCGCTCGCGAAGTTCGAGGTCGTCGGGGCCGCGTCGAACGTCGACTTCCTGGCGCGGCTGGTCGCCAACCCCGCTTTCGCATCGGCCGATCTCGACACGGGCCTGATCGAGCGCGAGAAGGACGACCTGCTGCCCGCGCCGGCGAAGCCGTCGCTGCGAAGGCGCGCACTCGCGGTCGCCGCGGTGCTCGCCGCCGAGTTCGACGAAGCCGGAGGGGACGACGGCCGCGCGTGGACGAACGACCCGTGGAATGCCCGCAGCGGCTGGCGCACGGGCGGACGCCTCGTACGCACGATGCAGCTCGAGCACGCCGGCGAGCCGTGCCCGGTGCAGGTCGAATACGGCGACAGCGAATGGTTCGTGCGCGACGGCGACGAATGCGCGCGGCTGGCCGAACTGCGCTGGAGCGCTGCGACGCCGGCCGAGGGCACTTCGACGGTCGCGGCGGGAACGTCGGGCGCGGCGGGAGCATCGCCGACTGCGAGCACGTCGTCGTTCGCGGCACGCACGGTGCGCGGCGTCGTCGACGATCGCAGCTTCGTCGTCGAGGCAGTGATCGACGGCGAGACGCTGCACGTCTTCAGCCCCCTCGGCCATTACGCGCTCGGCTACACGCCCACGCTCGCGCACGTCGGCGAGCACGACGACGACTCCGCGGTGGTCGCACCGATGCCGGGCAAGGTCATCGCGCTGTTCATCGAGGCCGGCGCATCGGTCGAGCGCGGCCAGCCGCTGCTCGTCATCGAGGCGATGAAGATGGAACACACGATCGCCGCGCCTGCGGCCGGTCGCATCGTATCGATCCGCTTCGGCGTCGGCGACCAGGTCGCCGAGGGCGTGCAGCTCGTCGAGTTCGGTGCGCAGTGAGCGGTTTCCGTGAGCGGTTTCCGTGAGCAGCGCACGGTGAGAGGCGCCCGGTGAGCCTTCGCATCGTCGTCGCCGACGCCTGGGGCGCGCGCCGCCGCTGGGTCGACGCGCTCGCGGCGCTGATGCCCGATGCGCAGGTTCGCGATGTCGACGACGGAGCGGCCGGGAGCGCCGACTACGCCCTCGGCTGGAACCCCGGCCGCGAGTTCTTCGCGGCGAATCCGTCGCTGCGCGCGTTCTTCGCCACCTCGGCCGGAGTCGACGCGCTGCTCTCGGGCGGCGCGCTGCCCGACTCGCTGCCGCTCGTGCGCATCGAGGACGGCGGCATGGCGGCGCAGATGGCCGAGTATTGCCTGCACGAGGCGATCCGGCTGCAGCGCCGATTCGGCGACTACGAGGCGCAGCAGCGCGAAAAGGTGTGGCGCCCGCTCGAAGCCGAACCGAAATCGGCGTGGCCGGTCGGCGTCTTCGGTCTCGGCGCGATCGGCGCGCAGATCGCGCGAACGCTCGCGCACGCGGGCTTTGCGGTGCGCGGTTATGCGCGCTCGCCGAAGCGCGTCGAGGGCATCGAGTGCTTCGACGAACGGCACGGCCTGCGCCGCTTCCTCGAGGGAACGCGCCTGCTCGTCGTGGTCGCGCCGCGCACTCCCGACACCGAGCGCATGTTCGACGCGCAGCGGCTCTCGTGGCTGATGCCGGGCGCCTGGCTCGTCAACATCGCGCGCGGCGCGCTCGTCGACGAGGCCGCGCTGCTCGCAGCGCTCGACACGGGCCGGCTCGCCGGCGCGACGCTCGACGTCGTCGCCACCGAGCCGCCGCCCCCCGGCCACCCGTTCTGGCACCATCGGGGAATCCGCCTGACGCCGCACGTGTCGGGGATCACGCAGATCGACGAATCGGCCCGGCAGATCGCGGGCAAGATCGCCGCGCTCGAGCGCGGCGAACCCGTCACCGGGCTCGTCGATCGCAGCCGCGGCTACTGACGCCGGCGGACGAACCGAACCGGAGGTCCACGATGAAACTTCCGCAGCGCGCCTGGATCACCGAGGTCGGCCCGCGCGACGGGCTGCAGAACGAATCGCAGCCGGTACCCACCGCGACGAAGGTCGAGCTGTGCGAGCGCCTGATCGCCGCCGGCGTCCGCCAGCTCGAGGCCACGTCCTTCGTCTCGCCGAAGTGGGTTCCGCAGATGTCCGACGCCGCCGACGTGATGGCCGCGGTGGGCCGCCGTCGCAACGTTCGCGTCTCGGTGCTCACGCCGAACCGCAAGGGTTTCGACGCGGCGCTCGCCGCCGGCGCCGACGAGGTCGTGATCTTCGGCGCCGCGAGCGAAGCCTTCTCGATGCGCAACATCAACTGCTCGATCGCCGAGAGCATCGAGCGCTTCGCGCCGGTCGCCGCCGCTGCGCGCGAAAACGGCATCCGGCTGCGCGCGGCGGTGTCGGTCTGCTTCGGCTGCCCGTACCAGGGCGACGTGCCGATCGCCGACGTCGTCGACGTCGCCAGGCGGATGCGCGACCTCGGCTGCGACGAGATCGGCATCGCCGACACGATCGGCGTGGGAACCGCCGCGCACGTGCAGCGCGTGTTCGAGGCGGTGACGCGCGAGATCCCGGCCGACCGGCTGTCGGGGCACTTCCACGACACCTACGGGCAGGCCGTGGCGAACGTTTTCGCGAGCCTGCAGTCGGGCATTTCGCGTTTCGATTCGTCGATCGCCGGCCTCGGAGGCTGCCCGTACGCGAAAGGCGCCACCGGCAACGTCGCCACCGAGGACGTCGTCTACCTGCTGCACGGGCTCGGAATCGAGACCGGGCTCGACCTCGACGGGCTCGTCGAGACCGGACAATGGATCTCGCAACAGCTCGGCCGCGCGAGCGCATCGCGCGCGGGCAACGCGATCGCCGCGCGCAGGCGCGCGAAGGCGGAGGAAGCGGCTTGAGCCGGCCGATGCGCGACCCCCGATCGACGATCGCCCGAGGTGCGTCGGCGTCGCCGTCAACACACCGCGATGCGTTGGCCTCGGATGCGCCGTCGACTCCGGTGCCGTCCCCGTGCATCTCGGTGTGCCGCATCGACGCCGCGAGCGGCCTGTGCGAAGGCTGCCTGCGAACCATCGACGAAATCGCGCGCTGGGGCTCGATGAGCGAGGACGCGCGGCGCGCCGTATGGAGCGCGATCGAAGCGCGCCGGCTGCCGTGAAGCCGCTGCCCGAATCGCTGCGGTTCATCGAACGCGACTGGCTTTCGTCGAACCAGATCGTCGGCATCGACGACGGAAAGGCCACGGTCGTCGACACCGGCTACGCCAAGCACGCCGCGCACACCGTCGCGCTGATGCGGCACGTGCT
>CAYZYC010000170.1:0-4823 GCA_964481165.1 uncultured Limnobacter sp. | reverse complement strand
GATGCCGGCATACCGGAGACGCACGCAAAGGCGATCTCGATCGCGGTACGCAACGCGCATGACACGGCCGAAATCGCCACGAAGTCGGACCTGCGCGAATTGGCGCAGGAGTTGCGCGCGGACATGCAGCTACTGCGTACGGACCTGCAATCCGACATCCAGCGACTCGATGCGAAGATCGACCGGCTCGAACCGCAGTTGACCGTACGGCTCGGCGGGCTTGTGGTCGTTGCGCTCGGCGCCTTCACGGCGCTATCCAAGTGGATCGCCTGAGCGGCATCACCGCCCGATTCACAACTCCAGCACGTCCCCCCGCTCGAGCATCCGCGGCGCGAACCTCCCGGCCCACGCCTGCACCTCGCGCATGATCGTCTCGCGATCGGAGGGCTTCAGGTGCGTGATCAGCACCTGCGGCTCGCGCATCAGCTTCTTGAGTTCCTCTCCGAGCTGGATCGGGAACAGGTGCTTCGCCGTCACGGCGAGATCCTGGTCGCGATTCGCGAACGCGGTTTCGATGATCAGGTACTTCAGGTTCTGCACGCCGTTGACCTGGCGCCAGAACTCGTCGTTCGGCCCGGTGTCGCCGGAGAACACGAGTCCGGCATCCTCGGTGTACGCATGGAACGCGAGCGCCGGGACGGTGTGGCTCGCGGCGAGACTGCGCACCCATCGTCCGTCGAGTTCGACGATCGAGCCGATCGACAACGGCTCGAACACCATCCACGGGCGCTCGTAGTGCGGGATCTCGGTGAAGTCGGGCCAGATCACCCAGTTGAAGACGTGCGTCTTCAGCGCGGCGATCGTTTCGGGCAACGCGTGCACGACGATCGGCTTTTCGCGCAGGCCGCCGACCGAGTCGACGAGCAGCGGCAGCGCCGCGATGTGATCGAGGTGCGAATGCGTGAGGAACACGTGGTCGATCGCCGCGAGTTCCTCGACGGCGAGGTCTTCGACACCGGTTCCGGCGTCGAGGAGGATGTCGGTGTCGACCAGGAAGGATGTCGTCCGGGCGCGCGCGCCGATGCCCCCGCTACAGCCCAGGACTCGTACCTTCATGCAGGGCTTCCGTGGCCTTCCGCGGCGCCGCCGTGGGCGCGGGCATCGGGATCGTCGCGACTCCTTCGCCGTCGGGCGCATGCAACGCCCTCGGCACGAAGATCCGCACTGCTTCGGCGCGACCTGCGAGGGTCGCCCGCGCCAATTCGACGAACTCGTTCTGCACGCATCGATTCACCGTGCCTTCGCCGACGATGATCGGTACCTCGTAGCGCTTGGTCAAGGTTTCCAGGCGGGAAGCCATGTTCACGGCATCGCCGATCGCCGTGTAGACGCGGCGCAGCTTCGACCCCATGTCGCCGACGCGCGCGACGCCGGTGTTCACGCCGATGCCGACCGACAGCGGCGGCAACCCGCGCGCGACGAACGACTCCGACATCCGGTGCACTTCCTCCTGCATCGCGATCGCCGCGGCCACCGCATTGTCGGCGTGTGCCGGGTCCGGCACCGGCGCGCCCCAGAAGGCCATGACGGCGTCGCCCATGTACTTGTCGACGGTGCCGCGATGCGCGTGGATCACCTCGGTCATCCCGGTGAGGAACGTGTTCAGGTATTCGCGCAGCGCCTCCGGTTGCATCGTTTCGGCAATGCGCGTGAATCCGCGGATGTCGGCGAACAGGATCGTCAGTTCGCGGTTGCTGCTCTCGGCGATCCGGAAGTTGAAGGGATCGTGCGCCATCTGCTCGACGAGCGCCGGCGACACGTATTCGCCGAACAACTGCATGACCGCGCGTCGTGCGCGGCCTTCGGCGAACCAGCCGACGACGAGATTGAAGAGCCCCAGCGCCAGGATCGCTGCGAAGGTCGCTGCCATCGGCAGCACCAGCCCGAAATTCGCGTAGGCGATCGCGTTCTTGGCGTACAGCGTCAGCAACGCGACCGATGTCGCGAGCACCGCCCCGACGACGCCGAGCGCGGGAAGCGTCACCGCGAGCACTCCGCCGATCACGAGCGTCGAGAGTGCGCCGATCGCCGGCGCTTCCGTCGGCCGGCGCTGCAGCCGCCCGTCCAGCGCGCCTGCGATCAGCGATGCGTGGATCTCCACGCCCGGGAAGACCTCGCTGACCGGAGTCGCGCGCAGGTCGGTCTGACCCGGGGCCGTCGTGCCGACGAGCACGATGCGATCGTGCATCCGCGACCAGTCGACCTTGCCGTTCAGCACGTCGGCCGCCGAGACGTACGGGAAATGCCCTCCGTCGGGGCCGCCGCGTCCCATCAGCGGCACCAGCGCAGTGAACCCGACCGACACCGGGATCTCGACGCGGTCGCGCGTGCCGTACAGCAACAGCGTGTCGCTCGCGCCGGCGACTTCGATCGACGCCTGTCCCAGGTACTCGCGCAGCACGGCCACGGCAAGCGATTCGTAGACGCCGCCGCGGTACTCGGCGAGCAGCGGAAGCGCGCGGATGACTCCGTCGGGGTCGATGTCGGCGCTCAGGAACGGATTGAAGAACCCGGCGCGTCCGGCCGCCTGCTGCAGCGGTTCGATGTTGGCGCCGAATCCGTTCGCCCGCGTCATGCGATCGCGCAACTGCTGGCCGGCTTCGCCGTCGAACAGCGGCGGCGGCAACGCGCCGCTGGTGCGCCCCTCGCGATTGTTGCTGAAATAGTAGCCGAGCACGACCGGGCCGCCGGCCAGCGCACGCGCGAGCCGCGCGTCGTCGTCGGTGCCCGCCTGCTCCTCGGCGAAGACGACGTCGAAGCCGACCACCGCAGGCTTTCCGCGCTCGAGCAGCGTTTCGCCGAGACGCGCCATCGTCGACCGGTCCCACGGCCAGCGCCCATACTCGGCCAGGCTGCGTTCGTCGACGTCGACGATGACGATCCGATCGTCGAGCACCGGTGCGACCGTTCGCTGCCGGCTGTCGTACAGCTCGCTGTCCAGCGCACCGATGGCGCTGACGCGCACGATCCCCGCCTCGATCGCCACGAACAGCGTGACGATCGACATCCCCGCGATCGCGCGCAGGAGTCGTGACCGCTGCAGGGTGGTCATCGCGAACCGCAGCCGTTCAGACCGCGATCCGGAATCGCAGCATCGCGCCGGCGAGCTCGATCAGGTCGCCGTCTGCGAGCGCGCATGCGACGAGACCGATCGGGTCTCCGTTCACGTGCGGTTGGCTCGGACCCTCGAGGTGGGTGATGTGGAAGCGGCCGCGACGGCGCGAGAGCACCGCGACCTGCTCGGCGAAGCCGTCGATCCGTGTGATCTCGCGGTCGATGCGCTGCGACTTGCCGGCGTTCGGCCCGCTCAGGAAGTCGACCCAGGCGACCATCGCGCCGGCGTCGGGAGAAGGCAGCTGCGCCAGCGCGGGCCCCGGGCGATCGACGACGAAACGCAAACGGTAGATCCCGATGTCGATCACGTCGCCGTCGCAGAGGACACGCTGGCTGACGACCAGTCCGTTGACCAGCGTTCCGTTGCGGCTGTCGAGGTCGTGGATCACGCTTTCGCGCTCGCGCGTTCGGATCACGGCGTGTTCGCCGCTGACCGTGAGATCGTCGAGCGGAATCTCGTTGTGCGGCCTGCGGCCGATCCGCACGCGCTCCTTCGCGAGCGCAATGATGCGCAACGGCGACTGCCCGCTGCTGACGAGCAGGCGCACCGAGACCGCGGCCTGGCGGTCCTGCATTCCCGGATGATCGGCATCGGCCATTCGATGGAGGCTACCGGCCGGCCCTGATCGCCCCGAGGAACTATTTCATGAACGGCCGTTCGGCTCGGTCGAGTGGAGCGGCCGCGATGCGCAAAAGCGTCGCCGGCCGGCCCGCCGCGACGCTGCGCGCAGGCTGGCGACGAACGGCTCAATCGGGCTGCGGCGCCGGCTTGCGACGCGCGCCGAACGCCTTCCCGAGCACGACCACGAGCAGTGCGCCCGCGATCTCCGCCCCGTACTTCAGCGCAGGCGCCGGCTCCCCTCCGAGGAACTGGACGCTCGCCGGATCGGTGATCATCATGCCGCCGGCGATCCAGCCGAGCAGCGCGCCGCCGAAGGCGATCACCAGCGGGAAGCGTTCGATCAGGCGCAGCACCAGCGTGCTTCCCCAGATGATGATCGGAACGCTGACGAGCAGCCCGAAGATCACGAGCCCCATCTGGTGGTCGGGATCGGCCTGCTGCGCTGCGCCGGCGATCGCGATGACGTTGTCGAGGCTCATCACGAAGTCGGCGATGATGATCGTCTTGATCGCCGACCACAGGGTCGACCCGCCCTGCAGGTTCCCGTGTTCGTCTTCGCCGCCGGGCATCAGCAGCTTGACGCCGATCCAGATCAGCAGCGCGCCGCCGACCAGCTTCAGCCACGGCACCTGCAGCAGCACCACCGCGAACGCGATCAGGATCACGCGCAGCACGATCGCACCTGCGGTGCCCCACAGGATGCCCTTCATGCGCTGGTTCTTCGGCAGGTTCCGGCATGCCAGCGCAATGACAACCGCGTTGTCTCCGCCGAGCAGGATGTCGATGATGATGATCTGGACGACCGCGCCCCAGTGCATCGTCGACAGGAACTCGATGGCAGCCTCCATGCCGGTCGCGGCTCAGAGCACGCTTTTCAGCAGCTTGCCCATCTCGGACGGATCCTTCGTGACGCGGATCCCGCACGCCTCCATCACCGCCAGCTTCTCCTGCGCCGTGCCCTTGCCGCCCGAGATGATCGCGCCGGCGTGTCCCATGCGTTTTCCCGGAGGCGCGGTAACCCCGGCGATGAAGCCGACGACGGGCTTCTTCATGTTCGCCTTGACCCACTCGGCGGCGGTCTCCTCGT
>CAYZYC010000169.1:0-4841 GCA_964481165.1 uncultured Limnobacter sp. | reverse complement strand
TCGCTCGCCGGCGTCGCGTCGCTGGTCGCCGCGCGCGCGGCGCATCGCCTGCGCGAAGTCGAACGCCGCGACCGCTGGCTCGATGCGGCCAGCGAGGAACCGGGCGCCGGGCACGCGCAGCTGATGACGAGCGCCGAACTCGCGGTCGACGATCATCGGCCCGAGGACGCGCTGGCGGCCATCGGGGTGCTGAAGTCCGGAGGGCCGCGGCACATTCATGCGCTTCGTGTCGCGCTGCGGGCGCACGAACAGGCCGAGCAATGGCCGGAACTGCTGCAGGCGCTGCGGCAGCTCGAGAAGCGCGACGCGCTGCACCCTGCGGCGATCCACGGAATGAAGATCCGCGCGTACCGGGCGCTTTTCGCGTCGCGACACGACGATGCCGCCGCGGTACAGCAACTGCACGCATCGCTCGGGGCTTCCGAGCTTGCGATCGACGAGGTCGTCGAAGCCGCTGCGCGCGCGTTCGCGATGTCGGGCCGCCCCGAACAGGCTGCACGAATCATCGAACGCACACTCGAAACACGCATGGCCGAGTCGCTCGTGGCGTTGTATGCGCAACTCGACGGCGTGCCGGCACGCGATCGGCTCCGCCTCGCCGACGGCTGGCGCGCCCGCCACGGCGATCACGCGGTGCTGCTCGCCGCGCTCGGCAGGCTGTGCGCTGCCGAGGAACTGTGGGGCAAGGCCGAGGAGTTCTTCCTGCTCGCCGAGAGCGCCGCTCCCGGGCGCGAAGCGCACCTGATGCTCGCCCGACTCTACGACGCGATGGGGCGCACGGACGAAGCCAACGCCCGGTACCGGCTCGCGGCGCTCAGCCGTGACGAAGCGCCACCGTCTTCACCCTGGTGAACGCGTACAGCGCCTCGAATCCCTTCTCGCGGCCGTACCCGCTGCTGCCCGTTCCGCCGAAAGGCAACTCGACTCCGCCGCCCGCGCCGTAGTCGTTGACGAATACCTGCCCGGCGCGCAGGCGACGCGCCAGGCGCAGTTGCCGCGCTCCATCGCGCGTCCACAGTCCCGCGACGAGCCCGTACGGCGTGCCGTTGGCCAGCGCCACCGCATGCGCTTCGTCGGCGAACGGCGTGATCGCGAGAACCGGCCCGAAGATCTCTTCCTGGGCGACCGCGTGCATCGGCGGAACATCGGCAAGCAGCACCGCCTCCTGGTAGAACCCGCCGGCCGGCGCGCCGTCCTCGACGCGCCCGCGCGCCGCGCAGACGACACCGTCGTCGCTTGCGCGCGCGAGGTATTCGCGAACGCGATCGCGCTGCCGCGTCGAAATCATCGGCCCGAGGTCGAAATCGCCGGCTGCGGGACCGGCGCGAAGCGCGGCGAAGCGCTGCGCGAGCCGTTCCGTGACCCGATCCCGGATCGACGCTTCGACGAGCACGCGGCTGCCCGCCGAGCAGGTCTGCCCGGCGTTCTGCACGATCGCCGATACGAGCACCGGCAACGCGGCGTCCAGGTCGGCGTCCGCGAACACCAGTTGCGGCGACTTGCCGCCGAGCTCGAGCGTGACCGGGCAATGGTGCGCTGCCGCCGCCTGCGCGACGCGGCGCCCGGTCTGCGGCGATCCGGTGAACGAGACGTGATCGATGCCCGGATGTTCGGCCAGCGCCTGTCCGGCTTCGGCCCCGTATCCGCTGACGACGTTGAGCGCGCCCGGAGGAAAGCCCGCTTCGGCGGCCAGTTGCGCGAGACGCAACAGCGACAGGCACGCGTCCTCGGCCGGCTTGACCACGCAGGCGTTGCCGGCGGCGAGCGATGCGCCGACCGAACGTCCGAAGATCTGCATCGGATAGTTCCACGGCACGACGTGCGCCGTCACCCCGTGCGCTTCGCGCAGCGTGAACACCGTGTACCCGTCGCGGAACGGGATCGTCTGTCCGTGCAGCTTGTCGGCGGCGCCGGCGTAGAACTCGAAATAGCGCGCGAGGGCACGCGCGTCGGCGCGCGCCTGCGACAGCGGCTTGCCCGTGTCGCGCGACTCGATTGCGGCGAGTTCCTCGGCGTGCGAAGCCGCGAGGTCGGCCCAGCGATGCAGCAACCGTCCGCGCGCGCTCGCGTCCGTGCGGCCCCAGGGACCCCCGGCAGGATCGCTGCCGGGGCCGTCGTACGCGAGTCGCGCGGCGCGCACGGCAGCGTCGATGTCCCGCGCGCCGCCGCGCGCGATCGTCGCGAAAATGCGCCCGTCGGACGGGTCGACGACGGGTATCGTTTCGCCGCCGATGGCCGGCACGAATTCGTTCGCGATGAACAGTCGGTGAGGCGCCTCGGCCTGCTGCATGGATCGTTCCGTCGGGAGTTCGATTGCGAAGGGTGATGCGGCTGCGGGGACAGAAGTATGGACCGCGCAGCAGCGCCTGCCGAAAGAGTATGGACCGCGCAGCGGAGTTCGCTAGAATCGATCCCGCGCCGGAATCCCCCTTCCGGCCGAGACGGACGCTGCATCCATGAACCTCGATCGGGTCGACGCCGGCCGCCAGCCGCCGGAAGAATTCAACGTCATCATCGAGATCCCGATGAATGCCGACCCGATCAAGTACGAGGTCGACAAGGAAACGGGGGCGCTGTTCGTCGATCGTTTCATGATGACCGCGATGCACTACCCGTGCAATTACGGCTACATTCCGCGAACGATCGCCGACGACGGGGACCCGCTCGACGTGCTCGTGATCACGCCGTTTCCGGTGACGACCGGCGCGGTCGTGCCGTGCCGTCCGCTCGGCGTGCTGAAGATGGACGACGAGGCCGGTGGCGACGCGAAACTGCTGGCGGTGCCGATCGACCGGATCGTTCCCAGTTACCGGCGCTGGCAGACGGCCGCCGACATCGCACCCGAGCGGCTGGCGATGATCCAGCACTTCTTCGAGCACTACAAGGACCTCGAATCGGGCAAGTGGGTCCGCGTGGTCGGCTGGGGCGCGCCGGAGGAGGCCGCCCGCGAGATCGTCGAAGGACTCGAACGGTTCCGCGCCGCATCCGGTCCGCAGATCTGAGGAATAATCGCGGTTTTGCCGTCTCGACGGTTGCGCCGTCGCGTTCGTCCTGACGGCGACGCCGCCTGCTCGATGCCCGAATCCTTGCCGTTCCCGCACGAACCCCTACGCTGTCCCCGACGACGCATTGCCGCGAGTTCGACGCGCACGGCGGGCGCAGTTTTCGTTATCGTCGCGTTCACCGCGTTCACCGCGTTGCTCGCCGGCTGCGACGGCCGCGCATCGCAGCCCGGCGCGGTTCGAGCTCCGCCGCCCGTATCGGTGCGCGTGCTCGTTGCGCAACCGCGCAGCGTGCCGATCGTCCTCGAGGCTACGGCACGCACGGAAGGCTCGCGCGAAGTCGAGGTCCGCGCGCGGGTCACCGGAATCCTCGAGCGGCAGATGTTTCGCGAGGGCGAAGAGATCCGCGCCGGCGCACCGATGTACCGGATCGATCGCGCGCCGTTCGAGATCGCGCTCGCCCAGGCGCAGGCCGCGCTCGCCCAGGAACGCGCGCGAGCCGAACGCGCGCGGATCGAGGCATCGCGACTGAAAGTGCTCGTCGAGGACCGTGCGATCAGCCGGCGCGAGTACGACGACGCCGTGTCCGAGCAACTGCAATCGAACGCCGCGGTGCAGGCCGCGCAGGCGCGCGTGCGCGAAGCCGAACTGAACCTGTCGTACACGACCGTGAACGCTCCGATCAGCGGAATCGCCGGACGTGCGATGCGTTCCGAAGGCAGCCTCGTCGTGGCCAACGGCGACAGCAGCCTGCTGGCGACGATCACGCGCACCGACCCGATCTGGGTCCGTTTCGCTCTCTCCGAGCCCGAGTACGCGCAACTGCGCGATAGCGGCGAACGCGCTGCGAAAGTGACCGTCTCGCTGCCCGATGGCAGCGACTACGCGCGCAGCGGAAAACTGAACTTCACCGGCTCGACCATCGACGAAAAGCTCGGCACGGTGCAGTTGCGGGCCGAACTGTCGAACCCGTCGCTCGAGTTGTTGCCTGGCCAGTTCGTCCGGGCGCGCGTGGCGATCGGTGCGCGCGACGCGTTCGTCGTTCCGCAGTCGGCGGTACAGCAGACGCAACTCGGGCGCTTCGTCTGGGTCGTCGACGCGGCCGACCAGGTGTCGCAGCGCATCGTGCAGACGGGAGGGTGGCTGGGCGACGACTGGATCGTTCGCGAGGGCCTGCAACCGGGCGACCGGGTCGCCATCGACAACGTGATGCGGCTCGGCCCGGGGATGAAGGTCGCTCCGACGCCGATGGGAGGGCCGGCGTCGGCCGAGGCGGCGGCGCCGGCGGTTTCGGAATCGCCGGCGGCGGTTGCGGGATCGGGATCGCCGTCGGCTGCGGCTGCGGCGCCGACAGAGTCGGCAGCCGGTTCGGCACCCGGATCAACAGCGCGATCGGCACCGAAGTCGGCGTCTGCCTCAGTGCCGATGTCGACACGGGCCGGCGATTCCAGATCCTCGAAGTGAGCGTCATCCGGCACCGGACCTCGATGCGAGCGCGGTCGGCAGCCGGGCAAGTCGATCGGGCAGTGCGCTGCGACCGCCGTCCCCATCGCGCCCGTGCCGCGCAATGCTCGTTTTTCGAGCGTTTCCGCCCGAACTATCGAACTCCCGCCGAAAAATGCTCGAAATCCGAGCATCTCCGCTCGGACGACCGGGTGCCTGCCGAAGCGCGCGCCGCATACGGCTCGCAAGCGCACGTGCAACGCGAGCGTTGCGGCACCCAGGGGCGCCGGCCATGCGAGCGTTCCAGCAGCCACGTCGACGAACGTGCGTACCTGGCCCGCCAGCCCACGTGTCCGGCAAAGGCGCGGGCCGTGTGCGGCGGGTGCGCCTGTGCGC
>CAYZYC010000168.1:0-4854 GCA_964481165.1 uncultured Limnobacter sp. | reverse complement strand
ATCGGATTCGGCGGCAGCGGATTGCGCGGCAGCGGCATCCGGGGATCCGGGCGCTGCGCGATCCGCATCGTCATCGTCGCGCTCGTCGACTCCGCCCGTGTGCTCCCCGCCGCCGGCCGGGGCCTTCGCGACCTCGAACGCCATGCCGTGGCCGTTCTCCTGCGCGAAGATCGCCGAGACGTTCTCGACCGGTATCGACACCTGGCGCGCGACGCCGCCGAAACGCGCCTCGAACTCGACCAGGTCGTTGCCGATCTGCAGTCGGTTCGTGGCCACCGCCGAGACGTTCAGCACGACCTCGCCGTTGCGAACGAACTCGCGCGGAACGACCGTGCGCTCGTCGACGACGACTGCGATGTACGGGCAGTACCCGTTGTCGACGCACCACTCGTAGATCGCGCGGATCAGGTACGGCTTGGTCGAGAGCTCTGCCATCAGCGAAACCCTGCCATCAGCGGCGCATCACCTTCTCGGACGGAGTCAGCGCTTCGATGTATGCCGGCCGCGAGAACAACCGCTCGGCATAGCGCAGCAGCGGCGCAGCACTCTTCGGCATGTCGATGCCGTAGTGGTCGAGCCGCCACAACAGCGGCGCGATCGCGACGTCGAGCATCGAGAAGTCGTCGCCGAGCATGTGCTTGTTCTTGATGAAGATCGGCGTGAGCTGCGTGAGCCGGTCGCGGATCTGGCCGCGCGCCTTTTCCATCGCCTTCGAGCTGTCGCGTTGCTGGTCGCGACGCTCGAGCTGCTGCACGTGCACGAACAGCTCGCGTTCGAAATTGAACAGGAACAGCCGGGCGCGGGCGCGCATCACCGGATCGGCCGGCATCAGTTGCGGATGCGGGAAGCGCTCGTCGATGTACTCGTTGATGATGTTCGACTCGTACAGGATCAGGTCGCGCTCGACCAGGATCGGCACCTGGCCGTACGGGTTCATGATCGAGATGTCTTCGGGCTTGTTGTAGAGATCGACGTCGCGGATCTCGAAATCCATTCCCTTCTCGAACAGCACGAAACGACAACGCTGGGAAAAGGGGCACGTCGTACCGGAGTACAGCACCATCATCTGGAGACTCCCGATGCAAACAAACGCAGGGCGAGCCTGCGGAGGCTCTCCCTGTAGCGGTCGAAGCGGCCGTTGCGGCTACTTGACGTCTTTCCAGTACTCGCGATTGAGCATCCACGCGAAGATCGTGAACACACCGAGGAAAAGGAGCACCCAGACGCCGAGCCGCGTGCGCGTGCGCGCGCTCGGATCGGACATGTACGTCATGAAGGCCACGAGGTCTGCGACATTGTCGTCGAACTGCGCCTGCGTCATCGTGCCGCCCTCGGGCGTGCCGAGCGTCCAGTGACGCGAAGGATGGTGTGCGCTTCCCTCGAGTTTCTCGACCTGCTCGGTGCGCACGCCGGCGCGGTCGAAGGTGACGACGCTCCGGACGAAGCCGGTGCTGTTGCCGTCCGCGTCGGCGGTTTCCTTCACTTCCTCGAGTTTCGCCTCGCGCATCCCCTGCAGTTCCCACAGCGCGTGCGGCATGCCGACCGCCTCGAACACCGTGTTGTTCCAGCCGGACGGCCGGGTCTCGTCGCGGAAGTACGAACGAAGGTACGTGTAGATCCAGTCGGAACCCGAACCCGCCGCCGACGAACGCGCACGCGCCGTGACCGAGAGATCGGGCGGCGTCGCGCCGAACCACACCTTGGCCTCGGCCGGGCGCATCGCGATCTTCATCAGGTCGCCGACCTTGCCCTCGGGATCGAAAACCAGGTTCGCGCGGATCTGCTCGTCGTTCAGCCCGATGTCCTGCAGTCGGTTGTACCGCATCAGCGACGCGCTGTGGCATCCGAGGCAGTAGTTGACGAACAGCTTCGCGCCGTTCTGCAGCGCGGGCGGCTGCGTGAGTTTCTCGGTCGGGAAGTTGTCCAGCGGATAGCCGCCCGACGCAGCCGTTGCAGCGGCGACCGACAGCGACGCGGCGAGTGCCGCCAGGATCCGGATGAGGGTCTTCATGTTCGATGCAACTCCAGTACCTGATCCCGGGATCAATGCGCGGCGAAGGTGACCCGATCGGGCACCGGCTTGAACGTGCCCATCCGGCTCCACCACGGCATCAGCAGGAAGAACGCGAAGTACAGCAGGGTGCCGATCTGCGAGAACAGCGCGTTCGCCGGCGAGACCGGACGCGTACCCAGGAAACCGAGCACCAGGAACACGACGACGAATACCCCGAGCATCGCCTTGTGCCAGCCCGGCCGGTAGCGGATCGAGCGCGCCGGGCTCTGGTCGATCCAGGGCATCACGAAGAAGATCATGACCGAGGCGCCCATCGCGACGACGCCCCAGAACTTCGCGTCGACGACGAAGAAGCCGGCGATCATCACCGCAACGACCGCCGTCGCGATCAGCTTGGTGAGTGCGCTTTGCGAGGTCAGCCAGACGAGCACCGCGAAGGCCAGCAGGAACGGGATCATCCACCAGAGCAGGAAGTCCTCGGTGACCGCGCGCAGGATCGAGTAGTACGGAGTGAAGTACCAGACCGGCGCGATGTGCGACGGCGTCACCAGCGGGTCGGCGGGAATGAAGTTGTTGTATTCGAGGAAGTAACCGCCGAGCTCGGGCGCGAAGAACATGATCGCCGAGAACGCGATCAGGAACACGGCCACGCCGAGGATGTCGTGCACCGTGTAGTACGGGTGGAACGGTATGCCGTCGAGCGGGATTCCGTTGGCGTCCTTCTTCGCCTTGATCTCGATCCCGTCGGGGTTGTTCGAACCGACTTCGTGCAGCGCGATGATGTGCGCGACGACGAGGCCGAGCAGCACCAGCGGAACCGCGATGACGTGGAACGAGAAGAAGCGGTTCAGCGTCGCGTCGCCGACGACGTAGTCGCCGCGGATCCAGATCGCCAGCTCGGGGCCGATGAACGGAATCGCCGAGAACAGGTTGACGATCACCTGCGCGCCCCAGTACGACATCTGTCCCCACGGCAGCAGGTAGCCGAAGAAGGCCTCGGCCATCAGCGCCAGGAAGATCATGCAGCCGAAGATCCAGACGAGTTCACGCGGCTTGCGGTACGAGCCGTAGAGCAGGCCGCGGAACATGTGCAGGTACACGACGATGAAGAACGCCGATGCGCCGGTGGAGTGCAGGTAGCGGACGAGCCAGCCCCACGGCACGTCGCGCATGATGTACTCGACCGACGCGAAGGCGAGCGCCGCATCGGGCTTGTAATGCATGACGAGCACGATGCCGGTGGCGATCTGCAGGACCAGCACCAGCATCGCCAGCGAGCCGAAGAAGTACCAGAAGTTGAAGTTCTTCGGCGCGTAGTACTCCGACAGGTGCTCTTTCCACAGCGTGGTCAGCGGGAAACGGCGATCGATCCAGCCGAGCATTCCCGTGGTCTCTACGGTCTTTTCCTGCGCCATGTCGTGGATCCTCAGGCCTTGTCTTCGCCGACGATGATTCTCGAGTCGGACAGGTACATGTGCGGCGGCACCTCGAGGTTGTCGGGAGCCGGCTTGTTCTTGAAGACGCGCCCTGCGAGATCGAAGGTCGAGCCGTGGCACGGGCACAGGAAGCCGCCGACCCAGTCGGGCGGCAGCGACGGGTCGTTGGGACCATCGAACTTGGTGATCGGCGAGCAGCCCAGGTGCGAACAGATTCCGACGACGACGAGGTACTCGGGCTTGATCGAGCGGTACTCGTTCTTCGCGTACTCGGGAGTCGGGTACTCGGTGCGCTCGGAGTCGGGATCGGCGACCTTCGGCTGCGTCTTCTCGAGCGTGGCGAGCATCTCGGGGGTGCGGCGCAGGACCCACACCGGCTTGCCGCGCCACTCGACCCGGACCATTTCGCCCGGCTTCATTCCGGCGATGTCGACTTCGACCGGGGCGCCGGCCGCTTTCGCGCGCTCCGACGGAGCCATCGTCGCGACGAAAGGCACTGCCACTGCCACGGTGCCCACTGCGCCGGCAGCGACCGTCAGGCCGAGCGCCGTGCGACGTGACGAATCCGAGGGCTTGGATGAATCGCTCATGACGTCCTGTTCGCTTATGTGTCGCAAGAAAACCCTTGATTTTAGCCCGGATCGACGGATTCACTAAATCGGTCGGTGGCGCGGGCGCGACGTGCAGGGCACGCCGCAACGCGTGGACGCGGCGCGGCGCGCGTGCAGTGCTATCTTCGTGCCCGACCGGCCGGAGCGCCGCCGTACTTCAACCCCGAGGAGGTAGCACGATGGGAATGGTCAGCGAGTTCAAGGCATTTGCGATGCGCGGAAGCGTGATGGATCTCGCCGTCGGCGTGATCATCGGAGGCGCTTTCGGCAAGATCGTCGACTCGCTCGTCGGAGACGTGATCATGCCGGTGATTTCGGCGATCCTCGGCGGGCGCTTCGACTTCAGCTCGCTGTTGGTGCCCCTGGGATCGGTTCCCGAGGGAACCGCGCGCACGGCCGACGCACTGCGCGAGGCCGGCGTGCCGGTGCTCGCCTACGGCAACTTCATCACGATCCTGATCAACTTCATCCTGCTGGCCTTCGTGATCTTCATGCTCGTCAAGGCGCTGAACCGCTGGCGCGAAGAGCCCCCGGAGGCACCCGCCGAGCCGCCGGCGCAGGAAGTGCTGCTCGCGGAGATCCGCGACCTGCTCAAGCGGCGTCCGGCCTGAGGGCTGGGTCTTTCGCTTCGGGGCGTTCGCTTCGGCGCTCGGGCGCTCGGGGCGGACGCGGCAGGCGGCGGCGGGGCGGGGCGCTCGCTGCGCCGGTCGGTGCTTGCGCACCGACTGCACTGCGCTGCTCGCCGCGGGGTCGCGCGGCCGAACTCGCTGCGCGCGCTACGCGCGCTCCGCTC
>CAYZYC010000167.1:0-4877 GCA_964481165.1 uncultured Limnobacter sp. | reverse complement strand
GGTGCATCGTGCTGCGCTTCTCGTTCACCGCACGCGACGACAGGATGTCCTGGCCACCGGTCGCCGCCGAATAGTGATTGTCGACGATCACCGTGACGCCGTCGTTGCGGTTGAACACGGCATTGCCGATACCGCTCGACAGCCCGTTGTGCCAGAAGCCGCCGTCACCGACGAACGAGATTGCGCGCCGTGGACTGGCACCGTTGAACGCGGCGGCGCTCGCCACGCCCAGGCCGTAGCCCATCGTCGTCGCGCCGATCTCGAACGGCGGCAGGATCGAGAACAGATGACAGCCGATGTCGGCGGAAACGTGGTGCTCGCCGAGCTTGCGTTCGACGAGCTTCAGCGACGAGAAGATCGGCCGCTCGGGGCAGCCGACGCAAAGTCCCGGCAGCCGCGGCGGCAACAGGCCTTCGAGCGTCGGCGCGGGCGCCGGGCGCAACCGCTGCGCGGCGGCCTGCACGTCGGCGGAGGCGGCCGCGAGCGCCGGAACCGCCGCGCGGTAGCGTTGGACGAACGCATCGAGCGCGGTGCGCAGCACGTCGACCGTGTAGTCGCCGCCCATCGGCAGCAGGTCCTTGCCGTGCAAGGCAGTGTCGATGCCCGCGCGGCGCAGGATCGTGCTGATCGACTGCTCGTGGAAATCGGGCTGGCCTTCCTCGACGACCAGGACGGCCTTCTTGCCCTCGCAGAAACGCCGCACCTCGTCGTCGACCAGCGGATACGCGACGTTCAACACGTACAACGGGATGCGCGAGTCGCCGAACAGGTCGGCGAGTCCGGCGAGGTGCAGGGCGCGCAGTACGTTGTTGTACATGCCACCGAGCAGGATGATGCCGAGGTCGCCGATGTCGCCGTCGAAGAACTCGTTGAGCCCTCGCTCCACGATGAACTTCACCGCTGCCGGCCAGCGCTGCTGGATCTTCTCGCGCTCGTGCAGGAACGACGCCGGCGGCAGCACGATGCGATTCGTGTCGCGCCGCGGCGATTCGAGCGCCTGCGAAAGCGAAAACGCGGGCTTGCGGTTCTGGCGGGTGACGAAGCTGCCGTGCAGGTGGCACGAGCGGATTCGCAACTGCAGCATCACCGGCGTGTGGCTCGCTTCGGACAGCTCGAATCCGTCGTGCACCGCCTGCACGATCGACGGCAGGTTCGGCCGCGGATCGAGCATCCACATCTGCGACTTCATCGCGAACGCGTGCGTGCGCTCCTGCATGATCGAGGAACCTTCGCCGTAGTCCTCGCCGACGATGATCAGCGCGCCGCCGAGCACGCCACCCGACGATAGGTTCGACAGCGCATCGGCCGCGACGTTCGTGCCGACGGTCGATTTCCAGGTGACGGCGCCGCGCACGGGATACATCACCGACGCCGACAGGGCCGCCGCCGCGCACGCCTCGTTGGCCGCCGGTTCGAAATAGACGCCCAACTCCTCGAGAATCGGCTGCGCGTCGGCGAGGACGTCCATCAGGTGCGAGATCGGCGAGCCCTGGTAGCCGGTGACGTAGCCCACGCCCGCCTCGAGCAGCGCCTTCGTCACCGCGAGGATTCCTTCGCCGCGGAACACGGTCCCGGCCGGAGCCCTCAGCGTCTCGACTTCGCGCGCGAAAGAACGCTCGGCCATCGGCTGTACCTCAGTTCGCGACCAGCGCCAGCACGCGCAGCGGGCTGCCGGAGCCCCCCTGGATCTTCAGCGGCGCGGCGACGATGAAGGCGCCCTGTGCAGGCAGCTGGTCGAGGTTGTTCAGGCATTGCAGGCCGAAGCGGTTCGCACCGTGCATCAGCGCATGGCAGGGATTCGGCTCCGGCCACGAGAACGCCTGGCCCGCGTCGGTGTTGATCGTCTCGACGCCGAAGCCCTTGACGTCGCGCTCCTCGATCAGCCATTGCACCGTCTCGCGCGTCGGGCCGGGCGTGTGCGGACCGTCTTCGCGCCGGTTGACGAACGAGTCGGGATCGCTCAGGCGCTTCGACCAGCCGGTTCGAAACAGCAGCCAGGCACCGCGCGGGATTTCCCCGTTGCGCGCTTCCCAGTCACGCAGGAAATCCACGGTGAGCAGCCAGTCCGGGTCGTCGGCTACCTCGGCGCTCGCGTCGACCACCGATGCCGGACCGAGAAAGCGCGCGGGGTCGATCGTGTCGACGGTATTGTGCGGATGGTCCTTGCCGGTGACCCAGTGGGCCGGAGCATCGAAATGCGTGCCCGTGTGCTCGCCGCAGGAGAAATTGTTCCAGTACCACTGCGGCCCGGAGTCGTCGTATCGGGATATCCGCTCGGATCGGAACGCCCACACCTGCCCGAACTGCTCGGGCAGTTGCAGCGCCGGGAAATCGGGCGACAGCGTATGGGCAAGGTCGACGACCCGGACGCTGCCGGAAACGATCGCCTCGGCGAGTTGCGTCAGAACGGCACTCATCCGTATTCCTCCGGAGTGGACGGGGCGGCCGACGAGCGGCGCCGCCGCGGTAGCGGCGAACGACAGGGCCCGTGCCGCCGGGAAGCACGGCACCGATCGTTGCACGGTCCCCGGGGGAACGCTATCCGGATTGTGTCGACGGATAGCCGATTCCGCCGGTGCGCCGTCCCGTCAGTGCTTCAGCGTCTGCGACGGCGACTCGCCGAACCAGCGCCGGTAATCGGCCGCAAAGCGGCCGAGGTGAGCGAATCCCCAGCGCATCGCGACGTCGGTGACGGTGACGGCCCTGGGCGATGCCGTGCGCAACTCGTCGCGCGCGCGCTTCATCCGCACGCCCTTCAGGTGCGCGATCGGGCTGGTATTGCGGAACTCGCGGAAGCCGGCGAACAGCGTGCTGGTGCTCACGCCTGCCTCGGCCGCGAGATCGGCGATCGACAGCGGCTGGTCGGCGTTCGCTTCGATGTACTCCTCGACGCGCCGAATGTAGGCCGGGGCCACCGACCGGCCCGCGCTCATCAGGTCGTCGCGATACGAATGCGGCTGGCTGAGCAGCAGCGTCGAGACGACGAGCTGCTCGACGTGCGCGCGCGTAAGCGGCGACGTGAAGACGTTGGTATCACGATCGAGCTCGGACACCAGATACCGCATCAGCGCGAACCAGCTCGCGGCACGGCCGTCCGAGGCGTCCATGCCGAGCTGGAACTCGATCGGCCGCCGCAGCTCGTGACCCAGGTGCTGCATGCAATGACGCTCGAGGAAGCCGCGGTCGATCCGCACCATGATCTGGTCGGAGTCGTGGCGGCTCGTCATGCGCAGCGGCAGCGTCGGCGAGACGACGGAAGCGACGTCGGGCGTGGAGCGGATCGAATCGCCTCCGCAGCGGACCTCGGAGACGCCCGACAACGGCATCATCACGAGCAGGAAATCGGTGGTGCACCCGGCGTCGATCTGGACGGTGGCGCCGTAGCGCAGCCGGTTGATCGACACGTTTCCGAGCGGCGCGTGGCACAGCCGCGTGTCCAGGTGCTCGCTGACGCGCGAGATCTTCAGCTCGTGCGGCGACAGCACCCGGGCAACGCCCGCGCGCGCCTCGTCGATGTCCCTTGTGTGCAGGATCGAATACGCATGCAGGGCGTTCCTGCCTGCGAACGGATCCCGGGAAAGACCGGTCATGCGCCTCTCCATGGAAAAGCCGCGCTGCCTCCACGCGCGCCGCATCGCGCATAGTTCAAGCTTGAAGTTTCTTCGCCGCGCTGGCAAGCCCGGTCGCGCGTCCGCTTGATGCAGGTCAAGGGCCGGCGGCGGACCCCACGCCGCTGTGCGGATCGGTAGCGTGCGCTCACATCAAGGAGGGCAGCCACAACGCGATCTGCGGAAGCCAGAGCACCATCGCCAGGCAAACGAGTGCCGCGACGACGAAGACTCCGACGTTGCCGAAGATCTCCCACGTGCCGACGCCGGGGATCAGCGCCTTGACGATGAACACGTTCATGCCCAACGGCGGCGTGACCAACCCCAGCTCGACGACGATGACGACGATGATTCCGAACCATACGGGGTCGAGACCGAGCGCCGAAACGATCGGGAAGAACACCGGAATCGTGAGGAAGATCATCGCCAGGCTGTCGAAGAAGCAGCCGAGCAGGATGTAGACGAGACACATCGCAACGACGACACCGAGCGGGGGCGCCGACAGCGATTCGACCCAGGCCCCCGCGGCCGCGTTCAGCCCCGAGATCGTCAGGAAATTGGTGAAAATGCCCGCACCGACGGTCACGATCAGCAGGCTCGCCGTGAGCACAGTCGATTCCGAAAGCGCCTCGCCGATCGTCGTGCGGTTCGCCCTCCTGCGCAGCACCATGAACGCGAACGCGCCGGCGGCGCCCATGCCTGCGCTCTCGGTCGGCGTGAATATCCCGACGTACAGTCCGCCCAGCACGACCAGGAACAGGCCGAGCACCGGCGCCGCCACGCGCAGCGCGAGCAGCCGATCCTTCCAGTTCGCCCCCACCCGCCGACCCGTCTTGCCCGGACGCGTGCGCGCGATCACCCAGACCGCCGCCATGTAGAGCAGCATCAGCAGCAATCCGGGAACGACTCCGGCCGCGAACAGCCGGGCGATGTCGGTCTCCGTCAGGATGCCGTAGATCACCATCGGAACACTCGGCGGGATCAGGATGCCCAGCGTTCCGCCCGCGGCGATCGTCGCCCCCGAGAACGCCGGATCGTAGCCGTGCCGTCGCATCTCCGGCTCGGCCACGCGCGCCATCGTCGCTGCGGTGGCGAGCGAGCTTCCGCAGACCGCGCCGAAGCCGGCGCAGGCGCCGAGCGCCGCATGCGCAAGCCCGCCGCGGAAGTGTCCGAGCCAGCGCTGTCCGGCGCTGAACAGGTCGTCGGCCATCCCCGACTTGAAGATGAACGCGCCCATCAGGACGAACAGCGGAATCACCGACATCCCGT
>CAYZYC010000166.1:0-4980 GCA_964481165.1 uncultured Limnobacter sp. | reverse complement strand
GCAAGGTCGTGCGCACCGCGCGGCGCGCGAAGAAGTCGTCGGCCGGCTACGACCTGACGCGGCTCTTCGTCGGCTCCGAGGGAACGCTCGGCGTGATCACCGAAGTGACGGTGCGCCTGTACCCGGTGCCCGAGGCGATGTCGGCCGCGGTCGTGAGCTTTCCGAGCCTGGCGCAGGCGATCGACACGGTGATCCAGGTCATCCAGCTCGGCGTGCCGGTGGCGCGCTGCGAGTACGTCTGCGAGCACTCGATCCGCGCGATCAACGCGCACAGCAAGACCGCGCTGCGCGAGGCGCCGACGCTGTTCTTCGAGTTCCACGGCAGCGATTCGTCGGTGAAGGAGCAGGCGGCGATCGCGCAGCAGATCGCGCACGAGCACGGCGGCCGGGACTTCGAGTGGGCGACGCACCCCGAGGACCGCACGCGTCTGTGGACCGCGCGGCACAACGCCTATTTCGCGTGCCTGCAGGTGCGCCCCGGCAGCCGCGCCGTTTCCACCGACACCTGCGTGCCGATCTCGCGGCTGAGCGACTCGATCACCGGAGCGCGCCGCATTCTCGACGAAGCGAGCTTTCCGACGATGATCGTCGGCCACGTCGGCGACGGCAATTTCCACGCGGTGCTGGTCATCGATCCGAACGACGCCGCCGAGATGGCCGAAGCGGAGCGGCTCAACGATGCGATCGTGCGGCTCGCGCTGTCGATGGACGGCACCTGCACCGGAGAGCACGGTGTCGGACTGCACAAGATCGGCTTTCTCGAGGAGGAGGCCGGCGACGATGCCCTGGACCTGATGCGGCGGATCAAGCGTGCCCTCGATCCGGACGACATCATGAATCCGGGCAAGATCTTCCGGCTCTGAACGCCGGTTCTCGGGGAACGGCACGATGGTCGAGGAAACGGTGCTGGTTGCGGGAGGCGGCGATGCCGGCGGTCCGCTGGAGGCTTTCGCGCGCAGCCATGCGGGAATCCTGATGCGGCTCGAGCAGCTGCGCACGTTCGCGCGTCGGCTCGCCGACAGCGGAGGCGACCGGCGTGCGGCCAGCGAGGATGCCGAGGCGATGCTCTCGTTCTTTCGCGGCCTCGTGTTCGCGCACCACCAGGAAGAGGAGCAGGCGCTGTTTCCTGCGGTCGTTCGTGCCGCGGCGCGGGGCGACGACGTTCCGACCGTGGCCGCGCTGGTGGCGCGCCTCGAGCGCGAACACCGACAGATCGAAAGCGACTGGGAGTCGATCGAACCGGCACTGCTGCGCATCGCCGCGGGCAAGTCCGCGGCGGTCGACCAGGGAATCGTCAGCCGCCTGTGCGATCGCTACGCGGCGCACGCGCAGTTCGAGGAACACCGCTTCCTGCCGCTGGCCGCGAAGATCCTCGACGAAGACGACCAGACCGGACTTGCGCTGACGCTGCACATGCGCCACCTGCGCGATCGCTCGCTCGCGGATTTCTGAACGCACGCACGGGCGGTCGTGCGGCCGCGCTTCGCGTCACCGATCGAGGATCTGGCTCAGGAACTGCTTCGTCCGTTCGTTGCGCGGGGCGCCGAAGAAGCGCTCGGGCGTGTCCTGCTCGACGATCTCGCCGCGGTCCATGAAGATCACGCGGTCGGCGACCGCGCGCGCGAAGCCCATCTCGTGCGTCACGCAGACCATCGTCATGCCCTCGCGCGCGAGCATGATCATCGTGTCGAGCACTTCCTTGACCATCTCGGGGTCGAGCGCCGACGTCGGTTCGTCGAACAGCATGATCGACGGACTCATGCACAACGCGCGCGCGATCGCCACGCGCTGCTGCTGACCGCCCGAGATCTGCCCCGGATACTTCTGCGCCAGTTCGGCGATGTGCACCCGCTCGAGAAGCCGCATCGCATCCGCCTGCGCCTGCGCCGCCGGCCGGCGCAGCACCCAGATCGGCGCCAGCGTGCAGTTCTCGAGCACCGTCAGGTGCGGGAACAGGTTGAAGTGCTGGAACACCATGCCGACCGTCGAGCGCACCGCATCGATGTTCTTCAGGTTGTCGGTCAGCTCGGTTCCGTTGACGACGATCCGCCCCTGCTGGTGCGGCTCGAGCCGGTTGATGCACCGGATCAGCGTCGACTTGCCCGAGCCCGACGGGCCGCAGATCACGATCCGCTCGCCGCGGCCGACGCGAAGGTCGATGTCCCGGAGCACCTGGAACTCGCCGAACCACTTGCCCAGCTTCTCGATCAGGATCGCCGGTGCGCCGTCGCTCAATGCCGTTCTCCGTGGGCGAGATCCCGCTCGAGCCACTGGCTGTACTTCGACATCGCGAAGCAGAAGATCCAGTAGACGGCGATCGAGAACAGGAACGCTTCGATGAAGTACTTCTTCCAGACGAAATCGGTCTCCACCGATTTCTTGACCGCGTACGCGAAATCGTAGATCGCGATGATGACGACCAGCGACGTGTCCTTGAACAGCGAAATGAAGCTGTTGACGATCGCCGGGATCGAAACGCGCAGTGCCTGCGGCAGGATCACGAGCCCCGTCGCTTTCCAGTACGGCAGTCCGAGCGCCTCGGCGGCTTCGTACTGGCCCCGCGGCACGGCCTGCAGTCCGCCGCGCACCGCCTCGGCGAGGTATGCGGCCACGAACAGGATGATCGCGATCTGCGCGCGCAGCAGTTGTTCGATGCGCAGGTTCTCCGGCAGGAACAGCGCGAACATCACCGATGCCATGAACAGCACGGTGATCAGCGGCACGCCGCGGATCACCTCGATGTAGACGACCGACAACGAGCGCACGATCGGCAGCGTAGACCGCCTGCCGAGCGCGAGCAGCACGCCGAGCGGGAACGCGAAAGCGACGCCGAAGATCGCGAGGATCAGCGTGACCGGCAGTCCGCCCCATTCTTCGGTGCGCACGCGCTCGAGTCCCATCCCGCCACCCATCAGCCAGAAGGTCAGCGCGATCCCGACGACCCAGATCACCACCAGCGACCCGCGCCAGAACAAGGGGATCGCCGAGAAGACGAGCAGCGCGCAGAGCATGAAGATCACGATCGCGGGGCGCCACTGCTGTTCGTACGGATAGAAGCCGAACAGCATGAAGCGGAACTTCTCGGCGACCACGGCCCAGCACGCCCCCTGTCCGCGTACCGCGTCGCACTCCTGCACGGGCGCGTGGCCCCAGACCGCGTCGAGCACGAGCCAGTCGAACGCCGGGGGCACGACCCAGGCGAGCAGCGCGAGCATCACGAGCGTCACGGCCGCGTTGGCCGGCGACGAGAACAGGTTGGCGCGGATCCAGTTCACCGTTCGACCAGCCGCATTCGCGCGTTGTACCAGTTCATCAGCACCGAGATGGCAAGGCTGATCGCCAGGTACACCGCCATCAGGATCGCGATCGCTTCGATCGCCTGCCCTGTCTGGTTCATCGACGTGTTCGCCACCGCGACCAGGTCCGGGTAGCCGATCGCGACGGCCAGCGACGAGTTCTTCGTCAGGTTCAGGTACTGGCTGGTCAGCGGCGGAATGATCACGCGCAGCGCCTGCGGCAGGACGATCAGGCGCAGGCGCTGGCCGGGGGCGAGCCCGAGCGCCATCGCCGCCTCGGTCTGCCCCGACGGCACCGACTGCAACCCGCCGCGCACGACTTCGGCGATGAACGCCGCCGTGTACGTCGACAGGCCGACCAGCAACGCGATGAACTCCGGCGACAACGCGCGCCCGCCACGGAAGTCGAAGCCGCCGAGTTCGGGCTTGTCGAGCGCGGTCGGTGCGCCGAACGCGTACCAGGCCGCAAGCGGCGCGAGCACGACCAGCGCGAGGGCGGGCCGGACCACCGGCCATTGCCGGCCGGTCGAACGCTGCCTGCGCCGCGCGATCCGGTACCAGCCGAAGGCGAGGGCGAGCGCGGCGACGAAAGCCCAGCCGGCTGCGCTCCAGCCGGGCGCGGGCTGCGGCCACGCGAAACGCAAGCCGCGCTGGCTCAGGAAGACCACGTCACCGAAGGCGATCGACTGGCGCACCGCGGGCAGCAGTTCGGTGATCATCCCGTACCAGACGAACAGCTGCAGCAGCAGCGGGATGTTGCGCATGAACTCGACGTACATCGACGCGAGTCGCGCGACGAGCCAGTTCGGCGACAGCCGCGCGATGCCGATCAGCGTGCCGAGGACCGTCGCGACGACGATCCCGAGCGCCGAAACCCACAACGTGTTCAACAGCCCGACGAGGAACGCGCGCGCGTAGTTGTCCGACGGCGCATACGCGATGTGCGACTCGGCGATCTCGAAGCCCGCCTCGCGCGACAGGAATCCGAAGCCGACCTGGATCTGGCGAGTCGAGAGGTTGTGCAGCGTGTTGGAGACCAGGTACCAGCCGACGCCGACTACCGCGGCCAGCAGCAGTGCCTGGTAGAGGATGCCGCGGACGCGCTCGTTCTGGAACACTTAGGCGCGCTCGCGCTGGCAAAGGCGCGGGCCGGCCGCGGCAGCCGTGCCGGTGCGCAGCCCCCCGCTGCGCGGGGGGGTCGCTGCGATGCTCGCATCGCCGGCTGGCGCCGCGTAACTCGCTGCGCGCGCTGCGCGCGCTCCGCTCGAACAGACGCGGCGAGAATGATTACGACGCGCGCTTCGCGCGCGCGCCGGCGCTGCTGCGCTTCTCGCCTGCGCACAGGCACGGCTGCCGCGGCCGGCCCGCGCCTTTGCCAGCAACGGAGTCTGTTCGCGGAACAAGGACTGCAGCCGCGGCCGGCGCGCGGGGCTGCATGCCGAAACGCCCGCATTTCGGGCGTTTCGGCGTGGACTTTCGATCGCGCGCGTGCAAATGCCCGAAATGCGGGCATGCCGGCGTGTACAGGCCGCTGGCTCGCGAGTTCGCGCCCCCACGCTCTCGCCCGCCTCGCTCCAGCCCGTTGCCGACTGCCGCAAACGCACGAGAGACGGCAACGAGGTCGGTTGCCGCCCTAGCGGATCGGGGGCGCGTACATCAGGCCGCCATCGCGCCATTGCGCGTT
>CAYZYC010000165.1:3175-4984 GCA_964481165.1 uncultured Limnobacter sp. | reverse complement strand
CACTTGTTCAGGCTCATCCCGCGGATCGTCATCACCGTGTCGCCGTCCTGGTTGAGCGCCTCCTGCTGCACGTAGAGGAGCCCTCGATCGGGCTTGCTCTGCGATCGTTTGGCGTCGAGGACGACGACGCGCACGCGCAACCGGTCGCCGGCACGCACCGGCTTCACCCAGCGGACCTCGTCGACGCCCGGCGAGCCCATGCTCGATGCCGGCGACACGAAATGGTCGACGAGCATGCGCATCATGATGCTGCCGGTCATCCAGCCGCTCGCGATCAGTCCGCCGTAGATCGATTCGGCGGCCGCCTGCCGGTCGACGTGGAACGGCTGCGGGTCGTAGCGCTTCGCGAACTCGACGATCTCCTCTTCGGTGATCGGGTAGTCGCCGAACTCGAAGACTTCGCCGGGTTGGTAGTCCTCGAAGTAACGCTCCTTCGGGGGAACAGCCATGAACGGAACTCCACGAGGCAGATGCCTGCCGGACGGCGCCTAAAATACCGAAAAGGACGGCGATTCGCCATGATCGACATCCGGACAGGTCGCGCAGCCGACGGCGAGGCATCGAACGAACCGGCCGACGTGCGCATCGACAAGTGGTTGTGGGCCGCGCGTTTTCACGCGACGCGCAGCCTCGCGCGACAGGCGGTCGACGCCGGCCGCGTGCTGGTCGACGGCAATCGCGTGAAGCCCTCGAGGACGATCCGCATCGGCGACCTCGTGCGGCTGCGCGCAGGCGATGTCGAACGCACGGTGCGCGTGGTCGCGGTCAGCGACCGGCGCGGCCCGGCGAGCGTGGCGCAGGCGTTGTACGATGAAACGGCCGAGTCGATCGCGCTGCGCGCCGGGCAGCGCGAGGCGCGTCGACGCTTCGCCGAACCGGCGCTGTCGATCGAAGGCGGCCGCCCGACGAAGCGCGATCGACGCAGGCTCGCGAGAGTCGCCGTCTCACCGGACCGGGGGCCCGAATGACAACGCAACGCGGCGCGATCGTGATTACCGGCGGCAGCCGGGGAATCGGGGCTGCGACCGCGCTGCGGCTCGCGCGCGACGGCCATCCGGTGGTCGTCGGCTGGCGGGAAGCGCGCGAAGCGGCCGAATCGCTGGTGGCACGCATCGTCGACGCCGGCGGACGCGCGATCGCCGAACGCGTCGACGTCGCCGAAGAGAGCGACGTGATCCGACTGTTCGAGGCCGCGGCGTCGAAACTCGGGCGCATCGGCGGACTCGTCAACAATGCCGGCATCGTCGCGCCCGCCAGCCGTGTCGACGGGTTCGATCTCGCACGCCTGCAGCGGATCTTCGCGATCAACACCGTCGGCAGTTTCCTGTGCGCACGCGAAGCCGTGAAGCGCATGTCGACGCGCTACGGCGGAGCGGGCGGAGCGATCGTCAATGTCTCGTCGGCCGCTGCGCGCCTCGCATCGCCCAACGAATACGTCGACTACGCCGCGTCGAAAGCGGCGATCGATACGCTGACGGTGGGCCTGGCGCGCGAAGTCGCCGCCGAGGGAATACGCGTGAACGCGGTGCGGCCCGGGCTCATCGATACCGACATCCACGCCAGCGGAGGCGCTCCCGATCGCGTCGAACGCATGCGCGGCGCCGTTCCCATGCAGCGCGGCGGCAGCGCCGACGAGGTCGCGTCGACGATCGCCTGGCTGCTGTCGGACGAGGCCTCGTACGTGACCGCGGCGCTGCTCGACGTCTCGGGCGGACGCTGATCGGGCACGCCGCCGAACGTTGCGCGAGGCGCCAGCGCCGGGCAACGGGTGCCGCGCAGCGCCACGCACCGCACCGCACCGCACCGCAC
>CAYZYC010000165.1:0-3075 GCA_964481165.1 uncultured Limnobacter sp. | reverse complement strand
CCGCACAGCGCCGCGAATCCCTTCGCTCGCTCTCAGTCTTCGTCGATGCGCGGCGGCACGCCGATCGTTCGACCCAGGAACCAGGTGATGCCGCTGGCGCACGCGAACAGCGCCCAGAACACGAAGAACGCGATCGTGTAGGCGGCCTCGCGGCTGCCGTTCAGGTACCGATCGACGACACGCAACTCGGCCGGGTCGATCATCGAGAAAAAGATGCCTTCGGCGACGATCGCAAGCAGGAATGCCGGCCAGAGCACCTGCATCACGACGCGCGCGGCCGGCCGCATGCCGGGGTCGACCGGTGCGTCGGCGTCCGGGGAGTCCGCGAGCCGGTTCATTGCGCGACCACCTGCAGTTCGAGCGCTTCGTCGAAGCCCGTGACGCCCTGCGCGACGAGCCGCCATGTGCGCGCCGGATCCTCGAGTTGCACGAGCCAGCGGCCGGCGTCCGGCACGACGCCGCGCGCCCGATACACGCCGTCGCCGACGTGCGCGAGCGTGTAGTCGCGGTCGAGCTCGGCGCGCGTCGCGTGCACGATCCGCAAACGCAGCGACTGCGGCCACGCGCTGCCGCGCTGCGCCTGCACGCGCAGCTCGATGTCCGCCGGCGTGTCGCCGAGCGCCCCTTCGTCGACCGCGCCGCGCGCTCCGTCGTCGTCGACCGCGCCGCGCCCCCCTTCGTCGCCGACTGCAGCGCGCGTGCCCGCGGTGGCGAAGCGCAGTTGCGCGTGCAGGCCGAGCGAAGCCGCGACCCGGTCGCGCGCGAGTTGCTGGTTGATCGCGCGGCCCTCGCGGTAGTAGTCGTCGACCACCAGCGAATCGCTCGTGGTCGCGGCCAGCCACAGCGTGACCATGCCGCCGACGATCGCCGCAAGCGGCGCGATCGCCAGGAGCCACGGCCAGCGGTGGCGATACCACGGCCGGATCGGTTCGTTGCTGCCCGGATCTTCGTTCATCGTCAGCGTCGAGGACATCGTCTTGCGGCCGCGTTCAGCGGGGTACGAAGAAGGTCGAATGGGCCTCGACCGACACCGACGTGTCGTCGACGGCTTCGACGCGGAACGTGATCGGGTTGCTGCCCGGATTGCCGGCGCCCGGGCGCACGCGTGCGCTCACCGGGACCAGGCGCACGCCGGTCGATTCGACCAGGAACTCGGTTTCGCCGACCACGTGCACGGTGTCGATTCCCGACGCGACGATGCGGAACCGGCGCGGCGTTTCGGAGGAATTGATGATCTGCACGCGGTAGCTGTTCTCGATCATTCCTTCGGCGACTTCGCGCCCCAGCGCCCGGTCGCGCAGCACGTCGGCCTTCAGCGGGGCGCGCAGCGTCAGGTGGGCGAACAGCGCGACGGTTACCGCGAGCAGTATCGCACTGTAGAGGAGCACGCGCGGTCGCAGCACGCGGCGCACGATCGCGTTGCGGTCGAGCTTGTTGTCGAGCGCGTTCTGCGTCGTGTAGCGGATCAGCCCGCGCGGATAGCCCATGCGGTCCATGACCTGGTCGCAGCCGTCGATGCACGCGGCGCAGCCGATGCATTCGATCTGCAGTCCGTCGCGGATGTCGATTCCGGTCGGGCAGACGTGCACGCAGATGTTGCAGTCGACGCACGCTCCGAGCCCCAGGCTCGACGGGTCGGCCTTGCGCGATCGCGAGCCGCGCGGTTCGCCGCGCTCGCGATCGTAGGTGATGATCATCGTGTCGTTGTCGAACATCACGCTCTGGAAGCGCGCGTACGGACACATGTACTTGCACACCTGCTCGCGCATGAAGCCGGCGTTGCCCCAGGTGGCGAACGCGTAGAACAGCACCCAGAACGTCTGCCACGGGCCGGCCGACAGCGTGGCGATCGCAGCGAGCAGTTCGCGGATCGGCGTGAAGTAGCCGACGAAGGTGATCCCGGTCCACAGCGCGAGCGCAAGCCAGGCGACGTGCTTCGCCGACTTGCGCGCGAACTTGTCGGCGTTCATCGGCGAGCGATCGAGCTTCATGCGCTGCGCGCGGTCGCCCTCGATGCGCTGCTCGATCCACATGAAGATCTCGGTGTACACCGTCTGCGGGCACGCGTAGCCGCACCACAACCGCCCGGCTACCGCGGTGAACAGGAACAGCCCGAGCGCCGAGATCACCAGCAGCCCGGTCAGGTAGATGAAGTCCTGCGGGTAGAGAACGAGCCCGAAGAGATAGAAGCGGCGCGCCTCGAGATCGAAGAGCACCGCCGGCCGCCCGCTCCATTCGATCCACGGCAGGCCGTAGAAGATCAGCTGCGTGAACCAGACCAGCGCCCAGCGCCATGCGGCGAAGACGCCGGTGACCGCGCGCGGATAGACCTTGCGCCGGACCTCGTACAGCGCGACGTCGGCATCGGCGTCGGCGTCGCCCGCCGGCGCCGCACGCGAAACGGATTCGGGAAGCCGGGTCAATCCGCGCGCTGCGCCTGGGGCGCGCCGTTGGACAGCCCCCACACGTACGCCGCGAGCACGTGCAGCTTGCCTTCGCTGAGCATTTCGCCGAACGCCGGCATCTGGTTCGTGCGGCCTTTCTCGATCGTTTCGACGATCGTCGCGAAGCTGCCGCCGTAGAGCCAGGTCCGGTCGGTGAGGTTCGGTGCTCCCAGCAGGGGATTGCCCTTGCCGTCTTCGCCGTGGCACGCCGCGCACAGCATGAACTTCTCCTTGCCGGCCGCCGCGCGCGCCGCTTCGTGCTGGCTGCCCGACAGCGACAGCACGTAGTGCGCCACGTCGTGCACTTCCTTCTCGCCGCCGAGCGCCTCGCCCATCGGCGTCATGATGCCGTTGCGCCCGCCGGTGACCGTCGTCTTGATCGTCTCCGGGTCGCCGCCGTAGAGCCAGTCGCCGTCGGTGAGATCCGGAAAGCCCCGGCTGCCCTTTGCATCGGAGCCGTGGCACTGCACGCAATAAGTGAGGTACATGCGCTCGCCGATCGCGCGCGCTTCCGGGTCGCGGGCGACCACGGGGATTTCCTGGGCGAGGTAGCGCGCGAACAGCGGCGCAGCGACCTCGTCGACGCGCGCGACCTCGCGTTCGTACTGGCCCTTCTGGCTCCAGCCGAGCA
>CAYZYC010000164.1:0-5015 GCA_964481165.1 uncultured Limnobacter sp. | reverse complement strand
GAGTGCCGCGCGCGTCCTGCTGCGGTTGAACCACAGCCCAGCGGCGATCGCGAACAGCGCCAGCAACTGCGATCCGAGTCCCTGCATGGTCGGATGGATGCCGAGCAGCGGCACCGAAACGAAGCGCACCATCGTCGCGTCGATCACTCCGGCCTCCTGCAGCGCCGCCACGCCGTTGCCGATGAAGATCACGGCGAGCAGTGCGAGCAGGCCCGAGGTAACCGCGAAGAAGGGCCCGATCGGCAGCCGTACGCTGTAGCGCAGGATCGCGCCTCCGATCAGCGTCAGCAGCAGCGCCGCCGCCGCGATTCCCCACAGCACCGGACGGTACCCCTGCGCTCCGGCCTGCGCCCACAGCGCCTCGTAGAACAGGATCACCTCGAACAGTTCGCGGTAGACCGCCAGGAACGAGACTGCCGCCATCGCCCAGAGCGTGCGTCGACTCAGCGCGGTATCCACCTGCTCGCGCAGGAAGCGGTTCCATGCCTGCGCGTTCGAGCGGCTGTGCAGCCACCATCCGACATAGAGCAGCATCGCCGCCGCCAGCAGCGCGGTGACGCCCTCGGTGATCTCCCGGTTGGCGCCCGAGATCGTCAACGCGTAGCGCGCTACGGCCCAGGTGGCGGCACCCAGCGCCACGGCGGCGATCCAGCCGGCGTGGATGTACGGCAAGGCGTCGCGCCGGCCGGTCTTGACGACGAAGGCGATGATCGCCGACAGCACCAGGATCGCTTCGAGACCTTCGCGCAGCAGGATCAGCAGCGCGCTGACGAAGGCGGCGGCCGGAGACAGGCCGTCGCCCGAGAGCGCGTCGTCGGCACGGTCGATCAGCGCCTTGACGCCGGCGACCTGCGCCGCAACCTCCTGCACGGGACGACCGTCGCCGATCGTCGCGCGCAGCGCCATCATCTCGCGCTCGACTTCGGCGCGCAGCGGTGCGTCGACATTGTTCAACGCCGATTCGACGAGTTCGAAGCCCTCGAGGTAGGCCGCGATCGCCAGCCGCCGCGCCCCTTCGCGGTCGCCGCGTTCGTAGGCCTGCTGCGCCTCGTCGAGGGTGGCGCGCGCGAAGTCCAGGGGTGCCGGTGCAAGCGCCTGCAGCGCCTTCGGCTGCCGGGTAAGGTAGGCGCGCACGTCGTCCAGCGCGGACGCGGCCTCGGCCTGTTCGGCGGGCGCGCGGGAGACCAGCGCGCCGAGGCTGTCGAAAGTCGTCCTGCCCTCGCCTTTTTCCCACAGCGCCTCTCCCCGGGCGACCTGCTCCGGGTCGGCGCGCAGGCTCGCGCTGTAGAACGCCAGGATCCAGCGCTCGTTCTCGGCGAGTTCAGCGAAGGCGCGCATCGGCGTGCCGCCGACTCCCAGCGCGATGGTGTTGTACAGGCCGTAGACGCTGCGCTGGCGCATGCGCGCTTCGTCGTCGAAGTCGCTGGGCGCGGGTTCCATGCCCTCGGCCAGCGGCCCGTCGCCACGACCCCGCGCTCCGTGGCAGCTGGCGCAGTGCTCCGCGTAGAGCCGTGCGCCCTGCGCGACATCGGGCGCCTGGCGTGGCACCACCTGGAGATTCCAGGCCCGGATCGTGCCGGCGCGCAGTTCGGCCGCAAGAGCCGATACCTCGCTGCCCGGCGCTTTCGCGTCGATCCGCGCGAGCAGTTCGCGCGCGCGTTCGAGCAGCACCGGCTGGCCCGGCACCGCCGGCAACCGGCCGAGCAGCGTGATCACCTGGGTGGCGAACTCGCGCTGCTCCGCGTACTCGGCGGCGTCGAGCACCTCCCCGTCCCGAACGAACTCGGGATAGTCGACGCCGACGTAGTCGAGCATGTGGACGATGGTCTGCGCGCTCTCGTCATCGGCCGGGGCGGCACCGGCAACGCCGTGCAGCGACACGGCGAGCAGCAGCACCGCCAACCAATGGAGCATGCCTCCCGGCAGCGCATTGCCTGCGGCGGAGAAGCCGCGCCGTTCCGGCGCTGTGACATCGGCGACCGGCACGGTGCCTCCCTGTTGTCGTTCGTCGAGCAGGTGCGGGTCTCGCAAACTTGAATAAGAAGCGTTCGTATTTTATTGGCCTCCGGGGAAATTCGCCAAATCGGCAGCGCCGTGCGCCAAGCGCGGTGCGGCGCAGGTCGCCACGCGCCGCACGGGCATCAGGAGTCGAACGTCGAAGGCGCCCGGCCCGCGGTGAGGCGGGCCCGGACGGCACTTCGATCAGAACATCGGATGGATGCTCAGCGACAGCATCGCCGAGAGCTGGCATAGCGGCCTTCCCGATGCCTGTTGCAGCGCGTTGAACGCAGCCTGCACGGCCTGCAGGTCGCGGCGGCCACCGGGTTCGCGATCGATCACGCCGGCGGCCTTCAGGCGCGCGACCACGTCGCTGGTCAGCAGGAAGGTGTCCTTCCCGACCAGACGCAGAAAACCGGCGGCCGAGCGCCCGCCCAGGCGCGCCCCGCGCCTGGCCAACAGCGCCCACAGGCCGATGATGTCGCTGCCCGGCCAGTCGGCGAGGAAGGCACCGAAGCTGCCGCCGTGTTCGGCGGCGATGTCCAGGACCAACCGGGCATTCTTCGGGATGGTCTGCAGCTTCGCCCGGTGGCGGATGATGCGCGAATCCTGCATGCACGCTTCGATCTGCTCCGAACCGAGCCGGGCCAGCGCATGCGGATCGAAGCGCTCGAAGACCTCCTCGAAGGCCGGCCACTTCGTGTCGACCATCGAGTGCTGCATACCCGCCTGGAACACCCGCCGCGTCATTGCCGAAAGGTAGCGGTCGTCGCCGATCCTTCGCAGCTCGTCGGGCGTGCGCGCCTGAGGCAGAAAGGCCTCCATCGCCGCATCCGATTCGAAACGCTTGCGGACCGTGTCGTGAAGCCAGGAGTAGTCGAGGGTCATGCGATGCGGAAGATCCTCCAGCAGGATACCGGGATCGGCTACGGCGTCGCGCCGTTGCGGGAACACGTCGGTAGAATCCGGTGCTGCCGTGACATCCATCGCCGACGAACCCGCCGTGCCTTCCGCGGCCGCTGTGCGCAAGCGCAGTCGGGATCCCTCCGAACACGTCGACTTCCTGCTGCTCGGCGGCGGGCTCGCCAGCGTCACCGCGGCAGAGTCGCTGCGAAACGAACAGGCGACGGGTTCGATCCTCATCGTGTCGGAGGAGGCAGTCGCGCCCTACCATCGGCCGCCGCTGTCCAAGCAGGTATTGCGCGAAGCCGATGCCGAATCGCGGATCTTCATCAACCCGCCGGAGTTCTATCGCGACAATGCGATCGACCTTCGGCTGGATACGCGAGTCGTCGCGGTCGATCCCGCGAAGCACAGCGTCACGACCGCGACCGGCGAGCGCATCGGCTACGGCCGGCTTCTGATCGCCACCGGCGCGGTTCCGAAGCGCCCTGTCGCACCGGGCGCCGGGCTTGCGGGGATTCACACGCTGCACTTCCAGGCCGATGCCCAGGCAATCCGGAAGTCCGCTGCCGGCGCCCGCCGCGCCGTCGTGCTCGGCGGCAGCTTCCTCGGCATGGAAGTCGCGATGGCGCTCGTCGACCTTGGCATCGCCGTCACGGTCGTCGAGCGCGGTCCGGTGCTTCTCCCGTACCTGAAGGCACCGCTTCTGTCGGCCTACTTCGAACGTCACGCCGCGAGCCGCGGCGTCCGTGTGCTGCTGGAAGACAGCGTTGCCGCGTTCCAAGGCCGCGGTCGGGTACGCGAAGTGGAGACCGTATCCGGACGACGCCTGCCGTGCGATCTCGTCGTCGCCGGGATCGGCGTCGAACCGGCTTCGTCGTTCCTGCAGGGCAGCGGCATCGTGCTGGACGACGGACGGATCGTCGTCGACGCGTTGCTCTCGACGAGCGCGTCCGACGTCTTCGCGGCCGGCGACGTGACGACCTTCGACGATCCGGTATTCGCTCGTCGTCGCCACATCGAGCATTGGGACAACGCGGTCAAGCAGGGGCGCCTTGCCGCCCGGAACATGCTGGGGCACCGACTGCCCTACGACGAGGTCTCGTATTTCTTCGGCGAGATCGGCGAGATCGGCTTCAACGTCGTCGGCGCAACCGACGAAGGCCAGGAATGGATCGAACGAGGCGATCTCGACGCCGGATCCTTCGCCCTCTTCTATCTACGCGACGACGTGCCGCGCGCGCTGTTCTCCATCGGCCGTCCAGCCGACGAAACGCGCGTCGTCGAAGGATGGATCCGTCATCGAGTGAACGTGGCGACGATCGAGGAACGACTGTGCGATCCCTCGTTCGCCCTCGACCGGATGCCCCCGCAGACCGCGTTGATCCTCCAGGGAGGCGGTGCGCTCGGCGCGTTCGGATGCGGCGTCGTCAAGGCGCTCGAGGAGGAAGGGATCTTCCCGGACATCGTCGCCGGCGTGTCGATCGGCGCCTTCAACGGCGCGATCATCGCCAGCCATCCGCGACATGCGACCGAAGCGCTGGAGGCTTTCTGGGCCGATCTCTCGGTGGCGACGCTGCCGCTGCCCTTCGGCTGCGGCGAGCGCACCGCAGCGGCGATGCAGATCCTGACCTTCGGCGTTCCCGGATTCTTCACTCCGCGCTGGATCCCTGCCCTCGGTACGCCGCCGGAGCTTCCGGCGAACTGGACCAGCTACTACGACACCACGCCGATGCGGGATCTGCTCGCGAAGTACGTCGACTTCCCCTCGCTCGGTACGAGCCCGGTGCGCCTGCTGGTCAGCGCCGTCGACGTCGAGACCGCCGGGTTCGAGGTCTTCGACAGCTACGTCGACGAGATCACCGTGGATCACATCATCGCAAGCGGGAGCCTCCCGCCGGGATTCCCGTGGACGATCGTCGACGGCAAGGCGTACTGGGATGGCGGCATCGTCAGCAACTCGCCGCTCGACCTCGTCATCGAGCGCTGCGGCCCGGACGGCAAGCGCGTGTTCATCGTCGACCTGTTCTCGGGGTCCGGTCCGCTGCCCGGCAACATGACCGAGGTGCTCCTGCGGCGCGACGAGATCGTCTATTCCGAACGGGTGCGCAGCG
>CAYZYC010000163.1:0-5016 GCA_964481165.1 uncultured Limnobacter sp. | reverse complement strand
ATGCACCCGTCCCTCGAAACGCGCGAGTTGAGCATCCGCTTCGGCGGCCACGTTGCCGTCGATTCGGTTTCGTGCGCGTTTCGCCCCGGCACGCTCACCGCGATCGTCGGTCCGAACGGTGCCGGCAAGACGACGTACTTCAACCTGATCTCGGGGCAGCTGAAGGCCACTTCGGGCCAGGTCTTCGCCAGTGGCGACGAGATCACCGGCCTGCCGGCGCCCGAGCGCACGAAACGCGGGCTGGGCCGCGCGTTCCAGTTGACGAACCTCTTCCCGAACCTGAGCGTGCTCGAGAACGTCCGGCTGGCGATCCAGGCACGGCGCGGGATGGGCCTGAACCTGTGGTCGATCTGGTCTTCGCATCGCGCGCCGATCGCCGAGGCCGAAGCCATTCTCGAGCGGATCGCGCTGACTGCGCGACGCGACGTTCCGGCCAGCAGCCTTCCGCACGGCGACCAGCGCAAGCTCGAAGTCGGCATCCTGCTCGCGCTCGAACCGACGGTGTTCATGTTCGACGAGCCGACCGCCGGAATGAGCGTCGACGAGGTGCCGGTCATCCTCGACCTGATCCGCGACATCAAGCGCGACACGACGAAGACGATCCTGCTGGTCGAGCACAAGATGGACGTCGTCCGCGAACTGTCCGACCGCATCATCGTGCTGCACAACGGACGGCTCGCGGCCGACGGCGATCCCGCGACCGTCATTGCTTCGCCGGTCGTGCAGCAGGCATACCTCGGCATGGCGTCCGCGGAAGACTCGGCGGACGACAGCGCGGAGATTTCGGCGTGAGCGCCGCGCGTCCCGGTGCTCCGGTGCCTTCCCGGGCGGCGGAGGGAGTCGACGCTTCCGCCGATGCGTTGCTCTCGCTGACCGGCGTGCACACGCACATCGGCGCCTACCACATCCTGCACGGCGTCGATCTCGAGGTGCCCGCGGGTCGCACGACGCTGCTGCTCGGGCGCAACGGCGCCGGAAAGACGACGACGCTGCGCACGATCATGGGCCTGTGGACCGCGACCGCGGGGCAGGTGCGTTTCGCCGGGCAGGACATCACGAAGCGCGACACGCCCGGGATCTCGCAACTGGGCATCGCCTACGTGCCCGAGAACATGGGCATCTTCTCCGAACTGACGGTGCGCGAGAACATGCTGCTCGCCGCTCGCAGTGCGCGTGACGTCGACGCGATCGACGCGCAGCGGCTGCAGTGGATCCACGAACTGTTCCCGGCGGTGCGCAAGTTCTGGAACCACCCCGCGGGGCTGCTGTCGGGGGGACAGAAGCAGATGCTCGCGGTCTCGCGCGCGATCGTCGAGCCGCGCCGGCTGATCCTCGTCGACGAGCCGAGCAAGGGTCTCGCGCCGTCGATCATCCGCAACATGCTCGACGCGTTTCGCCAGCTGAAGGCTGCCGGCGCGACGATCCTGCTCGTCGAACAGAACTTCGCGTTCGCGCGCGAACTCGGCGACACGGTCGCCGTGATGGAGGACGGCCGCGTCGTGCATCGCGGAACGATGGCTGCGCTGGCTGCCGACGAGGCGCTGCAGCAAAGCCTGCTCGGCCTTTCGCTGGGGGCGCACCAATGAACGCGAACGCGACCGCGGCAGCGCCGGCGGCTCCGCTGTCGGCTGCGGCGCGCATCGACCGGCTGCCGCTGCTGCTCGTGCCGCTGCTGGTGCTGCTCGCGCTGCCGCTGGTGGGCAGCCTGCCGACCTGGGCGACGCTGACCGTCGCCGGGCTGGCGATGGGGCTGATCGTGTTCATCATCGCGTCGGGGCTCACGCTGATCTTCGGGCTGATGGACGTTCTCAATTTCGGCCACGGCGTGTTCATCGCGTTCGGCGCATTCGTCGCGGTCGCGGTGCTCGGGCCGCTGGGCGCGTGGACCGCCTCCGAATCGATGCTGGTGAATCTCGTCGCGGTCGGTGCGGCGATGCTGGTCGCGATGGCTGCGGCCGGTGCGCTCGGCTACGTGTTCGAACGGCTGATCGTGCGTCCCGTCTACGGCCAGCACCTGAAGCAGATCCTGATCACGATGGGCGGGATGATCATCGGCGAGGAACTGATCAAGGTGATCTGGGGTCCGCAGCAGATCCCGCTGCCGCTGCCGCAGGGCCTGCGCGGCGCGTACATCGTCGGCGACGCGGCGATCGAGAAATACCGCGTCGTCGCGGTGGTCGTCGGACTCGTCGTCTTTGCCGTGATGGTCTACGTGCTGAACCGCACGAAGATCGGGCTGCTCGTGCGCGCCGGCGTGCAGAACCGCGAGATGGTCGAGGCGCTCGGCTATCGCGTGCGCCGGATGTTCGTCGGCGTGTTCGTCACCGGATCGGCGCTCGCGGGCCTGGGCGGCGTCATGTGGGGGCTGTACCAGCAGAACGTGATCCCGCAGATGGGCGCGCAGGTCAACATCCTGATCTTCATCGTCATCATCATCGGCGGCCTCGGTTCGACCACCGGCTGCTTCGTCGGTGCGCTGCTCGTCGGACTGATGGCGAACTACACCGGGTTCCTGGCGCCGAAGGTCGCGCTGTTCTCCAACATCCTGCTGATGGTGGCGATCCTGCTGTGGCGCCCGCAGGGCCTGTATCCGGTGGCCAGGCAATGATCCACGCGGCGCTCTCCGGCGACTATCCGCGCAGCCGCCTGGTCGCGGCGATCCTGCTGGCGATCGTCGTGCTGCTCGCGCTCGTGCCCTTCGTGTTCCCCGGAGCACGATCGCTTTCGGTCGCGGCGAAGGTGCTGGTGTTCATCCTGCTCGTCGCGAGCTACGACCTGTTGCTCGGCTACACGGGAATCGTCTCGTTCGCGCACACGATGTTCTTCGGGATCGGCGCGTACGGCGTCGCGATCGCGAGCACGCGCCTGGGCGCCGGCTGGGATTCGATCGCGATCGGAGTCGGCGTCGCGCTCGTGCTCTCGGCGCTGCTCGCGCTGGCGATCGGGTTGTTCAGCCTGCGCGTGAAGGCGATCTTCTTCGCGATGATCACGCTCGCGGTGGCTGCCGCATTCCAGACGCTCGCGTCGCAGCTGTCGGAATTCACCGGCGGCGAGGACGGCCTGACGTTCCGGGTTCCCGAAGTGCTGCAGCCGTCGTTCGAACTGTTCGAGGACACCGTGCTCGGCGCTTCGATCGACGGCCGCTTCCTCACCTACTACCTGCTGTTCTTCGCCGTGCTCGTGCTGTTCCTCGTGCTGCTGCGCATCGTCAATTCGCCGTTCGGTCGCGTGCTGCAGGCGATCCGCGAGAACGACTTCCGCGCCGAGGCGATCGGATATCGCACGGTCGTCTACCGGACCGTGTCGAACGTGCTCGCAGCGCTGTTCGCGACGATCGCGGGCGCACTGCTGGCGATCTGGCTGCGCTACAACGGACCCGACACCTCGCTGTCGTTCGAGGTGATGCTCGACACGCTGCTGATCGTCGTCATCGGCGGAATGGGAACGATGTACGGCGCCGTGATCGGAAGCGCGATCTTCGTGCTCGCGCAGAGCTACCTGCAGGACCTGATGCGCTGGGTCTCCGACGGGTTCTCCGCGGTGCCGATGCTCGCCGCGCTCTTTTCTCCCGATCGCTGGCTGCTCTGGCTCGGGCTGCTGTTCGTGCTGTCGGTCTACTACTTCCCCACCGGAGTCGTCGGCCGGCTTCGCGCGCGCGCGATCGCGCGCTCGGTGCCGTGAGCGTGCGCGGGCCCTCGGTGCGCGTGTCGCACGCCGGCGCCGTGGCGACGGTCACGCTGGCGCGCGCGTCGATGCACAACGCGCTCGTGCCCGACCTGCTGCTCGACCTGTGCGTCGCACTCGAGGAGATCGCGCGCCGCCCGGAAACGCGCGCGGTGGTGCTCGCCGCCGACGGCGAGGCGTTCTCGATCGGCGGCGACATGCGGCGGTTCGCGCGCGAGATGCAGGGGCCTGCGCTCGAGACCTATTCGGCCGAGCTCGTCGGGTTGCTGAACCAGGCGATCGTCTCGCTGCTGCGCCTGCCGCAACCGGTGGTCGGCGCGGTGCACGGCCTGGTGACCGGAGGCTCGGTCGGGCTGGTGCTCGGATGCGACATCGTCGTCGCGGCCGAAGACGCCGCGTTCAAGGCGCACTACGCGACCGCCGGTTTCACTCCCGACGGCGGCTGGACCGCGTTGATGCCGCAGATCGTCGGGCGTCGGCGCGCGTCGGCGTGCGTGCTGCTGAACCGCACTTTGTCGGCAGCCGAGGCGCTCGACTGCGGACTCGTCACGCAGCTCGCGCCGCGCGAGCGTGTCGCCACCGTGGCGCGCGAGGCCGCGCAACGCATCGCATCGTCGCCGGCTTCGACGATGCGCGAGGGCAAGCGCCTGCTCGCCGGCGACCTCGACGCGGTCGAGCGCGCGCTCGAGGCCGAACGCCAGCGTTTCGTCGCGTCGATCGGCGGTGCCGAGGCGCGCGAGGGGGTGGCGCGTTTCCTGCGCGCCTTCGCGTCGTATCCCGACGCCTGACCTGCGATGTACGTGGTCGACTGGCTGCACAAGCAGGCACTGCATCGGATCTTCGTCGATTCGCGTTGAAGCGATTCCGCGCTGGTCCGCCGATTGCGCGAGAATGGCCCGTCTCGCAACCGGATGGAGCGTGCCATGGGCCGATCGGTCGAACGGGGAACATCTGCGATCGTTGGTGCAGCGGGACTGCTCGCGACGACGCTGTACGGCGCGACGGCAGCGGCGGCGGTTGCCGCGCCGCCGATCGATACGCTGACCGCGACCGAAGCCGTGCGCGGGATCTGCGAGGGCCGCTTCGACAGCAAGGCGCTGATGCAGGCGTATCTCGCCAGGGCGCGCTCGCTGCCAGAACTGAACGCGTTCATCGCGCTCGACGCCGGGCAGGCATTGCGCCAGGCGAGCGCAGCCGATTCGACCCGGCGCGCGCGCAGCAACTGCCTTCCGCTCGACGGGCTGCCGATCGTCGTCAAGGACAACATCCACGTTGCGGGGCTGCGCAACACGGCCGGCACGCCGGCGCTGAAGGATTTCGAACCTGCGACCG
>CAYZYC010000162.1:0-5029 GCA_964481165.1 uncultured Limnobacter sp. | reverse complement strand
GATCAGCCGCGCCTGCGGGTTGTGCGCGACGAGGCTCTTCAGCGCCTCCTCGCGCGAACGCCCGGTCTTCGCGACGATGTTCTCCAGCGCATCGCCGACGATGTCGGTTTCGGTATAGCCGGGACAGACCGCGTTGACCGTGACGCCCTTGCGCGCGGTTTCCATCGCCAGCGCGCGCGTGAATCCGATCAACGCGTGCTTCGCGGCGCAGTACGCGGTGACGTAGGCCATGCCGGTGATTCCGGCGGTCGACGCGATGTTCACGATGCGCCCGCCGCCCGACTCGAGCATCCCCGGCAGCACGGCGCGCGCCGCGTGCACCGCGCCCATCAGGTCGACGTCGAGCACCTGCTTCCACAGCGCCGAGTCGCTCTTCAGGAACGGCGCCGACGGCGCGATGCCGGCGTTGTTCACCAGGATGTCGACGCGGCCGCGCTCCGCGACGCACTGCGCGATCGCGGCCGTCACCGACGCCTCGTCGGCGATGTCGGTCACCGCGAAGCCGACCGGCGTTCCGTGTTCGGCGGCGATCCGGCGCGCCGTGGATTCGAGCGTGGCCGCCGTGCGGCCCAGCAGCGACACCGCGGCGCCGCGCGCCGCGAGCGACTCGGCGATGGTCGCTCCCATCCCGCGGCCGCCGCCGGTGACGACCGCATGACGGCCGGAAAATCGACGCTCCTCATCCCTGGCCATCGGCGCCTCGTCTTCGTGCAAATTGATTCAAGCTCAAACCATTAGAGCCCAGCAAGTCAGGACGAGCAAGCGCGGCGGTACCCCTGCTTGATGCAGATCAAGCGGGGCGCAGGCGCTCATCCGCGCCGCGCCCGCGGATCGACGTGGCACCTGCTCATTCGTCGTGCGCGGCGCGCAGCACCATGCGCAGCCGTCCGAGCAGCTTGTCGAGGCGCTGCAGGTCGGCGCGACCGAAGTCGCGCAGCAGTTCGGCGAGCCATTCGTTGTGCGCCGGAATCATCGCGTCGGCGAGCCGCCTTCCCTTCGGCGTCAGGTGGACGCGCTGGATGCGCGCGTCGTCCGGATCCTTGCGCCGCTCGACGAGTTTCGCCGTTTCGAGCCGGCCGATCACGTCGGTGATGCTTCCCTTGGTCACCATCAGGCGCCGCGACAGCTCGCCCATCGTCGGCTCTTCGGGAGGACGCGCGAGCTGCGCGAGCACGTCGAAACGCGCGAGCGTCGTGTCGAACTCGCTGCTCATGCGCTCGCGCAGTTCGCTTTCGATCAGGTTGCCGCAGGCGAGCATGCGCAGCCACACGCGTGCCTCGAGCCGGTTCTGACGGGAGTCGGTATCCGGTTCGTCCAGGTCGTTCATCGCGTCGTTCATTGCGCCGTTCGCTGCATCGTTCATCGGGTCGTCCGTTCGCTTCCGTCCGCGTCGCTCCGCGCACGCCCGCGTACTATAGTTTGGACTCGAACGATCTGGGAAGACGGAATCGAAGGGCTAAGGCGCAGGGCCGGCGGCTTTCCAGCTTCAACGGCGTGCCGCGGCCGCCAAGCGTTCGTAGGGTTTCGGCGGCGCCGGCCGGCCCAGCCATGCCAGCGTCCGCCAGACGGTCCACGATACGAAGAGCAACGGCAGAAGCAACGCGGTCCAGCCGAGCGCGTGCACGAGCCATCGCGGCCAGCCGATCGCGTCGGCAAGTTCCGACAGCACGTCGCCGATGATCGACGGATGCCGAACGACGAGGTACGTCGTCGCGACGATCGCGGGCCACTTCGCGTACCGCGCCGAACGCACGCCGATTCGCGCCGCCTTGGCAACGTGCGACGAATACGCCGCCGCGCGCGTCGAAAGCGTGGCCGAGCGCGCAGAGGTCGTCGCCTTCGTCGCGGCACCGGCGGCCTTGCCCGCGCGCAGCAACGCCGTCGCACCGACGATCGCCAGTCCGTCGACCGCCGCCCACCCGTAGTCGCTCGCCGCGATCTCGCCGCCGGTGCGCGCCTTGGTCTCCAGCGAACGCACGCCGCTGGCAAAGAGCGCATTCAGCCCCTCGAGAACGCGCTCGGTCTGGATCCATTGCGGGTTGCCCTGCGGGTCGAGCGCGAACTGTCCGAGAAAGTCGTGGCCTTCGTCGCGCACGAAGTGCACGGCGTACCAGCCTCGGTCGCGCGGGGTGAGGGCGCGTGACGCTTGCTCGGGGGGCGTCGGCCGGGCTTCGGATGTCGAGCGCTCGCCTGGCGCGGGGTGTGCGTCGGGTGCGCTGTGCGCCTCGGACGCGGGTTGTCCTTCGGGCGCGGGTCGGGCGTCGACCGATGCGCGCTCGCCGGGCACACGCGCTGCGCCGGGCTCCCACCAGCGCGACACCGCGTCACTGAACTCGTGCGCCCTGCGCGCAACCGAGTCCGCAATCGCCACGGTGCGCACCTCGTTGTGCAGGAAGTACCCGATCGGCAGCAACACCGCTTCGCCGTAGGTCCGCAGGATCTCGCGGAACTCGGGCTCCTGCCCGTAGATCGGCAGGATCTCGCGTGCGAGTCGCGGATGCCGAAGCACGGCGGCCTGCGCCTTCAGCAGCAACACCTTGTCGTCGGCGTAATCGACGAGCGTCGCGAGCACTTCGATCGGCTCGTCGGCGAGCTCGTCGACGAGATCGGGGAACGCCTCGGCGGCGCGGATGCGCACCAGCCGTTCCTCGATCGGTTCGGGTTGCCAGCGAACGCTGGCCATGGTCGCAAGGGCGAGTGCTGCGAGGAGGATGACGAGAAATCGCTTCATCCGCCGCTCCTTCCGTGGTGCTCCACCAATACTACGCAGAAAGGGGGCGCTCGCGATGCGACCGCAGATGATCCTTCGTGCCTGGCTCCCGTTCAAGAAGGCCATCGGCGTTACTTCGGTGCGCACCAGGAACGAGTACGCCCGGGCGCGAGCGACCATCGAGGTCCTGCTGGACGAGATCGGCGATGACGAGAGTCACCCGCTGGCCGAAGTGCTCGATTACCTGGCCGACCAGGTTGCCGCGTACGAGGAAGAGCACGCTCCCGTGCCCGAGGCCGAGCCGAAGGAGGTGCTGCGCATGCTGATGAGGCAGCACGGCCTGAAACAGGATGACCTCGTCGACTGCGCTCCGCAGGGGCGGATCTCGGACATCCTGAGCGGCCGGCGCCACATCAGCAAGGCGATCGCGAAGAGGCTCGGGCACCGGTTCCATGTGAGTGCCGCGTTGTTCCTGTGAAACCTGTGAACGCCGCGAAAGCCTCCCGCATGTCATGGGAATCCATGAAGATATATTCTTCATATTCCTATTGAGATCCCGAGCCAGCGAGTACCGCGAAGGGCACGATCGGATCCGCCCGACCTGGCCGGCTTCCCACCGCACCGCACGGAGGCGCACATGGACATGTCGGTGAACAATCCGCCCGTCACGCTGCAGCACGATACGCACACGCGCGTGCCGGTCTACCGGCTGCTCGCCGAAGACATCGCCCGCCTGGGGGCACCGGTGTTCGGGCTGATGAGCGACGACACGATGCTGCTGGCCGCGACGCTCGATGCCCTCGACAGCGGTTTTCACGGCGCGCGTCACGAGAACCACGCGGTCGCGATGGCCGAAGGATACGCGTCGGCCACCGGTACGCTCGGCATCGCGCTCATCGGGCGCGGACCCGCAACGGCCAATGCGCTGCACGGTGCGGTCAACGCCAGCCGCACGGGCTCGAAGGTGCTCGTCGTTTTCGGCGAAGCCGCGGGCGTGCGCGACGACCCGAACGTTGCGGGTCCCGACGGCAAGGCCTTCGACGCGCCCGCGGTACTGCGTGCCGCCGGCCTGCCGACCTTCGTGGCGCGCACTCCCGAGACGGCACGCGCCGTGCTCGCCGAAGCCGTGCAGGCCGCCGAACGCGGCACGACCGCCGCGCTGCTGCTGCCGCTGGACATGCAGCGCGCGATGATCGATCCGCGTGCCGCGGCCGAGCCACGGGCCGGGACACGCGTCGCGCAACCCGCTGCAGCGGCGCGCCCGCAGGCGATCGACGCGGCAGCCGCGCTCCTCTCGAAGAGCCGCAAGCCGCTCTTCATCGCCGGACTGGGCGCGCATCGAGCCGGCGCGCGCGAGGCGATCGAGTCGCTGGCGCACCACACGGGCGGCCTGCTCGCGACGACACTCAAGGCGAAGGACATGTTCCGCGACAGCCCGTGGAACCTCGGGATCATCGGTTCGTTCTCGCACTCGGCGGCGCGACCGCTGATCGACCAGGCCGACTGCGTCGTCGTCTTCGGCGCGAGCTTCAACCAGCGCACCACCAGCGGCGGCGAAGCGCTGCCGCACGACGCTCCGGTGATCCACGTCGACACTGTGCGCAGCCACATCGGACGCTGGGGACCTGCCGACCTCGGCATCGTCGCCGACGCGCGCGAGGTCGCGCGGCAACTCGAGGCGGCGCTGCCCGCGCGCGACGCGGTCGACAAGCCCTTCCATGCGGATGCCGTGCGCCGCAGGCTCGCCGCCTTCGACATGGCCGGCGAGTTCCGCCCCGAACACACTTCCCGCACCGTCGACCCGCGCGCGCTCGCGCTCGAACTCGACCGCCTGCTGCCCATCGAGCGCAACCTGGTCTACGACTCGGGCAACTTCCTGCAGATCCTGCCGTACCTGCGCACGCGCGGGCCGCGCCACATCAAGCACACGAGCGACTTCTTCTCGGTGGGGCTGGGCTTCGGCACGGCGCTGGGCTTCGCCCGCGCGCGCCCCGGCGAGACGACGGTGCTGTTCATCGGGGACGGCGGCTTCGCGATGTCGCTCACCGAACTCGACACCGCGGCGCGTGAAGGCACGCCGATCATCGTCGTCGTGATGAACGACTGCGCCTACGGCGCCGAGCGGCACTACCTGGCGCTCGAGCACATGCCGATCGCGCGGGCGAGTTTTCCCGATGTCGACTACGCGCCGATCGCCGAGGGATTCGGGTTCAGTACCGCCACCATCCGCTCGCTCGAAGACCTGCGCCGCGCAGCGCCGCTATTGCAGGCACCCGACGGACCGGTGCTGCTGGACTGCAAGATCAATGCGGCGATCGC
>CAYZYC010000161.1:0-5039 GCA_964481165.1 uncultured Limnobacter sp. | reverse complement strand
CGGGGACGATCGTAGTGTGAACAGGCCCTATGGGCGCGGGCTCCGGTCGCCGCGGGTATGCGCGTCGGCCGGCCTCGTGCAGACTGCGCGCCATGGATCACGGACGACGACTCGAAACCGCCGCGGCCGAGGTCGCGCGCCTGCGCCGCGAACTCGCGCAGGACGCGGCGACGCAGGCGTGGGTGCACGCGCTGAAGCAGTGGCAGGCGCACCGGCTTGCGCGCACGCATCACGAACTGCTGTCCGAACCTCGGCACGGGTCCGCGGCGCGCTTCTTCCTGCACGACCTCTACGGTGCGAAGGATTTCTCGCAGCGCGATGTCGAACTCGCGAAGCTCGTGCCGATGATGGTTCGGCTGCTCCCGTCGTCGGCGCTCGCGACGATCGCCGATGCGATCGAGATGGACTCGCTGTCGGAACGGCTCGACCTCGGCGTCGCGCGTGCGTTGCGGCAGGACGAGTCGACGCGGATCACGCCGGCGGAGTACGCCGACGCGTACCGGAGTACCGGCTCGCGCGCGGAGCGCGAACAGCAACTTGCGCTGATCGGCGCGATCGGGCATTCGCTCGACCGCCTCGTTCGCCATCCGATGATCGGCCGTCTGCTCAAGGCGATGGCCACGCCTGCCCGCGTGGCCGGACTGTCGCAGATGCACGACTTCCTCGTGCGGGGCTTCGAAGCGTTCCGGGCGATCGGCGGCGCATCGACGTTCCTCGACCGCATCGAGACGCGCGAACGCCGGATCCTCGAGGCGCTGTATGCCGGCGCGAGCGAGGGATGGGACACGCCGGGCGGGATGTAGGATTCGACGATGTCCGAAGAAATCTCTCCACGTTCGTCCGGGGGCGCGGTGGCGGCCGCGATCCTCGGCGTGCTGCTGGCCGCAGGCCTGGTGCTCGCCGCCTGGCAACTGGGCCAGTCGCTGCTCGGATTCCGCCTGCTCGACCGCAGCGTCGAGGTCAAGGGACTGTCCGAACGCGAGGTGCCCGCCGATCTCGCGATCTGGCCGATCTCGCACGCCGGAGCCGACAACGACGTCGGCAACCTGTACCGCAGCATCGAACGCACGAATACGCGCCTGGTCGAGTTCCTCTTGGAGGCGGGTTTCGCGAAGGACGAGATCGGCGTCTCGCCGCCGGTCGTCGTCGACAAGCAGGCGCGCGAGTACGGCGACCCGGAACGCAGCCTTTTCCGCTACACGGGGCGCTCCACCGTCACGGTGTACACCGCCGACGTCGAGCGCGTGCGCGCGACGATGAGCCGGCTCGGCGAGCTCGGCCGCGAGGGAATCGCCATCGGATCGGACCAGGGGCTGCAGCCGCAGTTCCTGTTCACCGGGCTGAACGCGGTCAAGCCGCCGATGCTCGAGGAAGCGACGCGCAACGCACGCGAGGCCGCGGGCAAGTTCGCCGACGACTCGGGCAGCCACCTCGGCAAGATCAAGCGAGCCTCGCAGGGGCAGTTCTCGATTTCGGACCGCGATGCGAGCACGCCGCACATCAAACGGGTGCGGGTCGTCTCGACGATCGAGTACTACCTGTCCGATTGACGCTGGTATACTCCGCGCTTCCTTGCCGCACGGTGCACCGACGCTCGACACCGGCGGCCTTCGTCCACAAGGGAAGCCCGCGCGACGGGCCGCGTCGAACCGGTTGCCGGCACCCGGCAACTCCGCCGTTCGTCACGCGCTCGCGTTCGTCGCGCCGGACTCCGCATGCAGGGAGTACAGATGCGTCATTACGAGATCGTGCTGATCGTCCACCCCGACCAGAGCGAGCAGGTGCCCGCGATGATCGAGCGGTACAAGACGATGATCGAATCGCAGGAAGGCAGAACGCACCGCACCGAGGATTGGGGCCGGCGCCAGCTCGCCTACCCGATCCAGAAGATGGCCAAGGCGCACTACGTGCTGATCAACATCGAGTGCGGCAAGACGACGCTCGACGAGCTCGACCACGCGTTCCGCTTCAACGATGCGATTCTTCGCCACCTGATCGTCTCGATGAAGAAGGCCGAAACGGGTCCGTCGCCGATGTGGAAGCAGATCCAGCGCGACGACGCTCGCAAGGCGGCTTCCGAGGCTGCGCCGTCCTGACCCGCTGCGCCCGGGACGTCGTCGTGCAGGCGCAGGCATCGAATCACGTGCAGATCTCCGGCACGCTGAGCGAACGCGAGAGCCTGCGGTACACCCCCGCGGGGATCGCGATGCTGAAGGCCCGGTTGAGCCACCGCTCGGACGTGACCGAGGCCGGGCACCCGCGGCAGCTCGAATTCGACGTGTCGCTGCGTTTCGCGGGATCGCTCGCAGCACGCGCCGACCGGCTGCAGCTCGGACAACCGATCGCCGTCGACGGCTTCCTCGCGCCGCTGCGCCGCCAGTCGAAATCGCTGGTCGTGCACGTCACCGACTTCCGCGACGCGGCTCGAAACGAACACATCATCTGACAGAGGATCGAAGAAATGGCCACATTCCGTCGTGGTTCCAAGGACAAGAAAACGCGCCGTCCGGCGCAGAGCGCACTGTTCAAGCGCAAGAAGTTCTGCCGCTTCACGGCCGAGAAGATCGAGTGGATCGACTACAAGGACGTCGAGCTGCTGAAGGACTTCATCACCGACACCGGCAAGATCATTCCTGCGCGTTTGACGGGAACGAAGGCGCGCTACCAGCGCCAGCTGCAGGACGCCGTCAAGCGCGCGCGTTTCCTCGCACTGCTGCCGTACACCGACAACCACTGAGCGCACCAGGAGTCACACGATGCAGATCATCCTGCTCGAGAAGGTCGTCAACCTGGGCCAGCTCGGCGACGTCGTCAAGGTGCGCGACGGCTACGCACGCAACTTCCTGATTCCCACCGGCAAGGCGCGCCGCGCGACGAAGGAGGCGATCGACGAATTCGCCGCCCGGCGCAGCGAACTGGAGAAGATCCAGGCCGACCGGCTGGCGGCGGCGCAGGCGCTCGGCGAGCGGCTCGCCGGCGTGAACGTTCGCATCACCGAGAAAGCCGGCGTCGACGGCCGGCTGTTCGGTTCGGTCACCAATTTCGACATCGCGGAGAGCCTGAAGAAGCAGGGCTTCGAGGTCGAGAAGGCGATGGTGCGCATGCCCGACGGCCCGTTGAAGACCGTCGGCGACGCGACGGTCGAGGTCGCCCCGCACAGCGACGTCGTCGTGGAGATCACCGTGACGGTGGTGGGCGAGACGGCCTGACGACGGCCGCGCGCGCAGTCTCCCGGCCGAACCGCGACGGATGTCCGCCGTTCCGTACGGAGAGCAGTCCGGCGATCCGTCGATCGCCGCGCTGCGCGTTCCGCCGAACTCGATCGAAGCCGAGCAGGCCGTGCTCGGCGGCCTGCTGCTCGACAACAGCGCGTTCGACCGCGTCGCCGACCTGCTGCGCGAGAACGACTTCTATCGTCACGACCACCGGCTGATCTGGCACCAGATCGGCAGGCTGATCGAGCGCAGCCAGCCGGCCGACGTGGTCACGGTCTACGAGGCGCTGCAGACGGCCGGCAAGGCCGAGGAGGCGGGCGGGCTCGTCTACCTGAATGCGCTCGCGCAGGAAACGCCGTCGGCGGCGAACATCCGCAAGTACGCCGAGATCGTTCGCGACCGCGCGGTGCTGCGCCGGCTGATCTCCACCGCCGACGAGATCTCCACGTCGGCGCTGAATCCGTCCGGCAAGGACACGCGGCAGCTGCTCGACGAAGCCGAGTCGAAGGTCTTCCAGATCTCCGAGGACGGCGCGCGCGGCCAGACCGGCTTCCAGCCGCTGCCCGACCTGCTCGGCAAGGTCGTCGAGCGCATCGACGAGCTGTACAACCAGAACAACCCGAACGACGTCACCGGCGTTCCCACCGGCTACGTCGATCTCGACCGGATGACCTCGGGCCTGCAGCCCGGCGACCTGGTGATCGTCGCCGGAAGACCGTCGATGGGGAAAGCGCAGCCGCTCGATGCGCGGATTCGATTGCGCTCCGGATGGAAGTCGATGGGAGAGATCTCGGTGGGCGACGAGCTCGCGTCCATCGACGGACAACCATCGGTTGTCACCGGCGTGTTTCCGCAAGGCGAGCGGCAGGTCTACCGCATCCGGTTTTCCGACGGCCGCAGCACCGAATGCTGCGACGAGCACCTGTGGCGTGTCTACTACCGCGAATGGCCCGCGCCGCGTGTACTGAGCACTGCGCGTCTGCGCGAGATGCTGGGGCGAGTCCGCTATCGCGGTCGGCTCTGGATCGACATGCCGAACGGCGAGTTCGGCCGCGAAGCGCCGTTGCCCGTCGACCCCTGGGTGCTCGGTGCGCTGCTGGGCGACGGATGCCTGCGCGGGAACTCGGTCATGTTCTCCAACGCCGCGGCGGACGTGCTCGAACGCATGCGCGATCGGGTCGGCGACGAACTCGTCCTGCAGCATTCGTCGCGCTACGACTGGCGCATTGCGCAACCGAACCGCGGAGCGGTGCCGGGCTACGCGGGACGACATCCGAACCCGCTGAAGCAGCATCTGGAATCGCTCGGTTTGTGGGGCGCCGCGTCCTGGGAGAAGTTCATTCCCGAGCCCTATCTCGACGCCGGGCGCGAGGCGCGCCTCGATCTGCTGCGCGGGCTGCTCGACACCGATGGCTGGGTCGAGCGCTGGGGTACGGTCCGGCTCTCCAGTTCGAGCGAACGGCTGGCGCGCGACGTGCAGACGCTGGTTCGCTCGCTGGGCGGCTGGTGCGCGATCGCAGCGAGGAAGCCGTTCTTTCGCGACTACGGTGAGCGGCGCGAGGGACGCCCGGCGTTCGTCTGCACGATCGGTCATCCCGATCCGGCGAGCCTGTTCCTGATGGCGGACAAGGCCGCTCGCGTCGCCGGCGGCCGTTCGCGTCGCAAGCTTCCGGTCATCGCGTCGATCGAAGCGACGCGACGCGCGCCCGTGCAGTGCATCTCGGTGTCTCATCCCGGTCGGCTCTACGTCACCGACGATTACGTGGTGACGCACAACACGTCGCTCGCATTGAACTTCGCCGAGCACGTCGCGATCGACCAGGG
>CAYZYC010000160.1:3687-5188 GCA_964481165.1 uncultured Limnobacter sp. | reverse complement strand
GGCAGGAACGCGTAGTCCTTGCCGAACACCGATTTCGGCATGCAGTAGGTGCAGCGGAAGTTGCAGCGGTCGGTGACCGAGATGCGGAGATCGTGCAGGCGCCGACCCCGCCGGTCGGCAAGAACGCCGGTGGCAGCAGGCACGCTCTGGGGAATCTGCGGTACCGTGGCAGCGTAGCGCTCGTCTGCTACGGGGTTGAGGTTTTTCGCCATATGCAAGTTGCCGGGATGCACCATGGTAACAACGTGCGCAGGTTAGCGCGGAGATGCCGTTGAGCCCACGAGAGCTTTTGCCGCCGGGCGCCGAGCCGCTGGACGACGTCGACCCGGTGCCCGTCGAGGTGTTCTTCGAGTGCCGGGAAACGGGTAACGCCTGGCAGCCCAGGATCTGGATCCCGTCGCGGGTCGAGCCCGGAGCGGCCGATTCGGCGCTTGCCGTGCAGCTGCACGTCGACGAGGCCGAGGGTTACTACCTGAACGTGACGACCGACGAACCGTCGCTGTTCGTGCAATGGCGGCTCGCCGAGGACGACACCGGAGTCGTCGCCGACGGCGATTCCACACCGCCGCGTGCGCTCGCGGTCACCGCGAGCTACAACGAAGCGGGGCGCTGGATGGACGGCGGTGCGCGGGTCGATCGCGTTCCGATGCCATTGCCGATGCGGCGCTGGATCGCCGAGTACGTGTCGCTGCACTACGTTGCCGATCGACCGCGCAAGCGGAGCAAGGTCAAGCCGTCGTTCCTGCGCCCGCTGGAGTTCGGCGAGATGGTCGAACGCGAACGCGCACGCATGAGGGAAATCCCGCAGGAAGGAGGAGAGGGGCGCGGGAAGCCCGGGCAATGAACGAGTACCGATTCCTGTCGCGCTGGTCGCGACGCAAGCACCGCAGCCGGGAGGCTTCGGCCGCGGCATCGACCGACGTTGCCGGATCGGAAGCCGTCGCGCGTGCACGCCCGGATGAAGCGCCACGCTGGCCGGACGAGCATCGACCGCGCGAGCCCGGGCAACGATCGGGCGAAGCGGACGGGCAAAGCGCGCGCGGACGCGACGAGCAGCGAGCGCGCGAACCGGACCAGCCTGTGCCCGGCGCAGGACACGACGGCGAACGCGCAAGGTCGAAGCCAGACGATGCCTCGGCGCCCGGGGCCGGATCGCAGCCTATTGCCGGCGAACGGCGGCCGCTTCCGCCGATCGAATCGTTGACCACGGCGTCCGATTTCCGGCCGTTCATGCAGCAGGGGGTCGATGCGCTGACGCGCAACTCCGCGCTCAAGCGCCTGTTCGCCGATCCGCATTTCAACGTGATGGACGGCCTCGACGTCTACATCGACGACTACAACAAGACCGAGCCGATTCCGCCGGCGCTGCTCGCGACCCTGAAGCAGTTGCACGAGATCGGCAAGACGGACGACGCGCAAGACGATCGGCCGGGAGACGAACCCGCAGTCGGGACACAGGCGACCGAAGCGACGTCGGCCGAAGCGCAGGCTGCCGAAGCGC